>CALVZC010000004.1 GCA_944372425.1 uncultured Bacilli bacterium
CCAAAAATAATGTTTTTAATAACAATAACAATTTTAGGATTATCAATAGGATATGGAGCTTTTAATGCTGAATTATCGATAAGTGGAGAAGCAACAGTTAATGGTCAGAGATATAAAGAAGAAATATTAAATGGAACAGAACCGAAGTTAGAAGAACCATTAATAGCAGTAACAATAGAAGATGATGGAACAGTAAAGAAAGCAGATTTAACAAGTAAGTGGTATAGTTATGAAGAAAAAAGATGGGCAAATGCAGTAATATTAAAAAATGAAAATAAAGAATATGTTAGTGGAGAAATAATACCAGAAGAAGAAATAGAGAGTTATTTTGTATGGATACCGAAGTATAGTTATAAATTATGGGATTTAGGAAATTATACAGATTGGACAGAAATAGATGAAAGTAAAGTACATTCAATAGAGATAAGATTTGGAACTGTTAATACTACTGATAGTGTTTCTGGAGAATGTACAACTCCAGGAATATCAGGAGAGAGTGGAAACTGTGAAGTAGGAGATTATATGACCCATCCAGCCTTCTTAGCATTCAATACAACAGGGATATGGGTAGGAAAGTTTGAGACAGGATATAATGGAGCAACAAGTTCAAGTGAAGCATCAAAAAATACAACAGAAGTAGATAAAGTAATAGTAAAACCAAATGTATATAGTTGGATAGGAATACAAGTAGCCAATGCCTTTACAGTAAGTTATAATTATAAAAGAGAGTTAGAATCTCATATGATGAAGAATACAGAATGGGGGGCAGTAGCCTATTTATCACATTCTGTCTATGGAATAAATGATGAAATAAGAATAAATAATAATTCTAGCATGAAAACAGGATATTCGGCGGTATCTGAACCAATAATGGATTATCCGGAGCATGATAATTTTGGGACAGATAACAGTATAACGCAACCTTATAATACAACAGTCGGATATTTAGCAAGTACAACAGGAAATATAACAGGAATATATGATATGTCAGGAGGGACATGGGAATACGTAATGGGAGTGATGAAAGATGCAAATGGCAATTTAATGTCAGGTGCTAGTTTTTATGCAAATTCAGGATTTAATGGAACATTGAAAGATGGAAGCAGCTATACAGATGGGATAGATTTTCCAGATAGTAAATATTATGATGCATATAAGTATGATAGCATTGATAATAGCCATTCAAGAAGAATATTAGGAGATGCAACAGGGGAAATGGGACCATTCGGAATAGTGAAAACAACAGGTACAGCAAGTGAGTGTGGAGATACAGGAATCTGTAGTAGAGCAATCAGCTCATGGTATAATGATAATTCTTGGTTTATTTACCATTTGCAGCCTTGGTCTTGGCGTGGTGGCAGAGATCATAATGGTACAGGGTCTGGAATTTTTAGCATTAGTAGTAGTACTGGTAATATAAACAGAGAATCTTTTCGCTTAACTCTTGCATTTTGATATAAAAATAAAACTATATATTTTTTTTGCTATATAGTTTTATTTTTATTAAAGAAAGAATGTGGGACTATCATTGTTATGCATCGTTGTATTGTCTGTATTAGTCATTTTTTGAGGTTGATTCTCAACATTTTTTACTATGTTTTTTTCTGGTTCTTTTATAGCATTCATTACTTTAAATATTGTTTTGGCATTGTTGTATATCGGCTTTATTTGATAAATAACAGGTATTGCTTGATTTATAATACTTAATGTTTTTTGAGTACTGTTTAGAATATTATTCCAATTTAATTTTGAAATATTAGCAAATGCAGATGCTTTGCTAAAAAAACTTTGGTTATTAAATCCATAGTTGTAATATGGATAAAAGTTATTATTATACAAAATACATCATTCCTTTACATTATTATATGTTTTTTTAAAAAAAAGTTTAATTAAAAAGAATGTTGTGGTATACTGTTTATATAATATTTTAGAGAATAATAAGAGGTGTGAAATATGGATACTGGTAAAGCTATTTCTAATGAAAATTTTGGTAGTCATATATTAAAATTTATACCTAATTTATTTAAAAAAGCAGCCCATGGTTTTTCATTTTTGATTGGTATTTTGAAGAAAGATTCAAATGCATTTCAAATTCAAAAAAAGTCTGGTGACGAGCTTTTAGAAGAATTACAAAGAGTTCAAAAAGAAAGTAAAGAGTATCGTAATCAGTCAGAAGTTGACGAAGAGAAAAGAATAGAAAAAATTAAAAATCAAAAAATGATTTCTTATCGATATAAAGTAAAAGATTCCAGTGGAAGAATAATTTCTAATACTTTTGAAGCTCCTTCTATTAATGACGTTAGAGTATTTTTAACTAATGAAGGATATGAGGTTATTGAAATTAAAGAAAGAAGTAAGTTCGATATTGATGTCACTTTTGGTTCTAAAATAAAAAATGGTGATTTATCATTTATGCTTACGCAGTTATCTACATATATAAAAGCCGGTATTCCTTTGATAAATTCTGTTCGTATTTTAGCTAAACAGACGACAAATGCTATGAACAAAAAGATTCTTAATAAAGTTGTCTATGAATTGGTTATTGGTGAAAAATTTTCTATTGCCTTGGAAAAACAAAATAATGCTTTTCCCCCTTTATTGATTAATATGGTTAAAACTTCAGAAATGACTGGTGATTTAGCTGGAACTTTGGATGAAATGGCTGCATATTATACTGAAGTAGAAAAAGCAAGAAAACAGATGATATCTGCTTTAGTGTATCCATCTGTTATATTAACCGTTGCAATAATTGCAGTTGTATTTATTATCATTTATGTTGTCCCACAATTTGTTGATATGTTTGCTTCTAATAACGCAGAGCTTCCTGCTATTACTGTTTTCATTATAAATGCTAGTGATTTTTTAGGCTCATATTGGTGGATAATATTATTAGTTTTAATTGCTATTGTTATAATATATAGACTTATGTTTAAAAATGTTAAAGAATTTAGAAAAACTATGCAAACATTTTATATGCATTTACCAGTAATAGGTAATGTAATTATTTATAACGAGGTAGCGACACTTACCAGAACTTTTGCTTCACTACTTAATCATAGTGTATTTATAACAGATAGTATGGAAATTCTTTCCAAATTATCAAATAATGAAATTTATAAGGAAATAATTAATAGAACTCTTATAACTTTAAGTAAAGGTGGAAAAATTAGTGATTCATTTAAAGGTGAATGGGCTTTTCCAGTAGTTGCTTATGAAATGTTGGTTACTGGTGAATCTACTGGACAATTAGCTTTAATGATGGAAAAAGTTGCTGATCATTATCAAAATTTACATACCAATGCTGTTACTACAATTAAAAGCTTGGTTGAACCAATAATTATATGTTTTCTGGCTGTTGCTGTAGGTTTTATAATTATGTCAATTATTTTGCCAATGTTTGATTTGTATGGCCAATTATAGGTGATTTTATGGAAGTTTATTTATTAATTATAATATTTATTTTAGGAACCTTATTTGGCTCTTTTTTCAATGTAGTAGGATATAGATTACCTAAAGGATTATCAATAGTTTATCCAGGTTCTTTTTGTCCAAAATGTAATCATAAGCTTAAATGGTATGAATTAATACCTATCTTTTCTTTTTTAATTCAAAAAGGAAAGTGTCGCAAGTGTAAGTGCAGGATTTCATTGTTCTATCCAGGCATTGAATTATTAACTGGTGTATTATTTGTTATTTCTTATTTAGTTTTTAATCTTACTCCAGAATTTTTAATTGCAATTTTAGTTTCTTCTTTTTTTGTTATAGTTATAGTTAGCGATTTTAATTATTTAATTATACCTGATGAAATCACACTTTTCTTTTCAATAAGTATAATTATAGTAGATTTTATTTTTTACAATGCCATTACGTGTTTTCAGGCTGTTTTTAGAGGGATAATTCTTTTTGCTACAATGTATTTAATAATGCTTTTAGGAAATAAAATTTTTAAAAAAGAAAGTTTAGGTGGTGGAGACATAAAGCTTATGTTTTTTGTTGGAACAGTATTATCTATTTGCAACGGTTTTTTTTCTATCTTTTTTTCAAGTGTTTTAGCATTGCCAATTTCAATTTTTAATTATGTAAAAAATAAAAATAAAGTTATTCCATTTGGACCTTTTATTTTGTTAGCAACTATTGTAATATTGTTTAGTAAAATTGATTTTTTTAAATTATTATCTAATATTACTAGTTAATGCTCTTTTACTTTTGTTTTGTTTTTGTTATAATTTATTTGGTGATAATTATGGATAAATTAGATTTTGATTTTAAAGTTAATGATTTAGATTTGAAAGTTAATTTTCAGAAAGCTAAAGAAGATAAATCTTTTTGTAAATTAATTAATAGTCTTAATCTAAAAGAAGAAATTCTATGTAAATATACTTCAATGTTAAAAGATTCTGCTGAAGAAATAAATAATTGTCGTCATTGTAAAGGACTAAATGATTGTAAAAACAGTGTTGTTGGTTCTTTTTTAGCACCTCAAAATAATAATAATGGTTTAGTTTTTTCTTATATTGATTGTCATTATAAATCTGATTCTAAATACAAAGAAAATGTTTCATTATTTGATATGCCTTTGAGATTGAAAGATGCATGTATTTCAAATATCTATACTGATGATAAAAGTAGAATAGAAATAATAAAGAAAATGAAATGTTTTTCTGATAATTATCTTAAGGGTGAAAAAACTAAAGGTATTTATTTATATGGAAGTTTTGGAGTAGGAAAATCATATTTGATAGCAGCGTTATTTAATGAATTGGCAAAAAAAAATATTAAAAGTGTAATTTTACATGTTCCTGAACTAGTTAGGACTATTAAAGAATCTTTTGAAATGGGAAATTATGCTGAAAAATTTGATTTGATTAAAAATGTCCCTTTGTTATTGCTAGATGATATTGGAGCTGAATATTTAACGGGATGGTCAAGAGATGAAATCTTAGAACCAATTTTGCAGTATCGTATGGATCAAGGATTACCTGTATTTTTTACTTCGAATTATGATTTACTGCAATTGGAAAAACACTTCGTTTTAAATGATGATAAAGTAAAAGCTAAAAGATTAATTGAAAGAATTAAACAAGTTTCTGAGCCAATAGAATTAATAAGTAAAAATATGCGTTCATAATAAGTTTTTTTATATAAAAAATAGATTAAAATGTGAAATCTAATCTATTTTTTTTGTAAAATAAAAGAACAACTACATAATGATTTTATATATTTATTAAAATGTAGAATTCTTTATAAATTTAAATCAAAAATAAAATTAAATTAGTGTTTATTTAATCATTTTAGAAATTAGTAATTATTCGACAGTAACTGATTTTGCCAAATTACGTGGTTTGTCAATATCACAGCCTTTTAAATTTGCCGTTTCATACGAGATGATTTGCAATATTACGATTGCTAATATTGGTTGTAATATCGAATTAATATTTGGTATTAGTATATTAACATCAGAATCATTTACTTCTTTATTTGAAATTACTATATTAAATGAACCTCTAGCTTTTGTTTCCTTTATGTTGCTTATTGTTTTATCGAAAATATTGTCTTTGGTAATTATTGAGATTACTGGCATATTTTCTTCAATTAAAGAAATAGTTCCATGCTTTAATTCTCCAGCAGGATAAGCTTCACTATGTATGTATGATATTTCTTTTAATTTTAAAGAACCTTCAAGTGCTATACCATAGTCAATATTTCTACCTAAAAAGAATATATTTTGTGCTTGATAAATTTTTTTAGCTATTTCTTTGTAGGAATTATTCAAAATTTGGTTTAAGTATTTGTCTAAATTATTAATGTTTGTCAATAATTCAATTAACAAATCTCTTGTAATAATATTATTTTTATATCCTAAATAAATAGTAATTAAAATCATAATAATTAATTGTGCTATAAAAGCTTTGGTTGTCGCAACTGCTATTTCTGGACCTGCTTCAGTATATATAACTTTATCTGCTTCTCTTGCAATACTACTTTCTTGTACGTTTATAATTCCTAAGGTGTCTACACTTTTAATTTTAATTTTTCTAAGAGACGCTAATGTATCAGCTGTTTCGCCAGATTGTGAAATGAATATAGCTAAGCTTTTTTTATTTAAAAAATTATTTTTGTACCTAAATTCACTAGCAATTTCGACATTAACTGGGATATTTGCATATTCTTCTAACAGATATTTTGCAATTATTCCTACATGATAAGCACTTCCGCATCCAATTATAGTAATATTGTCATATTTTGTTAAAAAACCTAATTTTTTTTCTAATTTTTCTATAGTATTATATTTTTTAATTAAATTCTTTATTATATCTTTTTCCTCAAAGATTTCTTTTAACATAAAATGTTTAAAGTGACCTTTTTGTGCATCGATAGTGTTACCTTCAAATGTTAATATTTTTTTCTTAATTGGTTGTAAGCTATCATTTAAAAATACTATATTTTCATTAGTTAGAATAGCAATTTCATTTTCATTTAATATCATATATTTGTTTGTATAATTTAAAATTGCTGGTACATCAGATGCAATAAAAGATGCATTTTCATTTTTTGCTACAATTAATGGACTATCTTTTCTTATGGCATATATTTTATCTTGAATATCTGCACATATAATAGCAATAGCATAAGATCCTTTGATAATTTGTTTAGTTTTAACAATTGCTTTAATAATATCATTGTATTCTTCATAATATTTATTTAGTAAAACAGCAATTATTTCACTATCAGTTTCAGAGATAAGTTTATAATTATCTTTTTTAACTTGTTCTTTTAAGTCATCATAATTTTCTATTATTCCATTATGAACAATCGTTATTTTTCCACATGAGTGAGGGTGTGCATTTATTTTAGTTGCATCACCACAAGTTGCCCATCTAGTATGAGCAATGCCAATATTGCTTTCAATAGAATAATCAATAATTTTTTCAAGTTCTTCTATTTTCCCTTTTTCTTTTATTGTAATTATTTTATTTTTATTAAAATAAGCAATACCAGCAGAATCGTATCCACGATACTCAAGAGCTTTTAATCCATTAATAAGAATGTTTAAAGCATTTTTTTCTTTTCCTATATATCCTACAATTCCACACATAAAAACCTTTCTATTACGATATAATTTTTGTTACAATTTTGATTTTGTTTTTTGTATTATATCTAACGATTTATTAACCGTAACAGTATCCGCCGAAATTTCGATAACTGTTATCCTCGTCAACTATATAGTTCTGGCGCTAAGCAAATCTACTCCTTTCATGATTTTGCTTTATTCTATTATATTCTATTATAAAATTATTTTATAGATTTTATTTAAAAAAAATAAAACTTTACATTTTATTTAATTGTGTTATAATCTATTTTATAAATGCAGTTATGCAAGACAACAGTTATATATATTTTTTTAAAGAGAGTTATCGTTTGGTGTAAGATAATAAAAATATATATAATTTACTACTTGTTAGCAGAACTCGAAAGATGTTTCCGGTAATATATCCGTTATATGAAAAAAGTTAAATTATGGATGGTACCGTGTTATGCACTCCTACAGTTATGTAGGGGTTTTTGTTTTAGGAGGAATTTATGGTAAATATTAAAGAAGATAGTAAATTGAATATTTTGAATCACAGTTGTGCTCATCTTTTAGCCCAAGCAGTTAAGCATCTTTATCCAAATGCTAAATTTTGGGTAGGACCAGTAATAGAAGATGGTTTTTATTATGATATTGATTTAGAAGGTAAATCATTAACTTTAGATGATTTACCTCAAATAGAAAAAGAAATGAAAAAACTAGCAAAAGATGGGAAAAGAATAGTAAGAGAAGAGTTAACTAGAAAAGAAGCTTTAGAAAAATTTAAAAATGATCCATATAAAATAGATTTAATAAATAATATGGAAAAAGATTCAATTATTAGTTGTTACACACAAGGTGATTTTACAGACTTATGTCGTGGACCACACGTTGAATCAGTAAAACTTCTTAAATATTTTAAATTATTAAAGGTAAGTGGAGCATATTGGAAAAATGATAGTAAAAATCCAATGCTACAGAGAATATATGGAGTTTGTTTTGAGACACAAGAGCAGTTAGACGATTATTTGAATTTTTTAGAAGAAGCTAAAAAAAGAGATCATAAAAAATTAGGTCGTGAACTTGGTTTATTTATGATGAGTGAATATGGACCAGGTTTCCCGTTCTTTCTACATAATGGTATGATTATTCGTAATGAACTTGAAAATTTTTGGTATCAAGAACATATTAAAGAGGGATATGAATTTATTAAGACACCATTAATGTTAAATAAAGATTTGTGGGAATTATCAGGACATTGGTATAATTATCGTGAGAACATGTATACAAGTGAAATAGATGATAAAGTATTTGCAATAAAGCCAATGAATTGTCCTGGTGGAATGCTTGTATATAAAAATAGTTTGCATTCATATAAAGATTTACCACTTAGAGTAGGAGAATTAGGGCAAGTCCATAGACATGAAGCAAGTGGGGCATTAAATGGGTTATTTAGAGTACGTACTTTTACGCAAGATGATGCACATTTATATATGAGAGAAGATCAGATTGAAGAAGAGGTAATAAGACTTATAAACTTCATAGATAGAATGTACAAAGTATTTAATCTTACTTATGATATAGAATTATCTACTAGGCCTAGTGAGAAATATATTGGAGATATCGCAATTTGGGATAAGTCAGAGAAGGCTTTAGAAGAAGCTTGTAAAAAAGCTGGACATACTTGTAAAATTAATCCTGGAGATGGAGCTTTTTATGGACCAAAGTTAGACTTTCATATTAAAGATTCTTTAGGTCGTGTATGGCAGTGTGGAACAATTCAACTTGATATGAATTTACCAGAAAGATTTGATTTAACTTACATCGATAAAGATGGTTCTAAGAAAAGACCAGTAATGTTGCATCGTGTTATATATGGTTCTATTGAAAGATTTATTGGAATATTAATTGAACATTATGCCGGAGCATTTCCTTTATGGTTAGCACCTGTTCAAGTAAACATAATTCCTGTAAATAGTGAATATCATAGTGAATATGCAAATAAAATTAAAGAGTATTTAAGAAACAATAATATTCGTGTTGAACTAGACGATAGAAATGAAAAATTAGGATATAGAATGCGTGAAAGTCAAACTAAAAAAATACCATATACTTTGATAATAGGAGAAAATGAAAAAGAAAATAATATAATAAGCTATCGTAAATATGGAAAAAATGATACAATAACAACTTCTTTAGATGAATTTATTCAATTATTAAAAAAAGAAATTGAAACAAAAAGTATGTTAAGTAAATAGGAGGAAAAATGTCAAAAAGAAAAGAAAAAGAAAAGAAAAAGAAATTTATTTTTATATCTGTTATCACTTTATTATTATTAATTGTTTTATTATTATTTTTTAAGTGGTTATTATTTGATAGAGTAATTGAAAGTGTTAATTTAGATTTAAATTCTGAAGATGCAATAAACATTGTATATAAAACTAAAACTTATTCTTATTTTGATTATTTAGGAGAATATAAGGTTTCATCATTATCTAATCAAGAAAAATTATGGTTTGTTGTTGAAACGGATGACTTGTATGATAAGACTTTAAATTTTTATTCGGAAGGATCTTTAGTATCTGCAGAAGCAGTTTTGGAATTTTATAAACGTTATTTTGGAAACGATGAAATAGAGAATGAAGACATTTTATGTCCAATAGATAATGAACCAGTATTTGAATATGATTCAAAGGAAAAATATTATAAATATAGCGATAATAGTCATTTACATGGAGGTATTTCGTATATTTATGATAAATATTCTTATCCAGTGTCAGTTAAAAAAATTAAAAAAGCTAATGGGGATATTTTATACGAAGTAAAAATGAAAAAAATGTTTGGTGATTATTGTACTGATGTGTGTGGAATAACTTCTAACTTTTATGGTACTTATGAAGATTCACTAAATAAAGAAAATGCTTTGATAAGCTCATATGAATATGATAATTGGGAAGACTATTTTACTAGTGATGAAAAAATAGAAAGTTTATATAATAAAATAAAAGATAAATTGCCTGTTTATACATATGTATTTAGGGAAGTAGATAATCTTTATTTTCTTAAAGAAGTAAAAATTTCATAATGTTTAATGTATTATAAATCTCTTTACGTAAAGAGATTTTTTTTTTGAAATAAATCTTTACAAAAAAGCAATATGATAGTAATATGATAGTAGCAGTGGTTGAAAGTGGTGAAAAGTGGGGGATTAATATGTTTATGGGTGAGTTTCATCATAGTATTGATGATAAAGGTCGATTAATTCTTCCTGCAAAGTTTCGTGAAGATTTAGGAGATAATTTTATAATTACAAGAGGTTTAGAAGAATGTTTATTCATTTATTCAATAAGTGAGTGGGAAAAAATAACCCATAAATTAAATAATTTACCATTTACGAAAAAGGATGCTCGTAGTTTTATGAGATTTTTCCTATCAGGTGCTACTGCAACAGAGTTTGACAAGCAAGGTCGAATTAATATTACCTCTCCATTGATTTCCTACGCTGATTTAAAGAAAGAATGCGTGATTATTGGCGTAGGAGATCGAATTGAAGTTTGGTCAAAAGAAAAATGGGATGACTTTTATAATAGTAATAAGGAGAAATTAAGCGATATTGCTGAAACGTTATTTGATTCTGATTGGACAAAAGGAGAAGAATAAATATGCATATAAGTGTTTTGTTAGAAGAATCAATAAATGGATTGAATTTGAAGTCAGACGGTATTTATGTTGATTGTACATTGGGATATGCAGGACATTCTAGTCGAATATTAGAAAGAATAAAAAGGGGTTACTTATTCGCCATTGATCAAGATCAAGACGCTATCGATTACAGTAAAAATAAATTAGACAAAATAGGTAAAAATTTTACTATAATAAAAAGTAATTTTTCAAATTTAAAAACGGAATTGCAGAAAAGAAATGTTGATTATGTCGATGGGTTCTTATTTGATTTAGGTGTTTCTTCTGTACAATTAGATAATGCAGAAAGAGGATTTAGCTATCATTATGATGCACCTCTTGATATGAGGATGAATAAAGAATCATCTTTTTCTGCATATAACGTTGTTAATGAATATACAGAAAAAGATTTAATAAGAATTTTTTTTGAATATGGTGAAGAAAAATATTCTAAAAGTATTGCTAGAAATATTATTAAATATCGTGAAAATAAAAAAATTAAAACAACTTTTGAACTAGCACAAATCATATCTGATTCTGTTCCTATGAAAGCAAAAAGAGAGAAGCATCCAGCTCGTAAAGTATTTCAAGCAATTAGGATTGAAGTTAATAATGAATTGGATATTTTGGAAGATTCTATTAAAGACGCGCTTTCGATGTTAAAAGTTGGGGGAAGAATAGCTATAATAACTTTTCATTCTTTAGAGGATAGAATAGTAAAAAATGTATTTAAAGAATGTACAGAAATAGATAATAAAGTTAAAGGCATGCCTAATATTCCTACTTGTTATCTTCCTAATTTTAAATTGGTTAATAAAAAACCAATTGAGCCTAGTGAAGGAGAAGTTAAAAATAATAATCGTTCTAGATCGGCAAAACTTAGAATAATTGAGAGAATAAAATAGGGTGATAAAATGAAAAAGAAAAAAATGAAGAAAGTTTTGAAAATAGGAAAATTTGAAAAGTTAATTTATACTTTTGCTTTTGTTCTTATGTTAGCATCTCCATTTGCAGTTGTTTTTTTACAAGCTACTTTTTCTAAAGTAAACATTGAGGTAGAACAAATTAAAAAAGAAATAAAAACACAAGAAAAAAAGAATGAGAGCTTATCTATGAAAATAAATGAACTTGCTTCATTGGATAAAATTATTGAAGTTGCACACGAACAGGGTTTAAGTTATAATAATGATAATATAAAGTCTGTTGAATAAGGTCGTGATAATAAATGAAAGAGAAAAATGAGCTTAGAAATATTAAATTTAGCAAAATTTATGTTTTCTTTGCTTTTTTAATTTTTTGTATAATTGTTTTTCGAGTAGGTATTTTATCATTGAGTGATACTGTTGAAGGGGTGGATATTCAAAAATTAGCAAGTAGTAGAACTACTAGAAAAGAAGTTTTGGAATCTAAAAGAGGAACGATTTATGATGTTAAAGGTAATATTTTAGCGCAAAACGTTTCGTCATATACTTTAATTGCTTATCTTTCACCTAGTAGAACAACGGATGAAAATAATCCTCAACATGTTGTTGATGTTGAAAAAACTGCTGAGAGTTTATCTACTGTATTAGATATAAGTAAAGAACAATTGATTAGTTATATGTCTAAAGATGCTTATCAAGTAGAATTTGGTAGCAAGGCAAAAAATTTAAGTGAGCTTAAAAAAGATGAAATTCTAGCTTTAGATTTACCTGGAATAGATTTTATTGAAACACAGCAAAGATATTATCCATATGGTAATTTTTTATCCTATACAATTGGTTATGCTAAGAAAAAAGATGTTACTAATGAAGAGGGAGAAACTTATCAAGAATTAGTTGGTGAAATGGGTATAGAATCTTATTGTAATGATAAATTAACTGGAGAAAACGGATATACTTTATATCAAAAAGATTTAACTGGTTATAAGATAGCAGGTACTAGTGAAGTTACAGTTGAAGCAGTCGATGGAAACGACGTATACTTAACTATTGATAGTAATATTCAATTATTTGTTGAGCAAGCAATTGCTAAAATGTTAGAAGATTGTACTGTTGATTGGTTAGGAATAATGTTAGCAGATGCTAAAACTGGTGCAATTCTTGCTAGTGCAACATATCCATCATTTGATCCAAATAAAAAAGATATGGTATCATATCTCGATCAAAATATTTCTTATGCCTTTGAGCCCGGTTCTACTATGAAAATATTTTCTTATATGGCAGCAATGGAAAATGGGGTCTATAATGGCGATGAAACTTATCTGTCTGGTATTTTTACAGCACAAGATGGAACTCAAATAGGAGACTGGGATCGTAATGGTTGGGGATATATAACATATGATCAAGGTTTTGCGCTTTCTAGTAACGTTGCTATTATGAATTTAATTGATAAGTACATGGATGCTGATATGTTAAAAGCATATTATAAAAGACTAGGATTTGATAGTAAAACGGGAATTGAATTACCGAATGAGTCTTCAGGAAAAATCGATTTCAAGTATGAAACAGAAATTTTAAATGCTGGTTTTGGGCAAGGAATAACAACTACTTCAATTCAAAATATAAAAGCTTTAACTGCTATTTCCAATAATGGTGTTTTATTAAAACCATATATAATTGATAAAATTGTTGACTCTGATACAGGTGAAGTATTATATCAAGGAGAAAAAACAGAAATAGAAAGAGTAGCTAGTCAAAAAACTGTCGAAAAAATAAAACAATTGATGCGTAATGTTATAAATGGTAATTCATCAACTTCTACAGGATACTATTATTATATGGAAGGTTATGATTTTATTGCTAAAACTGGAACAGCGCAAGTTGCTAATGAAAATGGTACAGGGTATACAGATGGAATTGTCCGTGGATTAGCAGGAATGTTTCCAGGAGATGATCCAGAAGTAATAATTTATTTAGCAATAAAAAATCCGACAAATGGTACAAAGCCTACAAAACAATTAGTGCAAGAAATAATAAAAAATGTTAGTAAATATTTGGAAATATATGAAGAAGAAGAGAATACTTCTACAAAATTAGAAACTTTTGAAGTTGGATCATATCTTAATAAAGATAAAACATCCATTATTTCTAAGTTAAATAGTTATGGTGTTGAAGCTGTTGTTCTTGGTGATGGTGATACAATTGTTGAGCAATATCCTCAAAAAGGTTCTATCATAGATAAAACTGATAAAGTATTTTTATTAACTAATGGTACTAATATATTAATGCCTAATATTATTGGATATAGTGTCAAAGACTTTTATTCATTAACGTTTTTAATGGATATACCTTATGAGACAAATGGAATAGGATATGTTGTTTCTCAAAGTATACCGGCAAATACTATTATAGATGATAAAATGACCTTGAAAGTGGAATTTTCAGTTATATATTAAAAAAAAGAGACTAAAATCTCTTTTTTATATTGATCTATACATATTTTGATATTTAAATGGGTTTTTATTATCAATGTGATCAGTAAATAATATACCATTTAAATGATCAATTTCATGTTGAAAAACAATAGCTAATTCTTCACGTGCTCTAATTCTTATTTTTTTACCATTGATGTCGAATCCTTCAACTGTGACTCTTGCACATCTAGGAACTATTCCAATTACTTCGCGATTAACACTTAAGCAACCTTCACCATCTTCAACATATATCTTTTCTTCAGAAGAACTAACTATTTTAGGGTTGATAACAATGTAAGTATTAAAAACACCTTCTTCAACTTCATGGACAATAGTAATATATCTTTTTTTAATTCCTAACTGTATAGCAGCCATTCCCATTCCCGGTCTAAGATTATATTTTCCTGCTAATTCATCTATTTGACTATTAGTTAAATATTCAACCATTAAATCGATAGTTTTTTTATCTTTGTCGGATAATGGAAATTTAACTTCTTCACTAACGGCTCGTAATAATTTATTTTTCTCATCTAAAATATCTTTCGTTTTTAGCATGTTATCACCTCAACGTAGATATTTTATCATGATTTAATTAAATTTTAAAGATATTTTTATCTATTATATCTAGATCCAAGTACAATTACTAGTAATATAAATAGAACTAAAACTATTGCATATGAAGAATTATTACCACATCCACAAGATGGCATTGGCATAGGACATGTTTGAAAATTTGGAGTGCAAGAGTTTCCTCCACCACAGTAATACATATTCATTCCTCCTTTTTCTAATATAGTTTATTAGTTAGTGATAAAAATGCTACTACATATGACCTAATTTTTTCTTTTGCATTTTTATAATTTAATTTCTATTTTAGTTAATTTTTATTATCTGTGTTATAATATTTTTATCTATTATTTTGAGGTGACTTATGAATGAATATATAAAAGGAAATATAAAGAAAATTATATATAAAAATGATAATGGATATACAGTCGGTACTTTTAAAATTAAAGAGTCCTCAAATAAATTTGAATATTTAATAAATCAGCAAATATCTTTTACTGGCTATTTTCATGATATTAATGATTATGATACTTATGTTTTTTATGGAAATATTGTTAATCATGCTAAGTATGGAGAACAATTTTCTGTTGAACTTTTTGATAGAGTTATGCCAGAAGAGAAAGACTCTATTACAGAATTTTTAGCAAGTGGAATTTTTAAGGGAATAGGAGAAAAAACAGCAAAGAAAATCGTTGATTTTTTAGGTAGTGATGCTTTAAAAATTATCATAGATAATCCTGATAATTTATTATTAATTCCCCAAATTACTAAAAAACAAATAGATACACTTCACAATACTTTATTAGAATATAATTCTAGTTATAATATGATATTGAATCTTAATGAATTAGGTTTTTTAACAAAAGATAGTATGCTTATTTATAATAAATATAAAGTAAATACTAACTCAGTAATTGAAGAAAATCTTTATAAGTTAATAGAAGATATTAAGGAAATAACGTTTAAAAAAGTAGATGCTATTGCATTAAAACATGATTATGAGCGTTGTGATAAAAGAAGAGTAAAAGCTGCTATTATATATACAATGGAAGAATTATGTAATACATTAGGGCATTGCTATTTAAATATAGAAGAAATATATAAATATACAATAATGTTTTTAGGAAATAATATTAGTGAAGAAGATTTTATTGAAATTTTAAATGAACTTATATTAGAGATAAAAATAGTTAAAGAAGAAGATCATTATTTATTGATGTCAATGTGGGATGCTGAAGAAAATATAACTAGAAGAATAAAATATCTTTCTTTAAAAGAAGACTTTAAAGTTAATGATATTGATAAGTATATAACACAAATTGAAAAAGATAAAAATATAGTTTATAATGACGAACAATTATTAGCAATTAAAAATGCCATTTTAAAAAATTTTTTAATTATAACTGGTGGACCTGGAACAGGAAAGACAACTATTGTGTCATCAATAATTGATTTATATAGGGATGTTAATAAATTAACTTATGATAAATTGAATGAAGAAATGGTTTTATTAGCACCAACTGGTAGAGCTAGTAAAAGATTGGCTGAAAAAACAAGATTTCCAGCTTATACAATACATAGTTTCTTAAAATGGAATAAAGATTTAGATAAATTTGCTATAAATGAGTATAATAAAAGCGATGCTAAAATAGTTATTATTGATGAAGTAAGTATGATGGATGTACCACTTTTTAATAGTCTTTTAAAGGGATTAAGATTAGATACAAAGATTATAATGGTAGGAGACTATGATCAATTACCTAGTGTAGGACCAGGACAATTGTTGAAAGATTTGATTGAATCTAATTTATTAAATGTTATTAGCTTAAGAAGACTTTATCGTCAAGGAAATGATTCAAATATAATTACTATTGCACATGATGTTAATAAAGGAATAGTTGATGAATCTATTATGAATATAAGTGATGATTTGACATTTATAGATACAAAAGAGAATATTTTGGAAAAAATAGAAAATATTTGTTTAAAATATAAAGATTATGATTTTAGAAATTTTCAAGTGCTAGCACCGATGTATAAAGGATTAAATGGAATTGATAATATAAATAAGTATTTACAAAATATTTTTAATCCAAAAAGTAATAATAAAAAAGAAATACAGATTGGTGAATTTACTTATAGAGAAAATGATAAAGTATTACAATTAGTTAATATGCCTGAAGAAAGAATTTTTAATGGTGATATTGGAATAATATCAAAGATTGATAATAAAGAAATTATAATTGATTTTGATACTAATCAAGTAAAATTTACACCAAGTAATTTTAATAAATTTAAACTTGGATATGCTATAAGTATACATAAATCACAGGGAAGTGAATTTGATGTCGTTGTTTTGCCAGTTGTAAAAGGATATAATAAAATGTTATATAGAAAACTTTATTATACAGCAATAACGAGAGCTAAAAATAATCTTATAATACTTGGTGATATAGATGCTTTAAGAATTGCTAGTAAAAATAATTTACAAGATATTAGAAAGACTTCTATAAAAGAAAAATTAATTAAAAAATTTAGTATAGATTAAATGAAAGATATCATAATAATAATGGTATGAGAATACCATATCATATTTTAAAGAGGTGAATCTTTTGGATAAGGCATGGAAAATACTAGCATTAATGGGTGTTGGATATGCTTCTTGGATGATTTATAAAAAATATAATCCAGAATGTGTTCATGATATGAAAAACACTATAGAAAAAATGACTAAAAAAGCTAGTAATAAGATTGAAAATATGATGTAAAAAAATCAGAATAATTTTGATTTACTGTTAACATATTAGTTAACAGTTTTTAATTTGTTTAAAAAAGTTGCTATTTAAATTAAAATATAGTAGAATGATAGTATGTAAGATAGAAAGAAGGTAAAAGTATGAATAGTAGAAATACAAACAAATATTCGAGTAGAGGGGGGCACTTTACTAAAATAAAAGGCTTTACCTTAATAGAGCTATTAGCAGTAATAATAATATTAGGAATATTAATGATAATAGCCATACCAGCAGTAACAGAGTATATATCATCATCAAGAAAAAATGCTTATATAACAACAGCAACAAGATATATAGATGGAGTAAGAAATAAAGTAAATGCAGCAGAAATACCAGTCTATGATATAGAGACAACATATTATATACCCGGAAGTTGTGTGTCAATGGAAAAAGGAGGAAAAAGTCCATATGGAGACTGGAAAGAATATTATGTAGTAGTAACATATGATGGAACAGGGTATGACTATTATTGGACAAGTAGAGATGAAAGTAATACAGGAATATATTTAACATATCAAGATTTATTAGATGTCGATAGAATAGAGAATAATGTAACAAGTATTTCAACAAGTATAGGAGTAGGAGAAAGAGAAAAGATATTAGTATTAAAGAACAGTTGTAGTATAAATGATGCGGAAGAGATGTTAGCAACAGTAAATATAGAAGAAAAAGGATATGTAGATGGAAGTCTATCAATGGATATGATAGGAATGCATCAAGAAAGTATTTTAAATGGAGCATATCCAAGATTAAAGAATAACTTAATACCAATAACAATAGAAAATGATGGAACAGTAAAGAAAGTAGATACTTCTACAAAGTGGTATAGTTATGAAGAAAAAAGATGGGCAAATGCGGTAATATTAAAAGATGAAAGTAAAACATATAACAATGGAGAAGTAATACCAGAAGAAGAAATAGAGAGTTATTTTGTATGGATACCGAAGTATAGTTATAAGCTATGGGATTTAGGAAACTATAGTAGTACTACAACAATAGATGAAAGTAAAGTACATTCAATAGAGATAAGATTTGGAACAACAAATACTACTGATAGTATAGAAGGAGAATGTACAACACCTAATATATCAGGAGAAAGTGGAAACTGTGAAGTAGGAGATTATATGACTCATCCAGCATTCTTAGCATTCAATACAAATGGACTATGGGTAGGAAAGTTTGAGACAGGATATAGTGGAGCAACAAGCACATCTGGAGCAAATAAAAATACAACAGAAGTAGATAAAGTAATAGTAAAACCAAATGTCTACAGTTGGAGAAATATACAACCAGCTAATGCCTTTACAGTAAGTTACAATTATAAGCGTGAGTTAGAATCTCATATGATGAAGAATACAGAATGGGGAGCAGTAGCCTATTTATCACAATCTATATATGGAATAAGTGACAGTATAAGAATAAATAATAATTCTAGTCACAAAACAGGATATTCAGCAGTAGAAGAACCGACTGTAGATTGGCCAGAATATAAGGGTTATGGAACAAGTAGTAGTGTAACACAAGCCTATAATACAACGACAGGATATTTAGCAAGTACAACAGGAAATATAACAGGAGTATATGATATGTCAGGAGGAAGTCATGAATATGTAATGGGAGTACAAGTAGACGAAAGTGGATTACCATTATCAGGAAGACATAATATCTATAATTCAGGGTTTAATGGAACATTAGGATGTCCTACATGTGATACGACTGGAGATAATCCTGTAGCAGGAGTAGATAGTAGTATAACAAGTATAACAAATGGTATAAACTTACCTAGTAGTAAATATTATGATAGTTATAAAGTAAACAGTAATGGAAATAGAGCAAATAGGATATTAGGAGATGCAACAGGAGAGATGGGACCATTTGGGACTATTCAAACAACAGGAACAGCAGTAGAGTGTGGAGAAACAGGAATATGTAATAGACCAATAGGTTCATGGTATAATGATAACTCTTCGTTTGTTTACTCTAGCAGCCCTTGGTTCAGCCGTGGGGGCAGCTATAACTCCGGTTCTGGGGCTGGTGCGTTCTATTTCAACGGCAACCGCGGGCCTGCTATCAGCGTCATTTCTTTCCGCTTGGTCTTGTGCATATAGTTTTTCCACATGTGGAAAAACTTAACCCTGATCTTTGTGGTTTAATAAATAATCGAAGCATATAGATAGACAGATTTAATAGTAGAAGAGTATTTCAATTATGCCAATTGCTCCCTTTTTGGCAATTGGCATTTTTAAATTTTGGCATTATTATATTATATATATGATGTAGGGATTAGATTGATAACATTTTTGTTTCTTTTATTTCTCTTCGTTTGTTAACTCTAGCAACCCTTGGTTCAACCGTGGGGGCAACTATAACAACGGTTCTGGAGCTGGTGCGTTCTATTTCAACAACAACAACGGGCATGCTAACAGCAACATTTCTTTCCGCTTGGTCTTGTGCATACTATGATATATAGTTTTTATGACTTGCTTAAATTATTATAATTTACGGATTATAATTTTGCATTTATCATAGAAATCTAATTCCTTTTCAGTAATGAAAGAAAATTTAAACAATAGCATATGGTTAGTAAATTTTTTTGAATTCTATATGTTATGGAATTAAGCAGTACGTTTTTTTGTACTGCTTTTCTATTTAAGGAGTATTATGAGTAAAATTTATGAAAAATATTTAGCATTAAAAAATAAGGATAAAAATAAATTATATTTGTTTCGGAATGGCAACTTTTATATATTTTTGAAAGATGATTGTGATTATATAAATGAATATGTTGTTTTGAAAAAGACTTTATTTTCAAAAGATGTTTATAAATGTGGTTTTCCTGCTTGTTCTTTAGAACAATATATGCATGTTTTTAATAATCATAATTTGAATATTGAAATTATTGAAAATTATGAAGATATTAATTGTAATAGTTATAAAAATGATGACATTATTAATATGATTAAAAATATTAATTTAAATGATTTAACACCAATCCAAGCTATGAATTTTTTATTTGAATTAAAGGAGAAAATAAATGAAAGAAGTTGAAGATTTAATTATATATAAACAGTATTTAGAGTTAATATACTATGTAGAATCTATTACTGAAAAATACCCTAAGAGTGTTAAATTATCATTAGTTACGCAGATTAAAAATAATACTTATGATGGAATGAAATGTATTTTATCGGCGTTTAAAGAATATGATTATAAGACAAAATTAATTAATTTGAATAGATTAGATATCATTTTAAAAATGCAAAAAGTATTAATTCGTGTATCTTATAAGAAAAAATATATTTCGATTAAAAATTATTATGCATGGAGTAAAAAGATATGTAATATTGGAAATTTACTAGGTGGTTGGATTAGTAAATGCCCAAGACAATAAAAAATGTGTTTTATGATAAACTTAGTTATGTATATTTTTTAAATGCACATAAAAGGGCTAAAAAGTCTAAAGCTAATAAAAAAGAAGTTATCTTATTTGAATTGGATTTAGAAAGTAATATTATTAATTTAATGCGTGAAATTAAACAAGGAAAATACAAATTAGGGAAATATAGAGAATTTGTAGTTAAATATCCAAAAGAAAGATTAATAAAGTCTTTACCATATAAAGATAGGATTGTTCATCAATGGTATGTTGAAGAATTTATAAAACCTTATATTATTCCTCGATTTATAATAGATTCATATGCATGTATTGAGAATAGAGGAAATCACAAAGCAGTATTAGAATTACAAAAGTATATGCGTATTATGAAAAGAAAATATGGCAATTATTATATTTTAAAATGTGATATTAAAAAATTTTTTTATAGTATTGATAATAATTTACTTTTAAAAATATTGGAAAAATACATAAAGGATTCATACCTTTTAAATTTTACAAAAACGTTATTAGTAAGTGATAATAATAGTAGTATAGGAATACCAATTGGAAATTATACCAGCCAGTTTTTTGCTAATATTTATTTGAATGAATTAGATCATTATCTTAAAGAAAAGATAAAAGTTAAATATTATATAAGATATATGGATGATTTTGTATTGCTTTTAAAAGATAAAAAAGAATCTTTGTTTATGTATAAGATAATTATAAAATTTCTCGATGAAAAGTTAAACTTATCACTTAATAAAAAGTCTAATTATTTTCCTAACAAATTAGGTGTTGATTTTTGTGGTTATAAAATTTATGAAACTCATATTTTAGTTAGAAAAAGATGTAAAAAGGATATGAGAAGAAAGATTAATAAATGGAATAAATTATTTAATAGTAAAAATTTAGATTTAAAAAAGGTACAATTAAGTTTTAATTCTTGGAAAGCACATTGTAGTCATGCTAACAGTTACAATTTAGTAAAAAAAATGACTTCTAATTTAAATTTTGAAATTAAATAATTCCCATAATTTACCACAATATTTAAATATTTTCACTACAATTATGTTATATACTGAATATGTAAAAAGGAGATGATGATTATCGAATAAGAGTTAAATATCAAATTAATATAACAATATATTCATTCTTAGTATTTATATAGAACTAAAAAAAGAAATGGGGTGATGTGGATAATTTATGATATAATAGGAAATAGGTGATTGTATGTATACCATTTGTTTAGTTGAAGACGAAGAAAGTCTTTCTAATTTGATAAAGACATATTTAGAAAAAGAAGGATATAATGTAATTCAATTTTTTAAAGGTCATGATGCTATTGATTATATTGGAAATGTTGCTAATTTATGGATATTAGATATAATGTTAAAAGATGATATTACAGGATATGATATTATTAAGGCAATTCGTGAAAAGGATGAGGTTGTACCAGTTATTTTCACTTCTGCCAGGGACAAAGATATTGATAAGATTATTGGCCTTGAAATGGGAAGTGATGATTATATTGCAAAACCATATTCTACTAAAGAATTAATTTTAAGAACAAATAAACTTATAAATAGGATTTATAAAGATAAAGATTCTGTTAAAGAAATTTTATATGATGCTTATAAAATTGATTTAAATAAAAGGTTAGTTAAGGAAGATTCTAATGAAATAAAACTTACTACTTTGGAATTTGATTTGTTATTATTACTTCTTAATAATAAAAATAAAACTTTTTCTAGGGATGAAATCTTGAAAAATATTTGGGGAGACGATTATTTTGGAAGTGATAGAGCAGTAGATGATTTAGTTAGAAGATTAAGAAAGAAAATGCCTAAGTTAAATCTTTCAACAGTATATGGTTATGGATATAGATTGTCATGAAATATATAGAAAACAAACTTGGAAGACAATTAATATTAATTTTAGTAATTATATTTGATATTGTTTTAGTTACTGTTGGAATTATTTTGCCAAAATCACTTACTCCTGTATATGAATCTAGTATTTATAATGCTTTAAAGAATCCACTTGATATTATAAATAGTGATTTAGAAGGAAGTAACGTTAGTAATGAAATTGCTTATTTATATATTGTCGATGGGAAAATTTATACTAGTAATAATTATACAAAGATAGTTAATATAGATAAAAATGAACTTTTGAATATGCTGGAAAAAGAATATGGAAGTTTTGAATTTAACGATAAAACTTATTATTACTATCTTTCTAAAGATGAGAATGCGACAAAAGTTGCTATTGCTAATGAAAACTATCTAAGTAAAATACATGGAAATCTTATGATAACAGTTATATCTCTATTTCTTATTGCTTTTTTATTAATTGCATTGATAGTATTTGTTTGGAGTAATGTAGTAGTTAGAAAAATCGAAAAGTTAAAATTAAAAATTGATAATATTGAAAATGATAATTTTGATCATAAAATAAATTTTAAGACGGATGATGAAATTAAATCTTTGGCCAAATCTATTGAGGATATGCGAATATCTTTGAAAAAACAGGAAGAATATAAGAATAATATGTATCAAAATATTTCTCATGATTTTAAAACCCCTCTCACGGTTATTAAGTCTTATGTAGAAGCAGTTGAAGATGGAGTCGAAGATAAAGATACTGCACTAAATGTTATTAAAGAACAAACCGATAAACTAGAAAAAAAAGTATACTCACTTCTGTATTTAAATAAACTTGATTATTTGAAAGATAAAAAAAATGAAACAATTAGTGTAATTGATATTAGTGAAGTAATTAATGCTTCAATTGAAAAATTTAAATATCAAAGGAAGGATGTAAAGATTCATGCTTCAATTGATAATAGTAAATTTAGTGGAACTTTTGATTTATGGGAAACTATTATTGATAATATTCTAAATAATTTTATTAGATATGCAAAAAAAGAAATTAAAATAACTGTCAAAAATAATAAACTCACATTATTTAATGATGGTCCTAACATTGATGAAAAATTAGTAAATGATATTTTTAATCCATTTAAAAAAGGAATAAATGGACAATTTGGCTTAGGATTATCGATAGTAAAAAAAACACTTAACCTATTAAACTATGATATTTCTATTGAAAACAGTAGAAAAGGAGTATCTTTTATAATAAAAAAAGGAACTAAAAAATAATTAGTTCTTTTTTGTTTATAAGGAATTTTCTCCTTATGAAGAACATAAAAGGAGTGAGCAAATGCTCACTCCAAAAATAATTCATAATATATGAAGAAATTTTTTATTTTTACTTATTAACAAATACTTTATCTAGTTTTTCTTTTATTTGATCTTTGTTAAATGGCTTAGCAATATAATCAAAAAATCCTTCACTTATGTATTTTTCTTTAGATCCTGCTATAGCATCTGCCGTTAGAGCGATAACTGGTATTTTAAAATTTATATCTTTTTTTAGTTCTTTTATGCAACATTCACCATTCATATTTGGCATCATTATATCCATTAATATTAAATCATATGTATTTCCATTGTTTATTTTTTCTAAACATTCTCTTCCATCATAACATTCATCTAATATAAAATTGAAATCTTTTAATGCTTTGCGCGCAACTTTTATATTAAGTTTATTGTCATCAACTATTAATATTTTTTTCCCTTCATATGTAATATTATTTAATATAATATTTTTATTTTCTATGTTTTCTTTTGTATTAAGAGGTTTATTAAGAGTATTAATTTTTTGAGGTATTTGAACCATAAATATTGATCCTTTACCGAACTGGGACTGAACATTTATTTTTCCTGACATCATATCAACCAATGCTTTAGTGATAGCTAAACCTAATCCAGTTCCTTCGGCTGTAGTATTTCTTTCTATATCTAATCGATCAAATTTAGTAAATAATCTATTAATTAATTCTTTCTTAATACCTTTACCTGTATCTTGGCAAATAATAATTAGATTTGTAATATTGTTATTCAAATTATTAATGCATTTAATAGTTAAATTTATTTTTCCTTGTTCGGTATATTTTATAGCATTAGTTAATAAATTATTAATAATTTCTTTTATTTTTCCTTTATCACCAATTAGTTCATAGGGAATATCATCAGAAATATTTAAAGTAAATATGATATTTTTTTCTCCAATTCGTGTTTGAGTAATTTTGCACATATTAGTAATTTCGTTTTTAAAATTATAGACGTCTTCATTAATATCCATTTTATCTGCTTCTATTTTGTTTATGTCCAAAATATTACCAACTATTTCAAGTAATGTTTGTGAGGCATTTCTGATATCTTCAGTATCTTCGATAACTTCTTTTGGAATTTGATTTTTATATGAAGCAATATCTTCTGATAAACCAACAATTGCATTTAGTGGCGTTCTTATTTCGTGTGACATGCTGCTTAAAAAATCTGATTTTGCTCTGTTTGCTCTTTCGGCTTGTTCTTTAGCTAGTTCTAATTGTGAAATCATTTGTACATCGGGATTTTCAATTGTATGATACATTATGAATATTATCATGAATTCCATGACAGTTGTTAAAGTAATTTGTGGATTGTATTTTTGTATGATTGAAATTAGCGACATAAATAGTAAAAACAAGATAAGAGGAATAACCTTTTTTCTATTTATGTCTTTAAAATTTTTAATAAAAGGGATAAACCATTCTATTAAAGTAAGAGTAGAGCAGGCATAGACCCAATTAACAGCTGGTCCTGTTGCATATCCTTTACCAGTTACTATTGGCAAGATTACACATCCAACACAACAAATAAACCATAAAATATACGATAATATTTCCAATAATTTATAGTATTTTATATTTTGTTTTTTACTTGTTACATAACAAATTACATATATATATAATGTCATATATAATAAAAAAGTCATTAAAAATAATAAAAACATTTTTGTTGCAATATGTGATATTAATGAATTTTCAGGAAATGTAAATCCTATATAAGTACAAGCTAATTCACTTATTAAACTAATTAAATTAATAACAAGTAAAACTGAAAATATTTTTGTTTCACCTGTTTTTATATGTTTTTTTGTAAAATAAATAATATTTAGTACTATAGAAAATAATAATCCACAAAGAATAAAGTAAAACCATTGTCCCATATAATCACCTTCTAATTTAATGAGTATATTTTATACCTTAAATTATATATAATTTTTATAAAAAAAGAAAGAAGAATAAAATATCTTCTTTTAAATTTGACTTATTTTAATACTAATTTTTTTCCTTGTTGTGGATTTAGCTTGTTTTTGAATTCATCATACTGTATTGTTTTGTCATCAATTCCTGTTTTAGATAAGGTGCTTAAACTTCTTTTACCACTTGGATCTAATGGAAATGATTCGATGTTATCTCTCATTCTAATAAATAAATTATTTTTTATTTCTTCTGGAAGAGTCTTTTCTATTCTTCCAATAATTCCTTTACAGCATTCTTCTTCTTTTTTCTTTTTAAATGGTTGCAATTCTATATGACAAACTATATTTCCATCTTTTTCTTTAACAACTGAGCAAGACATTACGTTTTTAGTATCTAACAATATTATATCTTCAATAAGATAGTATGGTAGTTTTTGTCCATCTGATAGTGTTATATAACTTCCCATTCTTCCTTTCATTTTTACCCTTCCGGTATCATCTATATAAGAATAAGTTCCTAAACTTAACCATTTTTTTCCATTATTGTCAACGACATGTGTATTCTTGTTTAATTCTTCATCTGTATAACCAATCATTTCACATGGACTATTTGCAACTAAGAGTCCAGGCTCATTATTTTTGCAAAAATTCCCATTTTCATCTAATACTGCAACGTCGACAAATTTGTGTGGTGTTAAGCCTAATTTTTGATTTTTTATTAAATGATTTAATTTTTTTTCTTGTAATGATTTATATAACGTAACAAATATTCCACTACTTTCTGTAGTACCTCCACCTATTGAGAAAGTTACTGGAGCTAATGGAAATGGTAACTTTTCAGTACCAAATTTATGTTTTCTTGAGGTTTGATTGAAAAATTTTTCTTCTCCTTCAGATAAACCTTCACCAGTAACAGTTGGAATCATTAAATAAGGCATATTTACATTTTCAAAAACAGGATCGAAAGTAAGCTTTTTACATAGTGTACCCCAAAATCCAGCACTTGCTGGTACAAAATTAGGCTTATTAATAACCAATGAATACGGAAACCATTCATTAGAGTAAAATGGTTCTAATGCTAATTCACATTTACAATAAAATGTATCAGAAATAGCACATGATAATTCCATATGTGTATCGGTAGGAATATGGGCTAGAACTGTTAAATTTTTCATTGTAGGCATCCCAGATACATCGGCTTCTTTAAATCTAGATAATGTTATGTAACTTCGGTTTGAATGAATTACGCCTTTTGGATATCCAGGTTTTGTTGTTCCACTTGTATAAGTTATAGAGCATACATCATCTAAATCAACCTTTTCTGCAACTTTTCCATTAAAATTTTTACCTAAATTTAAAAATTCATTAACATCTAGTAATGTTCCTGTGAAATCAGTTTTTATATTATTAATATTATTTTCAAATTTATGAAATAAATTATCTATGTTTTGATATGGATTTATTCCATCTTTTAATGAGTCTGTTAGTGAAAAACATACAATATTTTTTATATTACTTTTTTTAATAGCACCTTTGATAGTTGAATATGATAAATCATCAATGAAAATTGTTTTACTTTTCGTTTTATTAAATATATCAATTAAATATTCTTCAGCAAACCAATCGGCAACAATATTAACTTTTGCTCCAATAAGGCTTGTAGCAAGAAACATATATATAAATTCAGGAATATTAGTTATGCATATTGGAATTTCACTATTTTTACCATATCCCATTTGCTTTAAACTTTTTGCATATTCGTATGCTTTAGTGAACATTTCGGCATACGTAATTTTATTTCCACGATATTTTATAGCTGGTTTATCTAAATTATTTTTGTTTCTATTAAACATTTCAATAAACCATGAATGATTTCTATTTTTTTCTATATCTTCTATAGCTTTTCTCACTTTTGGTGATAGGCCTTTGGTATTGTATTTTTTATTACTTTCTTCAGTGTTTAATGAGTTAATTTCTTCAATTAAATGGATTAAACTTTTTTCCATAAATTTCCCCCTAATTAATTTAAATTTCGCTTGTATTTTAACAAAAAAAGAAGTATTTGTCAAATTTTTGTAAAGAAATATAAAATATCTATTATTAAAGTTTTTCTGTATAAAAATGTCAAAATAATGCTAATTTTAATAATAGTTATATTATCTAAGGTATATAACGGTATAATTGCGAAAATGATAAAAAGTTAATTAAAGTAATAGTAAAAATAGGAGAGAAATATGAGTTTAAAATCTAATGATAATAATATTAAAGACAAATGTGTGTTGATAACTTATATTACTAACTTAAATAAAAAAAGAAAATTTAGATACTAACTACGAAATCCTATATATAAGAAAAAAGGGAAATCCTGAAGTTGTTATGTATGATGGATCTCTTATTGATGATATAACAAAATATATTTCTAAAGAAGGTAGTTATTTTATATAAATGACTTATTCATATGTAAATGTAAAAAATAAAACATCGTTTAATGTTTGGAATAAAACTTAATAGTATATTGTTTTATTTTATTTTATTTTTAATAATTTTACCTATAAGGAATAGTATAATACTAGGTATTAATAATTCTATAATTCTAATAATTATAAAAGTATAAAAAGGTGTAGAGTAAGTTATAGGATTATATTTTAGATAATCTATAGTCAAAAAAATTATAAATGTAATAGAAAGTAGAATGGATATAATATAAAATAATTTGTAAATTTTTTCTTTTTTCATTTTTCTCCTTTTTAATTTTTATGAATATTTATAAATAAAAAACTAGGTATTTCTACCTAGGAATTTTTCTAAATTGGTAGCGAGAGGGGGAATCGAACCCTCGACCTTCCGGGTATGAACCGGACGCTCTAGCCAGCTGAGCTATCTCGCCATAAAATATCAAGTAAATAAATAATATCATACTTATTTATCTTTGACAAGACTTAGTATTTAACTTTTTTAAATTTTTCACTAAGCTTTATTACTTGATAATTCTTCTAGTTTCTCTTCAATAATTTTTATTGTTTTTTTTAACGATTCAATATTAGAATCGTTATTAGTTTTATTTTCGTTTGTATTATTATCTAAAGTAGTTTTTTGAGAAGAGTATGTTTGCATTGTTAATCCTATTAATTGAAGCCAATTCCCAATACTATCTTGTTCATCAATAGTTAGAGTTTTAGTTAATAATATTCCAATAAAAAATGCTGAAGTTGTAAAACTATAGGGCTCATAATTAAAATATATATTTTCATATAATATTATATGTTATAATTTTTAATGTTTTAATTTTATCAGCTTTTAAATATTTGATATATTTTTGAAAAAATACTTTGAAAAAATGGAGCTTTGTAAATAAGTTTATTATTATCTTCTTGTATTGCTTTTATAATTTGTTTAGAGATGCTATTTAGTTTTTTATGTGCTAAAAAATCAAACATAATATAATCTTTTATTTCTATATCATTCTTTTTGCTTTTAAAATATTTAGAATTATCAATATTTTTGTTATCTATCATTATTTCATTGAATCCTGTTTTATAAATTCCAGGTTCAATTATTTTTATTTTTATATTTGGATTTACTATTTTTAATTCTTTTTGTAAAACTTTTGCTAACATAATAATACTTGCTTTTGTTGCACAATAACTTCCCAAAAATTCAATAGGAATTATACCTGCTAATGATGATATTATGATTATTTTTCCATTTTGATTTTTTAACATATTTTTTAAGGTTAATTGTATTAATTCTAAATTCGAAAATACATTTACATTAAAATTTTCTTTAACTTTATAAATTGGTATTTCTATTAATGATCCACTTATACCAATTGCGGCGTTACAAACTAAAATATCAATGTTTAAATTAATGACTTTGTTTCTATCTTCTTTTTTTGTGATATCTAATTTAAAACATGTAATATTTTTAGTGTTATTATAAATGTTTTTAATACAAGTTTCTTCTTTTTCTGTGTGAACTGTAATATATATGTAATATTTATTTAATTTAATTAATTTGTCAATAACATTTTTGGCTATTCCACTTCTTGCACCTGTAAATAATATTTTCTTCATATTATTAATGTTATCTAAAATTTTATATTTATTCATTTACAAATTGAAAAATTAATTTTTAAGCAATATTTACAATATTATTTAATTATGATAGATTTATGTTATAAAGGATTGGTGAAAATATGGAAAAGTCAAAAGTTTATTTTACAAGCGAAATAAGTAGTGAAAGTTTAATTAAGATTTATGATAAATTAAGTACTGAATTAAAAGGGAAAGTAGCTGTTAAAATTTCTACTGGAGAGCCTGGCGGGCATAATTTTTTAAATCCTAATTTGATATCGGGGTTAGTAAATAAGTTAAATGGAACGATTATTGAATGTTGTACTGCTTATGGTGGTAAAAGGCAAGATCCAAAAGAGCACTGGAAAACAATAGATGAACATGGATTTAAGAAAATAGCTTCATGTGATATTATGGATGAATTTGGGGAAATAGAAATACCGGTTATAAACGGATTGCGCTTGGATAAGGATATTGTCGGTAAAAATATAGATCTTTATGATTCAATTCTATGCTTGTCACATTTTAAAGGCCATGCTATGGGAGGATTTGGTGGAGCGTTAAAGAATATGTCAATAGGAATTGCTTCAACTCATGGTAAAGCTTATATTCATTCGGCAGGCAAGCTAACTGACCCTTTAAAAATATGGTCAAATTTGCCAGAACAAGATTATTTCTTAGAATCTATGGCTGATGCTGCTAAAGCAGTAATTGATTACAAGAAAAAAGAGAATATTGTCTATATTAACGTAGCTAATAATTTATCAATAGATTGTGATTGTGATTCTAATCCACATAAGCCTGAAATGGCCGATATTGGAATTTTTGCTTCTCTTGATCCCGTTGCAATTGATAAAGCTTGCTATGATGCAGTTATTAATTCTAAAGATCCTGGAAAAAAAGCATTAATTGAAAGAATGAATTCTCGTCATGGTATACATACTATTGATTCTGCTTTCAAATTAGGTCTTGGAAATACTGAATACGAAATAATCAATATTGATAACTAACATTACAATAAATATTTAAAGGAGAGGTAAATATGGAAAATGTGACTCCATTTTTCAATAAACTTTTGAAAGATTTAGGTAGAAGAGGGGTATACATTATTTCTAAAAATGGTTTAGGGCAAGAGTTATATGTTTCTAGTGGACTCCCTGAATCTTTAAGAAATGAGGATGCTTTACAAATGCCAATTATTTATGATGAAAAATCCGGACGATATTTTTATAGAATTACAATGAAAAGTGATGATGATTTATCTAATACTATTGTTTTTGACGTTACAAGAGATTTTTTAGATTATATATCATTAAAGGAAAAAGTTCATGATTTGGAGAAAACTATTGAAGATTTAAAAATAGATAGTACTACTGGCTTAATGATTAGAAGTCATACTCTTAAAGAAATTGGCGATTATGTAAAATATGCTAATTTAAATAATGAGCCTTATGCGATTGTTATAGCAGATTTAGATTATTTTTAAAGAATTAATGATAATTACGGACATGTTATAGGAGATAAGACTTTGCGGATGGTTGCTGACACCTTAAAAAAATCTATGAGACAAACACCAGGAGAAGCAACTAGAAAAAAAGACATAATTGGTAGATATGGTGGCGAAGAATTTATTATATTATTAAAAAATATAAAAGAAGAGGATATCTTTAATGTTGTAGATAGAATGCGAAAAAATATTGCAGAAAAAAGATTTTCTATAAAAAATAAAGATGAATATTATGATATATCAATAACTATTAGTTGTGGTGTTTGTCATAGCCATAGTGGTCAGTTATTATTAGATGATGCAATACTTCAAGCTGATTCAGCTTTATATGAGAGTAAAGAAAACGGACGTAATTGTACAACTGTTCGTAGTGATTGTCATCAAAAAAAAATAAAAAAATAATATTTTTGAGTACTTGTTATATTAACAATATAATTTATTAGAGGTGATTTTATGAGGAAAAAAGTAGTAGTTTTAGGCGGAGGAACTGGAATGAGTTCTTTGCTTCGTGGTTTAAAAGAATTCCCTATTGATATTACAGCAGTAGTATCTGTTTGTGATGATGGACAAAGTACTGGACGATTAAGACGTGAGTTTAACATTCCAGCAGTTGGTGATATTAGAAAAGTTTTAGTTTCTTTATCAGAAACAGAACCTTTGGTTGAACAATTATTAAATTATAGGTTTAATACTACTAGCGATTTAAATGGGCATACTGTTGGGAATTTATTGCTTACTGCTATGGGAAATATGACTGGTAATATGTCAGATGGAATTGAAGCAATAAGCAAAATATTGAATTTGCATGGTAAAATTTTACCTTTGACAGAGGACAATGTTACATTAGTAGCAAAAATGTCTGATGGTGAAGTAGTTGAGGGTGAACATAATATTACAGAATGTGGTAAAAAAATTAAAAAAGTATATTATTTAGAAAAACCGAAAATAAATTATGCTGTATTAGATGAAATTAGAAAATCAGATTTAGTTATTCTTAGTATGGGAAGTATTTACACAAGTATTATTCCAAATCTTTTATGTAAAGAAATAATAGATTTGTTAGAAGAAATAGATACTCCAATTATGTATACATGTAATATGATGACTCAGCCTGGAGAAACAGATGGTTTAATGGTAAGTGATCATATTAATATAATTAATCAATATCTTGGTAAAAGAAAAATAGATGTAATTGTAGCAAATGACGGAAAAATTAGCGAGGAGATGCGAAAAAAATATGAAACTTTAGAGCAAAAAGACCCAGTTATTTTGGATAGAAAGCATATAAAAGATGTTTATATTATTTCTAACGATTATGTTACTGTTGAAAATAATTATTTACGACATGATACGATATTATTATCACTTGATATATTTAAGTATTTAATATCTAAGAAATAATTAAAGTTCATCTAGAAGGAGTTAATATGATTAGTTTAATAATTTTTAGTATATTTATTTTAGAAAAATATGCTAAATTAAATAAAAAATACCAGGAAATAGTAAACTATGTAATTGTTGGTGGTTTTACTACTGTTGTTAGTATTTTAAGTTATTACTTTTTTCGAATATTTTTACAAAATTATGTATTGTGTACAGTTTTATCATGGATAGTTGCTGTGTCTTTTGCTTATATTACTAATCGTAAATATGTATTTCATAGTAATGAAAAAAATATATATAGGGAATTTTTTGAATTTACATGTTCTAGAATTCTTTCGTTGCTTTCTGAAGTAGCTGTTATGTTTATTTTAGTTGATTTTTTAAGTATTCAAGATAAATTAGCTAAAATAATTGTCCAAATAATAATAATGATTTTAAATTATATTTTTAGTAAATTATTTGTTTTTAGGGAAAAATAGTATATAGTTTAAAGTTTTTTATTATTATGTTCATCTATTTATAATAATGCATATTATTTATTAGGTAGGTGTAATAATGGCTAAAGAAGATTTTATTAGATTTGTTAAATCTAATCCTAGTTTAGTTGATTATGTTCGCAAAAATAACGATAGTTGGCAAAACTTATATGAAGTATACGCATTATATGGGGAAGATGATAGGGTATGGAGAAAATACTTAAATAATAGAGATTCTTCGATAGATGAGTTAGTTTCATTAATTAAAAATGTTAATTTAGAGTCAATAAGAAGAGTTGTCGATGGACTTCAAAAAACTATTTCGTTGGTTCAGCAGATAGGAAGTAAGGAAGAATATAAACAACCATATGAAAAAAGTCCTGTTTATGAGGATTTGGATGATTAATGAAACTATTATAAAAATAAGAGAAAATCCTTTGTTGTATCAATATCTGAAGTATCATTCTTATTGGTATAAAATATTATTACGTGATAGTACTAGAATTAATGAGATGATTTTAAAAATGAAAGAAGAATATAAGCTTACTGCAAAAGATAAAATAGACATGGTTAGTAAGAGAATAAGTATGATTAGAAATTTGCTAGAGGTATTTAGATAATATAGGTAATTGGCCTATATTTATTTTTTATGATATAATTTTATTGGTGAGTTTATGAGAAAAGTAGAGCTATTAAGTCCAGCTGGTAATTTTCATTGCATATATCAAGCAATACATAATGGTGCTGATGCAGTATATTTTTCTGGTAAAAAATTTGGCGCTAGAAAATATGCTGATAATTTTGATTATAATGAAATTATCGAAGCTATTAAATATTGTCATTTATATGGCGTTAAGGTTTATATAACTGTCAATACAATAATTCTTGAAGAAGAATTTGATGAGGTTATAAAATATGTTGAATTTTTACATGAAAATAATGTTGACGCTATAATTGTACAGGATTTAGGATTAATTGAAATATTAAAAAAAATTTTTCCAAATTTAGAACTTCATGCTTCTACTCAATGTCATAATCATAATAATGATTCAATAGAATTTTTAAAAAAATTAGGAGTATCACGTGTTGTATTAGCACGAGAAATGTCGTTGGATGAAATAAAAAAAATAAATATTGATATTGAAAAAGAAATGTTTATACATGGGGCTTTATGTGTTTCATATTCAGGATGTTGTCTTTTTAGTAGTATGAATGGTGGACGAAGTGGCAATAGAGGAGAATGTGTTGGTTCTTGTCGCTTACCTTATAAACTTTATAAAAATGGTAATGAAGTAGAAACTGATGGAAAATATTTATTGAGTACTAAATCATTGTGCACAATTGATAAAATTGATGAATTGATTGAGAGTGGTGTAACGTCATTTAAAATAGAAGGAAGAATGAAAAGCCCAGAATTTGTTGGATATGTTACTAGGCTATATAGGCAAAAAATAGATAATTATTATAGTGGTAATAATATTAATGTTACATTAAATGAAAAAAATAATTTAAAAAAGCTTTATAATAGAGAATTTACTTTGGGTTATCTTTTTGAAAAGAAGAATAAAGAAATAATGAATATTAAAACTTCTAATCATATAGGAACTTTTCTTGGTAAAGTAATTTATGTTGATAAGAAAATAATAAAAATTTTATTGGAAGATGATTTATATCAAGAAGATGGAATTAGATTTGATAATAATAGAGGAATGATTATTAATAAACTTTATGATGCTAATAAAAAATTAGTTTCTGTTGTACCAGCTAAAAGTGTTGCAATAATAGATAATAAAATTAATTTGTTAAAAGGGAAAATGGTAAGAAAAACCATAGATAGTAACTTAATTAAAAAAATTAGGAAAATATGTGAGAAAAAAATTAAAGTTACTATGAATTTAGTTGCAAAAATTGGTTTACCATTGGAGTTAACAATATTTGATGGAATAAATAAAATTGTTGAGTATGGTGATATTGTTAATCCAGCAATAAATAGTCCTATTACTGATGATAGAATAGAAGAACAAATAATTAAATTAGGAAATACTCCATTTGAATGTCATGAAGTTATATTAGAAAAAGATAATAATATTTTTATTTCAATAAAATCTTTAAATGAATTAAGACGTTCTGCTATTAATAAGTTAATAGAAAAAAGAGAATATTATGCTCCTGCTGCTTTTAAGAAAAAAAATTATCTTTTAGATGAAAGAAAAATTCAACATAATGATAGCATATTAAAAATAAATGTTTTGGTAAGAAATGAAGAACAATTAAAAATAGTATTAAAAGAAAAAATAAACAATATATATGTAGATAGTTTAGAATTGTATAATAAGTATAAAAAAATAAAAAACATTTTTTATCGAACTGAAAGAACAGAAAATAAATATAGAAATTTTAAGGGTAATAACATATTAGCTACAGAAGTTGGTGCTATAAATAAATATGCTCATAATAATAATGTCGTAAGTGATTATTTTTTGAATATTATTAATAATTCTAGTTTAAATTGTTTAATAAAAAAAGGAGTAAAGTTAGTTACTTTATCAGTTGAAAGTTCTTTTGACAATTTGATGCATTTTAATAAAAATTTAGATAAATTAGAAATAATTATTTATGGTAGAATTGAATTAATGGTTACAAAATATTGTCCGATTAATATGATAGAAAATGATGACGATAAAATTCGTACAAAATGTATATCAAAAAATAAATATTGTTTAAAAGACCAATATGGTAATATGTATCCAATTATAAGCAAAAATAATACAACTAGCATAATGCATTATAAAAACATTGATTTAATTTCTGATATTAAGCAATATAAGGCTTTAGGAATTAATAATTTTAGAATTGAACTATTTGATGAAAAAGAAAAAGATATTTTAAATATTATAGAGAAAGTTAGAAAAAATTATTAATAGTAGAAAATTTTTATTAAGGAGAACTATGAAAATAATTAGTGGATTTTTAAAAGGCAGAAAAATAAGTGGGTATGAAATAGTTGGAACTAGACCAACTATGGATAGAGTGAAAGAATCACTTTTTGCAATAATTCAAAATGATATTAAAGATAAAATTGTATTAGACTTGTTTGCAGGTACTGGAAATTTAGGTTTTGAAGCGATAAGCAATGGAGCTAAAATTTGTTATTTTAATGATATTAATAGTAAATGTGTTTTAAATATTAAGAGACTAATAGAAGAATTTCATATCAATGAACAGGCAGAAGTAATGAACTTAGATTATAAAAAGGCTTTAGATAAATTTAAAGAAAAAAATATTTCTTTCGATATTATTTTTTTGGATCCACCATATAGTAATAAAAATGAAAATAATATAATTATGTATATTAAAGAAAATGATTTACTAAAGGTAAATGGTATTATTGTTTGTGAAGTTGATGATTTATATTTGAATATTAATTGTTATAAAAAGATTAAAGAAAAAAAATATGGTGATAAATATATAGTTATATATAAATATGAAAAATAATCTTTAATTAATTTATATTTCATTGTATAATTATAATAGGTGATGTTATGAAATTAAATAACAAAGGATTTGCTTTTTCTACTATGTTATATGGTGCTTTATCACTTATAATCGTTGTTTTATTATTAGTTTTTAATTTATTAAAGAATAATACTGATGAAACATATTATTATTCTTCTATAATTGAAGAAAATTTGAATAAATGTGTTGAAGAAGAAATTGCATTAGAAAATTGTTATTCTTCAGGAAGTGCTAATTGTGATACGACATCATATTATGCATGTTTGGGAATTAAAAATGATTCTGTTGTTGAGAGTGTACGCGTGATTGATTTATTAAAGGATAAAGTGGTAAGTTCTGGAAACGGTTTATATGAAGATTCTGATGGTAATTTGATTTTTCGAGGGACAACAGTTAATAACTATATTCAGTATTCTGGTGATGTATGGAGAATAGTAGAAATAGAAGTTAATGGTTCAGTAAAAATTGCTTATACAAAATACGGAAAGTCTTTAAAATGGGATGTAGATGATAGTAGTGAATGGAAAGTAAGTAGTTTGAACAATGAATTAAATAATACATTTTATGCTACATTACAAAATAATACTTTAATTGAGCAAAAAAATTGGCGTATTGGTAGAATTTATGATGAAGCTAGTACACTTGATGAATTAATTTTTCAAGAATCACAAGTACTATATAGTAATAGTCTGATTGGCTTGCTTAATGCTAGTGATTATGTAAAAGCATCGTTAGATGCTTCATGTAAAAATGATGTATTAAATAGTACGTCATGTACAAGTTGGTTATCATCATATGGAGGATGGGTTATAAATGCTAGTAGTACTAGTGAAGAAGAATCTGCAAAAGCTTATTATTTTAAAATAGGAGATAAGTTGAGCAAAAAAAATGTAAGTGATAATGAAAATGTTATTCCGGTATTATATTTAAAATCGACTGTTAGAATTGTTAGTGGTGATGGTACTTTGAGTAATCCATATATGTTGGAACGCTAATGTATGAAAACTTTTAAATTATTGCTTCAAATTTGAAAAGGATGATATAATATTATTATAAAAAAAATTAATAAAAATAGGAGGATTTATGGGTTTAATTAAAGCAGCTATTGGAGCTATAGGGGGAACACTTGGAGATCAATGGAAAGATTTGATAAGTTGTGAAGATATGGGAAATGATACCTTAATGGTAAAGAAGACGGCATCTAATGGACAAATTTCAAAAGATAGTAGAATTATTGTTGCGCCTGGTCAAGTCGCAGTAATTTATGATTCTGGTAATATTTTAGACGCTACTGCGGAAGAAGGTGCCTATAATTTTGATCAATCTTCAGCACCTACATTTTTTGCAGGACAATTTGGTGCGGTTTTTAAAGAAATGTGGCAAAGGTTTACTTATGGTGGAACACCTGCTAAAGAACAAGCAGTATTTTATTTTAATATTAAGGAAATAAAGGATAATAAGTTTGGAACGTCTAGTCCAATTCCTTATCAAGATTGGTCACATCCTATTCCAAATCAAATGACTAATTCTATTACACCTATGCGTGTACAAGTAAGATGTTATGGTAACTATACTTTTAAAATTTATGATCCGGCAATATTTATGAGAAATCATGCAGGTGTTGCTGATATCGTAACTAAGGATGAATTAGTAGAACAAATGCGAACAGAAGTTATTGCGTCGTTTCAAAATGTTCTTAATGAATTAGGTACTAGTGCATATAAAGTGCCTGTACTTGAGCTTCCAAGTAATACTGATGAAATTAAAAAAGCAATGGATGAAAATGTTTTTGATAAGCCAATAAGAGATAGGGGTATTCAATTAGTTAGTTTTGCTGTTGAATCAGTAACATTAGATGATGAATCTTCTAAGAAAATTGACAATTATGAGCTTTCTTCTAATTCATATATGCAACAGGGAACGCTTGTTGGTGCATATTCAAATGCAGTCCAAGATGCAGCTAAAAATGAGTCTGGTGCAATGAATGGGTTTATGGGAATTGGTATGATGAACATGGCAAGTGGTGGAATGATTGGTGGTGCAATGAATAATACATTTGCAAACAACAAATCTTCAACCGTTAATGTTGATCCATATCAGAATACATCTTCTAACGACGGTATAAAATGTCCTAATTGTGGTAAAATAATAACTGGTAAATTTTGTGAAGAATGTGGCACTAAAGCTCCTGAAACAATCGAAAAAAAATGTCCTAACTGCGGAACGGTAGCAAGAGGAAAGTTTTGCACTGAATGTGGTACTAAGATAGATTAAAAGAATGTGTAAATAACACATTCTTTTTATTTATAAAATTTTAATAAGTAAAAATGTCTAATATTCTTTCTGTGTTTTTAAAATTAAGTTTAGCAATTTCTTTAAGTTTTTCTTTTCCAAATTTTTGAACTATTTCTTTTCCAACTATATCGACATCTTTTCCAGCACCTTTTGGTAATGGTATATGTAATGTATCAGAAATTTTATCAAATTCCTTTAAGAATATGTATCTACTAATTACAGAAGCACAAGCTACTGCTAAGTTCTTATCTTCAGCTTTAGTCATAAAAGTAATATTTTTTTGTATATTTGGATTGCCTTTTAAATATTCATAATATCTATTTTCTCTAGCAAATTCATCAACTATTATATAATCGTAGTTATTATTTTCTTCGTTAACCATTTGCCAAAGAACTTTATTATGCATTATAGCTTTAATTTTATTTATATTATAATCATTTCTATATTTTTCATTATATTCATTATTATTCATAATAAGACTTTTATATTTAATTTTAGTAATAAGTTTTGGTGCAATATTTAATATTTTATTATCATCTATTTTCTTTGAATCTTTTATTCCTAGACTTTCTACAAAATCTATATCATTTTTTGAAACGTAAGTACTAGTAACTACTATTGGACCAAAATAATCTCCTGTTCCTACTTCATCTGATCCAATAGAAGACGAATAATAGTATTTTTCATAATCTTTGGTGTTTTCTTCCTTTTTTTTAGATTGCCCATCTATTTCTCGCCACATATTAGCATCTATATCAGCACTAACTCCTTGAAACATTACTTTACCAGATTCATACATAGTTATGACAGTATCTAAATCTTGAGCTTGAAATACAACATATGGTATTTTTTTGTCTCTTTTTTTATCTTCATAATATTTAATCATTTTTTTTCGAGTATTTTCACTTACTTTTAATACAACGTTAGCCATAAATTCACCTCATAATTTTATTATAACACTTTGAGTTAGTTTTGTATAAAAATTATTTTATATATGAAATTTAAACAATAATATTGGATTTAGTATTATAAAATGATTATTATGAATATTTAGATATATTATATTGTATTTAATTAATGGTTGTATTTTTTTTTAAAATTTGATATACTTTTAGAGTATTTTCTTAAGAACATTTTAGAAAGGAGATTAATTTTGAGTAAAATAAAAATTTTTAGTTTAGGTGGACTAAACGAAAACGGAAAAAATATGTATGTTATTAACGTTGATGATAGTGTTTTTATCTTTGATGCTGGTCTTAAATATGCTACTGATAAAATGTTAGGCGTTGATTATATTTTACCTGATTATACATACATAAAAGAAAATAGAAAAAAAATAAAAGGTATTTTTTTAACGCATGGTCATGATAGTAATATGGGCGCAATGGCAGATATTTTATATGACTTGCCTGATTTACCTGTTTATGCTACTAAATTTACAATGGAAGTACTTAAAGAAGATTTATCAGAAAGTGGAGTTAATGCAACAAATTTGAAGGAAATACGTCCTCATTCAAAGCTTACTTTTGGTGAATTAGTAGTATTTCCTATTAGTGTTACACATTCTATACCAGATGCTGTTTGCTATGTTCTTTATACAAAAGATGGTGCTATTGTATATACCGGTGATTTTGTATTTGATTCGACGATGATGGGAAACTATAAAACTGATATTGGAAAATTAGCATATGTTGGAAAGCAAGGAGTCTTATGCCTTCTCTCAGAATCTATATACGCAGAAAAAGAAGGACATACTAGTCCTAATAATAGAGTAAGCGGATTTATAAGAGAAGTTCTGCATAAAAACGAAAATAGAATTATTGCAACAATAATGACTGCGCATATATATAGAGTTCAAGAATTATTAAGTGAAATTTCAAATACTAAAAGAAAAATTGTTATTATGGGAAAAAATTTACAAAACATAATAAATAAGTCCATTGAAATGGGATATATTAGTTTTAATAAAAATCAAATTGGTGATTTAAGCAACGCTAATGACAAAGATGTTGTTATACTTATATCAGATGAAAAAGAAAAACCATATATGAATTTAGAAAGAATATTAAAAGGATTTGATAAATATATTAAGCTTAAAGATACAGATACAATCTTTATAACTGAGCCACCATCAGAGGGACTCGAGAAAAGGACAGCTCTTATTATGGACGAGATTGCTAAAAGGGATGTAAATGCTGTTTGTTTAAACGCTAAGAAGCATTTATTACATCATGCTTCACGTGAAGACTTAATGTTGATGATTAATTTGGTTAATCCTAAATATTACTTTCCGGTTAAAGGAGAATATCGTCATCAAGTTATGAATGCCGAAATAGCTGAGCGATTAGGTATTCCTAAAGAAAATATAATATTGAAGCAAAATGGTGATGTAGCTACTTTTATCGATGGTAAACTAATTGATGATTTAGATCATATTGAAACTGATGAAATATTAATAGATGGTAAGAGTCAAGGTGATATTGGTGATTTAGTACTTAAAGATCGCGAGATGTTAGGGGAGAACGGTATTGTTATAGTTAGTTGTACTTTAAATAAAAAAACTAAAGAAATTTTAGCTGGTCCAGAAATTTTAACGCGTGGTTTTGTGTATGTTAAAGAAAGTGGTGATCTTCTTAAGGAAACTCAAGACATTTGTTTAGAAGTTATTAAGGATTGTATTGATATAGAAAACAAAAAAGTAGATTATAATAAAATAAAAAATGATGTTCGTGAAAGATTGGGAAAATACTTTTATAAAGAAACTGAATGTAAACCTATGGTCATAACAGTGATTCAAGAAGTTTAAACTATTAAAAAAACTTTTTAATAAGTAGTAAATAATAATTAAAATTAAAGTATTTTTAGATAATTGAATTCTAAAAATGCTTTTTTATATGAAATAAAAATTATTTTCAAACTTTCTTTATAATTACGAAAAAATTAAAATTAATTTTTTTAAAATTTAATATTATAATTAAAGTGATAATATTAGGTTGGTGAGTTTTTATGATAGAAATAAAAGGGGTTTCAAAAACTTATAGTATTGGGAAAAACAATGTCGTATTAGCTTTAAATAATATTTCTTTTTGTCTTCCAAATAAAGGTATGGTATTTATAACTGGCGCAAGTGGTAGTGGCAAATCTACTTTACTTAATTTATTAGGATTATTAGATCTTCCAGATAAAGGTGAAATAATTATCGATGGTAAAAGCCTAAACAAGTTTAAGAAAAAGGAAGTTGATTACTATAGAAACACTTATGTAGGTTTTGTATTTCAAGAATATAATTTACTAGATAATTTTAATGTAGGAAAAAATATTGAAATTGCCTTAAATTTGCAAAAAAATGTAGGGAACAAATAGATAAAATATTAGAATTAGTCGGATTACAAAATTTTGGCAAAAGAAAAATAAACGAGTTATCTGGAGGACAAAAACAAAGAGTTGCAATAGGAAGAGCAATTATAAAAAATCCTAATATCATATTAGCAGATGAACCAACTGGTAATTTAGATTATAACAATAGTGAACAAATATTTAACTTATTAAAAAAGATTTCACAGGAAAAATTAGTTGTAGTGGTAACTCATAATATTGAATTTGCAAATAAATATGCAGATAGATTAATTGAAATTAGAGATGGAAATATTATAAGAGATCATTTAAAAAGATAATTTTCTTTAGAAGATTATGAAAAAAAGGCTTTTTCTTTAATTAAATCTAAATTATCATTTTTAAATGCCATTTCATTATCTTTTTCTAATTTAAAAAGAAAGAAGTTAAAACTTCTAATTACAACACTGTTAATTGCAGCATCATTATCTATGTTTGGCTTTTTTTGGTTATTAACGAAATTTGATATAGATAGAACGCATGCTGAAACATTAATAAAAGAAAATGAAACAAGGATAGAAATTAATAAAAAGATTGCTGAGAAAAATTTTACTACATCATCTTCAGTAATTACGTTTACTGATGAGGAAGTTATAGAAGTTGATGAATTTCTAAAAAAAGATACTATAAAAGTACGAAAAGCAGTAGAAAATAATTACTACTTAACAATTCCTTTTGCATCAAATTTACCTATGACAGATAATAAAAGCTATGCTTATTATGAACTGTATCCATCATATACTTTATTTTTAGAGTATAGTCAAGATAGATTAAATGATTTAAATTTAATAGGAAGAATTCCAACAAATAGTAATGAGATTATTATAAATAAAGTATTAGCAGATTATTTTATTCATAACGGATTATCAGTATTAGAAACAGATAAAAATGGTAAAATACAGCAAGTAGACTATATACCAACCACATATGAAGAAATAATAAATAGTAATAAAAAAATAGCTTTTGGATCAAGTTATCTTATTGTTTCTGGAATAATAGATGAAGATATGACAAAGTATGATGAATTAAAAAATACTTTATCTGATGAAATGCAAGTAAACCCAACAAAACTTTATGAAGAATTTAAAACTAAATATTATTCAAAGTTATCAGAAATTATTGTCCCTATCAATTTTTTTGAAACAATTAATTTAAAACCTAATAACGAGATATCTGTTGAACTTTATAAACTTGCTTATACATTTGAAAATCAAAAAATATATCCAATGGGTAATTCTGTTATATTAGATAAAAAAATAAAAATATATGATGGAAAAGAAGAAAGAAATATCGAAAGTTTAGCATCTAACGAAGTTATAATAAGTTCTCAATTATTAGATGATTTATACGATAATGAGTATTCAAATAGATTAATGGAATATATAAAAGAAGAAGTAGAAAATTATAATAATAAAGTATTAGAAAGACAAGAAGAAATTGAAAGATTAGAAAAAGAACAAGAAAATAATCCTGAATTTGTCTTTGAATATCCCAAAGAAATTGAAGAACCTGATGTTAATAAATTAATGAAAGCGTTTACTAAGAATTATCTTAATGAAAAAAATATAATTGGAAAAAGTTTTTTATTAGAGATAAACGATTTATATTTAAGAGTACAAGATGAGAAAACACAAAATTTTAAAGACTTTGTTATTGTAGGTTTTATATATGAGGATGTTAACAATTATTTTTCAGATGAATCTATTTTAAAAAATTATATGAGGGGAAAATCTGAAACAACATCAGTTTATTTTTATGAAAATGATTTACAAGAATTAGAATCAATTTTTAAACAGTTCTCTAATATAGAAGAAAAATATGTCCTTAAAACATTATATTCCGATACAATTAAAAATGTAGAATTAGTAGTAAAAAATGTTTCTATTATAGCTTTATATTTTTCTATATTTTCACTATTGTTTTCAATAATATTATTTATATTTTTTACTCTGACTAGTGTTAATAATAATAAAAGAAGCATTGGTATTTTAAGAGCATTAGGAGCTAAAATCAGTGATATATATAAAATTTTCTATTTAGAAAGCTTTTTGATGGGATTGTTTGCATTTGTAATATCATCATTTGTAAGTTACTTTTCTGTAATAATTGGAAATAATCTAATATCATCTAATCTATTTATAAATGTTGAGCCAATTATATTTAGAACTGATGTTATTTTGTTACTATTTATTATGGTAATAGTTCTAACAATATTATCTTTTACTGTTCCAATTCTTAGAATTTCAAAAACTAAGCCAATTGATGTTATTAATAATAAATAAAGTTTTAACAAGATTACTATTTTTAGTAATCTTTTAATATAGTTTATATTATGTTGGTAAATTTAATATAAAATAATTAATTGATTTATTATGTTAAAATGTATATTTTATAAAATTTAAGTAAAAAAAGCTCTAAAAAAGTAGTTTTAGGTTGAAAATAATCATATATTGTGCTATAATCGTGTTTAGTAAACGACGGAAGGAGGGGAGAAATCAATGGCACAAGTACAAGTACCTGTTAAAAATGGAAATTTAGATATGGCTTTAAGAAGACTTAAACAAAAATTAGCAAGAGAATCTGTCCCTTCTGAATGTAAAAAAAGAGAATTTGCAGTAAAACCTGGAGATAAGAGAAGAGAAGCAAAAAAAGCAGGAATAAAAAATGCTCAAAAAAGAAATAGAGCAAATAAAGACTAGTCTTAGTCTTTTTTCTTTGCTATAATAATTATAGGAGATGAATTTATGAATTTAATTGATAAGTTAGGTAAAGATATTGTAAATGCAATGAAAGAAAAAGAACAGTTGCGTTTGAGCGTTTTACGAATGGTTAAAGGAGCTATTCAATTAGAAAATATTAATAATAAAAAAGAGTTGAATGATGAGCTTTTTATTGATGTTGTATCTAAGCAAATAAAACAAAGAAATGAATCTTTAGAAGAATTTAAAAAAGCAGAAAGGACTGATTTAGTAAATAAAACATCTGCTGAGATTGAAATATTAAAAGAATATTTACCAGAACAGTTATCAAATGAAGAAATAGAAGAAATATTGAATTCAGCTTTTAATAAGATAAAACCTACAAGTAGTAAAGATATGGGACTTATAATGAAAGAAGTAACGCCATTATTAAAAGGCAAAGCTGATATGAAAGAAATAAGCAATCTTATAAAAGAAAAATTGAGTAATTTGTAAATAAAAAGTATGTAATAATTTTGTATAAAGTAAAAATCCTTTCGGTGGGAACATAAAAGTATAACCATGAAAGGATTTTTGAATGAAAGAAAATAAGATAATAAAGTTATTAAATGTTAATTAGAAAATAATTTACTTAATATTTTATATATGTATTTAGGCATTATTATAGCAATAAAAAGAGACTGATACAATCAATCCCCAATATCTTTATTATATCATGTGCTATTTTACAAAAAGTTTTTACTTTCGCTTACTCTTAAGAGGAGATTTAACTAATTGCGCTGGTCTTTCATTATTACTTGTAACTTGTGCTGATTTTTCATAATTGCCTGTAATTGATGCATCGATGAATTGAATAAATTGATTATTATATAGTAACAATGCTTTTTTTGTTGTATCTATAATTTCTTGCTGATCAATTCCTAAAAATTCGGTAATTGCTTCGTTTGAAAAATATTTGTTATTTATGTATCCTAATTTTAAAGCAACTATTACAGTCTCTTTTATAGTTAGTGTGTGCATAAGTTGAGTAAATAGTGGAGTTTTTAATGCTTCTAATATTTCAATAAAGTATTCATCTTCTATAGTTGTTTGGACTTTAACTCGACTTTGATTAATAGTTGATGAAACATTTGCTGGACAACTTCCATTTAAATCTACTTCCACACAATTTTTTTTCTTTTCAACAGGAACAGATATAGAATTTTGAACTTCTATTTCTTCTACTGAAACGCTTGTTGTACAATTTCCATTTAAGGTTGCATCATGTTGATTTTCTGTAGGAGCTGAAATTTGCTGATTATTCTCCTTTATTTCTGCTAATATTTTCTTCATTTTAGGAATTAGTTTATTGTAAAAATTATGCTGATCTCCTTTATTCATACTAGTATGTGATATATTTCGCAAGTCATTCCCATATCTTAAAGTTATTAAATTCAAATCCTCTTCTGATAATTGTGTTAACATAATATCTACTTCTTTTTCTGTATAACCATATGTTTCAAAATATTGATAAATAGTTTTTAATTTAGGTGCTATATTTTCACTATCCTTCTTTGCGGTACCAGTTATATTATCATATTTTTTTCTTTCATTTTTATATGTAAATGTTGGTGATCTTTTGAACTCTTGAATATGAGCTAGAGCTTTTTCGGGGTTTTGCATATATGTTGCAAATATATCGATATATTTTGACTTTCTTATTTTATTTAAAGCATTAGATTCAATTTGACGTATTCTTTCTCTTGTGAAGTTATAAATTTTACCTATTTTTTCAAGGCTTAAAGGTTCTTGATTATCTAGTCCAAATCTTAATGTTAATATTTCTATTTCAAATGGTCTTAACTTACAATCAATAAATAATTTTTTTATTTCACTTATTAATAAATTAGTTTCTACTATATTTTCAATATCTATTTTATTATCTGGAATAAAATCTTTCAGCTCACTATCTTTTTCTTCTCCAACATTTTGATTAAGGCTTATTTTTCCGTATTGTATCAATTTAATTTGCTTAAATTTTAATATTTGTTTAGGTGTTAAGTTCATGACTTTTGCTATTTCTTTATCAGTTGGTGCACGATTTAATTTCTGTATCAATTGGCTTTGTACTCTTGCTAATTTACTAACTGTTTCTATCGTGTGTATACCTACTCTTACAGTTCTAGCTTGCATGCTAATTGCTTTAGTTATAGCTTGTCTAATCCACCAAGTAGCATAAGTAGAAAATCTATATCCTTTAGTTGGATCAAACTTTTCTACTGCTTTCATTAAACCGATATTTCCTTCTTGAATTAAGTCCAAAAAATCTATTCCTCTATTTAAATATTTTTTTGATATATTTATAACTAATCGCAAATTACTTTTAATAAGCATTTGCTTTGCTTCGTTATCACCTTGTAAAACTTTTTTTGCCAATTCTTTTTCTTCAACTGTTGATAATAGTGGAAATTTTCTTATTTCTTGCAAATATTGATTTACTATATCAGATGATACCATTTCATCGCTGTCATAGCTATTGTCAATGTCAGTTAGTTGTTTTTTTGTTTCAATATTATTTAATATACAATATGTTTCTATAATTGGAATAATATTATTATTGTAATCCTTTTCTAATTGTTCTAAATCTACTGGTTTATTTAATTGATTAATAAATGATTCTAATATTGTTGAAAGCTTTTCATTTTGTTCGATTAATTCAATTAAAACATCTGGTCCTAGAAAACAATCATAAATTTTGAAAAATTTGCTTAATTTTTTTAAAAAAGACTTTGCCTTTTGAGCTTGAAAATCATTTTTAACTCTTTCATCAATAAAATGATTTATAATCTCAAGAGTAAATTTATTATTTGAAATTTTCTTTCTACCATATTGAATTACAGCTTTATTAATTTTTTCTTTTAAATAATCAAGATAAGGAAGATCCCCATTAAAATCATTTTTTGATTTAATAATTTCTTTCAATAAAAGTTGACTAAATTCGTCTTTTGAAATTCCTAAATAATTAAAATCACTAATAAAATGTTCAAAACTAGGAATTATTATTTGAAATATCTGTTGTGTTTCTAAATATCATATATTATTTTTGCTTAATTCCATATTTTTGCCTCCTTAAATTATTCAAAAAAAACAATATGAATTTTTTGTGTTTTATTCGATACAAAGTTAAATTTTATGCACATTATATTACTACTTTAATTATAATTTATCAAGAAAAAATAATTGTTATTTAATAAAAGTTCTTTTTTTTATTTAATAAAATATTTTTTAATAGGTGATAAATATGCTAAAAAATATTGTTCAGTATGTAAAAAATGATGATTTTTATATAAATATTTGGAAAAACAAAATAAATATAGTAAATTTCAAAGAAATAGTAGTATTAGAAGAAAATAAAATAGTTATATTATCGCCATATAATAAAGTAATTATAAAAGGCTCTAATTTATCTATTAATAAACTTTTAGATAGTGAAATATTAATTACAGGTATATTTACATTAATAGAATTTGGAGAGTAATATGCTAGAGAATTATTATAAGTTAGAAATATCTGGAAAAGATGTTAAAAGATTTATTAGATCTTTATATAAAATGAATATATATTTTGAATACATTTATTTTACTAATGGTATTTGCTATGTAAAAGTTAATTTAGATAATTATAAGAAGATTAAAAACGTTAAAACTTGCTATAATATTAAAGTTATAAATGTTTATGGATTAAAAAAAATAGAAATGTTATTAAAAGATAATTTTATTTTTTTAATGTTTAGTTTTATTGGTATTATTTTAATTTATTTTTTATCTAATGTTATTTTTAGTGTTAATATTGTTCATAGCGATATAAAATTAAGAAAATTAATTATTTCTGAATTAGAAAAATATGATATAAAAAAATATAGTTTTGTTAAAGACTATGATTATCTTCAAAATGTAAAAAAGAAAATTCTTGAAGATAACAAAACTAGTATTGAATGGTTAGAAATTGAAAGAATTGGAACAAGTTATGAAATAAAAGTTGAAAAACGAATAATAAATGATAAAGAAGAAGAACCAAATTTACGACATGTAGTAGCAAAAAAATCTGGAATAATAATGAAAATAGTTGCAGAAAATGGAGAAATAATTAAGAAAAAGAATGATTATGTAAAAGCTGGCGATATTATAATTAGTGGAGAAATACATAAAAATGATGAAGTAGTTGATAATATTCCAGCTAGTGGAAGTGTATATGCTGAAGTTTGGTATAAAGTTAAAGTTGAAATGCCAATTAGTTATAAAGAAGAACTTTTAACTGGTAAAAATAAAAATATATTAAATATAAGTTTTCTAGATTACTCATGGAATTTGTTTGATTTTTATCCTTACAAAGACAAAAATGTTAAAAATAATCTTTTACTTAGTGATTTTTTTGGAATGTTCAATATAAATTATAATAAAGAATCTGAGGTAATTATTAAGGATGAAGTTAATAATATTATTAGTGAAGAATTTGCTTTTAAAATTGCAAGAAAAAAAATAGAAGAAAATTTAAAAGAAGATGAATACATAATATCACAAAAAAAATTGAAAACTATTATAAATAATAGTACAATAGTAACAGAGATATTTTTTAAAGTATATGAAAATATTTCTTCATTTAGTTATTATTCTATTGAAGAAGGACAGTGATTATATGTTAAATTCCTTATATGGTAATTTAAAAGGTGTCTTAGAAATGACGTGGCCAACTCTTTTTATATCTTTAATTTTATTGATTTCTGTAAGATTATCATATATATGGAAACATAAATGCAAATTTGTTTTACATAAAGAAATATTACTCTTATTTTTTGCACTTTATATTCTTTGTTTGTTCCAAGTAGTTACTGCCCAAGATATAAATATTTCAAATGGAAATAATTTTATACCTTTTGCCGAAATATTAAGATATAAACCATTAGGCAGATTATTTGTAAAAAATATTATTGGAAATGTTATAATGTTTTTACCTTATGGATTTTTTGTAGGTAAATATGCTTCTGGTAAAAATTTTATTTTGACTATTCTTTTAATATTTTTAGCTTCTTTTTCAATAGAATTTACTCAACTTGCAATAGGAAGAATATTTGATGTCGATGATATAATTTTAAATGTTTTAGGTGGAATATTAGGATATATTATATATTTATTTTTTGAAAGAATATATAATATACTTCCTAAAATATTTAAAACAGATATATTTTTAAATATTTTATCAATTATATTTTTTGGACTAGTAGTTAGTGGAATAGTCTTTATGATTATTTGATGGAGGAAGTATGGAAATAGAAGTATTCAATGAAACTGAAGAAGATTTAAGTAAGGATATAATGGAATTAAAAGATTTTTTATACAAAGTAGCTAAAGATGAAAAACTTGATAATATTATTTATAATGTCATAATTATCGATAATGATAGAATACAAAAAATTAATAAAGAATATCGTGGAAAAGATATGCCAACTGATGTTATAACGTTTGCGCTAGAAGATGATAAAACTTTTAACAGGACAGATATAAGAGTTTTAGGCGATATTTATATTTCTATCGATAAAGTAAGAAGTCAAGCTTTAGAATATGGGCATTCGTTTAAACGAGAATTATATTTTCTTTCTATTCATGGCTTTCTTCATTTGTTAGGATATGATCATATGAAAGAAGAAGAAGAAAAAGTAATGTTCAAAAAGCAAGAGGAGGTATTATTGCGTTATGGCATTGAAAGGTAAAAATAAGAAAAAATGTAAAAGTTTAACAGAAAGTTTTAAGTTTGCTTTTGAAGGTTTATTTTTTGCTTTGAGAAATGTAAGGAATTTTAAAATCCATCTATTTTTTACATTTCTTGTTATTGTCGGTGGCTTTTATTTTAGAATAAGTGTTTTTGAATGGTTAATTTGTTTAGTTTTCATAGCACTTGTTATATCACTAGAACTGATTAATACTGCAATTGAAGAAACCGTTAATCTTGCTATGCCTAATATTCATCCAGTTGCAAAAATTGCTAAAGATGTAGCAGCTTCAGGTGTTTTAATATCTGCAATTATATCAGTTATAGTAGGTTTTATAATATTTTTACCAAAAATTATAGATATGTTTTAGGAGATGTATATGAAAGAGAAGTTAATTAAGTTATTAGATAATAGTTATGCACCATATTCAAAATTTCGTGTTAGTGCAATAGTCGTTATGAAAGATAACAATGAATTTAATGGTGTTAATGTTGAAAATGCTGCTTATGGATCATCAATTTGTGCAGAACGTAGTGCTATTTTAGCAGCAATAAGTAATGGCTATAAAAAAGAAGATTTTAAAGCTTTATATGTAATGTGTGATAACGATAAGATAGGAATGCCATGTTTTGCTTGTAGACAAGTTATTTATGAATTATTAGGAGAAGATGTTTTAGTAACTTGTTTAAATCCTAAAGGGGAAAGTCTTGTATTAAAAGTTAAAGATTTATGCCCATTTCCATTTGGAAGCGAGGATTTATTATGAAAAGTGGATTTGTAAGTATTGTTGGAAGACCAAATGTTGGAAAAAGTAGTCTTTTAAATTCTATTTTAGAAAGAAAAATAGCAATTACTTCTAATGTAAGTGGAACAACAAGAAATATTATTCAAGGTATTTATAATGATGATGATTGCCAAATAATTTTTATTGATACTCCAGGTATTCATAAACCAGTAAACAAACTAGGAACAATGATGAATAAAAAAGCATATACAATGATTGATGACGTTGATATTGTCTTATTTTTAATTGATGTTACTAAAGATTTTGGAAAAGGTGATAATTTTATATTAGAAAAATTAAAGTTATTAAATAAACCAGTTTTACTAGTTTTAAATAAGGTAGACTTAATTGATAAAAGAAAAATTTTAGAGTTAATTAATAGATATAAAGATTTATATGATTTTAAAGAAATAATTCCAATTTCTGCTACTAAATATGATAATATTGATGATCTTATTAAGACAATTAAAAAGTATTTACCACATAATGAAAAGTATTATAATGATGATGAGATCACTAATATAAGTAAAAATTTTTTAATAGCCGAAATAGTAAGAGAAAAATTGCTAAATCTTACTACAAAAGAAGTCCCACATACTATTACATGTGTAGTTGAATCTTTTGAAGATATGGATAATTATATAGATATTGGTGTATTAATAATTGTTGATCGTGATAATTTAAAAAAAATAATTATTGGAAAAAATGGAAGTATGCTAAAAAAAGTAGGTATTTTAGCAAGGGTTGATATTGAAGAATTGTTAGGGAAAAAAGTAAATTTAAAAACATATGTTAAAACAATAGAAGATTGGCGTGAAAAAGAAAAATATTTAAATGAATTAGGTTTTAATGAATTAAATTAATAAAAAAAAGCCATTATATTAATGGTGATTATAATGGAAGAAATACTTTGGGAAATGTTTAAAAAAACTGGTGATATTAAATATTATTTATTTATAAAAAGACTAGGAAGTGTAAATGATGAAGTTAGTAAAAATAAAAGGAGTTGTAGTAGGGGAACAAGTATATAGTGAATCTAGCAAGATTCTAAAAATTTTTACTAAAGAATATGGTATAATTAGTGTTATGTCAAAAGGATGTAGAAAGATTAAAAGTATTTTTCATGAAGCAAGTAATACACTAGTATATGCTAATTTTGACATTTCATATAAAGAAGAAGGAATTTCAAACTTAGTCGCTGTAGATATTATTAAAATTTTTAAAAATATTGTAATGGATTGTAGAGATTTAGAAAAGAAAGCTTATTCTTTTCTTTTAATCAATATTGTTACGCAAATTATTAATCAAAAAAATGTTAAAAATATAGAAATTGCTAACATCTATGATATTTTTTTAGCAAGTATAAATAAAATTGATGAAGGATTTACACCTAAAATTATTGTCGATATAGCAATGTTAAAATACTTAGAATACTTAGGTGTAAAGCCAAGCATTGATTGTTGCAGTAATTGTGGAAGTAGTTCTAATATTATAACTATATCATCATCGTCATTTGGCTATGTTTGTAGTAATTGCTATAGAAATGAAAAAATAGTATCAAAAGATACTATAAAAATGATTAGAATGCTTTACTATGTTGTTATAGATCGGATAAAAAAATTAGAAATAAAAGAGGATATTATTAAAGAAATAGATGAATTTTTAGAAGATTATTATGAAGAACATACTGGGATATATGGTATTAATAAAAAAAATTCATTTTTGAAAATAAAAGATGTTTTTGCATAAAAAATAACTGAAAAAAATTCAGTTATTTTTTAATTTATCAATTATTTGCTGTAATAAAGATGAAGCAATATTATAAGTTTTATTATCAATATCAAAATCTGGATTGTATTCTACTAAATCGATAGATTTTATTTTGTCTTTTTGTTTTAATATTTCATTTAACAATTCTTTAGCTTCGGAAAGATTAATTCCATTTGTTGCTTTAACTGATACACCAGGTGCTATTTTAGGATCAATTACATCAATATCATAACTTATGTGAATACCATCCGAATTTTTAATTGCAATATTTATTGCTTTTTTCATTATATTAGTCGCACCATATTTTTTAATGTCGTTAGTAGTAAAAATAGTTATTCCAGAGTTTTTAAGATTTTCATATTCACCATCTTCAATATCTCTTCCACCAACTAATACCGAATTTTTAGGATTAAAATAATTTCTATCAAAAAAATATGATAGCTTTCTACCATTTATACCACATATAGTTGCAAAAGGCATCCCGTGAATATTTCCAGAAATAGTTGTATCAAAAGTATGATAATCAGCATGTGAATCAATCCAAATTAATCCAATATTATTATTTTTCTTTTTTGATGCTAAGCAAGAAGAAATAGCTATACTATGATCTCCACCAACAGTGATTACTAATCCATCATTTAAAGCACAAATTTTATTATACAAGTCTTCATTAAACTTATTTAAAAATTTAATATTTTTTTCTTTAATATTTTTTTCTTTTTGTTTCTCACAGTTTTCTTTTTCTATGGTATAAACTTTATCTACTTTTTTTTCTATTTCTTTTAACATGTAAGGACCTTTATTACTTCCATCTATATGAACACCTAAATCTGAACAGGCATTAACTATATATAATTTCATAAAATCACCTTTATTAATATAAAACAGATTTTATTTATTTTCAATATTTTGTATATATTTTTTAAATTATATTGTATACTTGTAATAAGAGGTATTTTATGAAAAAATTAAGTGAATTATATAATTGTAACTATGATATAGAAATAAATGGGATTAAAATTAATTCTAAAGAAGTTAGAAAAGGTGATCTTTTTATATGCACTAAAGGAGTTACTGCTGATAGACATGATTTTGTAGATGATGCGATAAAAAATGGTGCTGTAGCTATTGTTGCAAGTAAAAAAGTTAATGTAAAAGTTCCTGTGATTTATGTTGATGATACTAATGATGAACTACCAAAACTATGTTCTAAATTTTATGATTATCCAGATAAAAAATTAAAAATTTATTCTGTAACAGGTACAGATGGAAAAACTAGTGTCGCTACGATAACTCAATATTTATTGGGAAATAATGTTTGTGGATATATTGGAACCAATGGACGTAGTTGTTCAAAATTTACTTTGGATACTAATAATACTACTCCTGATTCTGACAAATTATATGAATATTTTAATGAGTTTCTTGAAGCAGGATGTAATTCAGTAATGATGGAATCCTCTAGTGAAGCATTTTATAGAGGAAGATTAAAAAATATTAAATATGATATTGGTGCGATAACAAATATTACTAGAGAACATTTAAATATTCATGGTAATTTCGAAAATTATATAGATTGTAAATGTCAGCAATTTAGACAAATTAAAAATAATGGATATGCCATCCTTAATAGTGATGATGAATTTTATTCTACTATTAAAAATTCATGTAGATGTAAAAATATTTTAACATATGGGAAGAACGAAAATAATACTCTTCAAATTGTTAATTTTACTATTTATTCAAATAAAACTGATATTATATATAAATTTCAAAATAAAGAATATCAGATTAGTAGTCCTTTACTTGGTGAATTTAATGTTTATAATTTAGCGTGTGGATTGTTAATTGCTATAGCTAGTGGAAAAAAAATCGAAGAAGTTATTCCTAATATTCAAGCAATAAAAGTATCTGGTAGATTAGAACTTCTTCCAAATTTAGGACAAAATTTTCAAGTTATGATTGATTATGCTCATACACCAAATGGCATTAACAATTTATTAAAATTTATTCATACATTGGATGTAAATAGAAGTATAGTTGTAATTGGATCTGCCGGTGAAAGAGATTTTTTAAAAAGACCAATAATGGGAAAAACTGTAATAGACAATGCAAGCTATGCAATTTTTACTTATGAGGATCCAAGAAGTGAAGATCCAAAAGATATTATAAATATGATGGTTAAAGATATAGAAGATAAATCTAGGTATGAAATAGTTCTTGATAGAAGTAAGGCTATTGAGAGAGCTATAAATATAGCTGGAAAAAATGACATTGTCTTGATTTTAGGAAAGGGAAACGAAACTTACGAAAAATTAAAAGATAAAACTATATATTTTAATGATATTGAAGAAGCAATGAAATATTTAAAAATAAGAGTAAAAAAAGAAAAGGTTAAAGTATAAAGTAAACAAATATTTAAAGTAAATAAATTTAGAAATGCTAAAATAGCATTTCTTTTTATTTAAAGTAATTTATTGAAGAAAAGTCTTATTCATTATATAATAAAAATAAATGTTGCAAAGAAGGTGTTAAAATGGATAAAAATCATATTAGAAATTTTTCAATTATTGCACATATTGATCATGGTAAAAGTACTTTAGCAGATAGAATACTAGAAATTACTAACGCAGTTACAGCTAGAGAAGCAAAAGCCCAACTTTTAGATAGTATGGATATTGAAAGGGAACGTGGAATTACAATTAAATTAAATACAGCTTCTTTAAAATATACTTATAAAAATGAAGAATATAATCTTAACTTAATTGATACACCAGGTCATGTCGATTTTTCTTATGAAGTATCACGTAGTCTTGCATCATGTGAGGGTGCTATTTTAGTAGTCGATGCTACTCAAGGAATTGAAGCCCAAACCCTTGCTAATTTATATTTAGCACTTGAAAATAATTTGACAATTATTCCTGTAATTAATAAAATAGATTTGCCTAACGCTGATATTCCAAAAGTAAAAAAAGAACTTGTTGATTTAATTGGTTTTAAAGATGAAGATATTGTGTTAACTAGTGCCAAAACAGGAGTAGGAATTAAAGAATTAGTAGATAAAATAGTAGAAGTTATACCTCCTCCTAATGGGGACAAAAATCTTCCATTACAAGGCTTAATATTTGATAGTATTTTTGATTCATATCGTGGGGTAATCATATCCGTTCGTATTATGAATGGGACATTAAAAATTGGTGATACTATTAAAATGATGCAAACTAATGCAACATACGAAGTAGTAGAACTTATGATAAATACTCCTAAAGAAGTAAAAAAAGAAAAATTAGAAGCAGGTGAAGTAGGGTTTATTTCTGCAAGTATTAAGAGTATTTCAGATATTAAAGTAGGTGATACTATAACTCTTGAAAAAAATCCTTGCCAAAAAGCTCTTCCTGGTTATAAACCAATGAAATCGATGGTTTTCTGTGGACTATTTCCTATTGAATCAAGTAAATTCGAAGATTTGAGAGATGCTTTATCTAAATTACAATTAAATGATGCATCGTTAGTATTTGAGCCGGAAACTTCAACAGCGCTAGGATTTGGATTTCGTTGCGGTTTTTTAGGGCTTTTACATATGGATATAATAAAAGAAAGAGTGACACGTGAATTTGATATTGATTTAATAACTACAGCTCCTTCAGTAATTTATGAAGCATATCTAAACAATGGTGATATATTGACAATTGATGCTCCAGCAAAAATGCCTGATAAAACTTTATTAAAAGAAATAAAAGAACCATATATTAAAACTAATATCTTTACTCCAAGCGAATATATCGGACCAATAATGGAATTGTGTCAAAATAAAAGAGGTACTTATGTAAGTATGGAATATATAGATCCTACGAGAGTAAATATTCATTATGAATTGCCACTTTCAGAAATAGTTTATGACTTTTTTGATAAGTTAAAATCTTTTACTAAGGGATATGCTTCTTTCGACTATGAACTTATTGGATATAGAACTAGTAACCTTGTAAAAATGGATATTTTGTTGAATGGTGAAATAGTCGATGCTCTTAGTATTATAGTCCATAAAGATTTTGCCTATCAAAGAGGAAGAGCAATTGTTGAAAATTTAAGAAAAAATATTCCTAGACAATTATTTGAAGTTCCAATTCAAGCATCAATTGGTAATCATGTCATTGCTAGAGAAACCATTAAAGCACTAAGAAAAGATGTATTAGCAAAATGCTATGGTGGAGATATAACTCGTAAAAGAAAATTATTAGAAAAACAAAAAGAAGGCAAAAAACGTATGAAACAAGTTGGAAGTATTGAACTTCCACAGGAAGCTTTTATGAGCATTCTTTCGATGGATGAAGAAAAATAATTTTGGGAGGTATTTATGGCAAGAACTGTTGAAACTGAAGAAGAAAGAGAAAGAAGAATTGTTTTAGTAGGGGAATATGTAATTAGTACAGGTGCTTCTACTAGAAAAGCAGCAGAATACTTTAGTGATAATTTTTTTGCAATTAGTAATTGTACAGTAAGTGATTATTGCAACAGATATTGTAAAATGAATCCTGAAAGTTTAGAAATTATGCGTAAAAGAATAGATGACAATACGCCAAATGATATTAGTTGTGAAGATGTTAAAAAACGTGTATTAGTTTCAGTAGAATTATTTAAAGAGGGAATTAATATGGAAGAAATTGCAAATACAATTGGTTGTTCTTTTTGGACAACATATCGTGATTTAACCAAAAGATTCAAAACGCTAAATCCTGTTGAATTTGAATCAATTATAGTGCCTAGATTAAAACAAGATTCTTTGGATAATATAAAAAGGAAATAAGAATGAAAAAAATTGAAGCTGTATATATTCATATCCCTTTTTGTAATACTATTTGCAATTATTGTGATTTCTGTAAAATGTTTTATAATGAAAAGATAGTCGATAATTATTTAATAGCTTTAGAAAAAGAAATAAAAAAAATATATAATGGTGATGTAATAAAAACTATTTATATTGGAGGAGGTACTCCTAGTTCTTTAACTACCAAACAATTAGAAAAATTATTTAATATAGTAAAATTATTTAATTTAAGTAGTAAATATGAATATACAATAGAAGTTAATGTTAATGATATAACGATAGAAAAATTAGAATTATTTAAAAAAAATAAAATTAATAGAATAAGTATTGGTATTGAAACAATAAATAATAAATTTGCAAATTTTCTTAACAGGGAAATAAATAAAAAAAAGTTTACCGAAAAAATAAATATTGTAAAAAAATATTTTAAAAATATAAATATAGATTTAATGTATGCTTTTCCTAATGAAAAAATTGAAGATTTAGAAAAAGATTTACAATTTATAGAAGCGATTAATGTGCCTCATATTTCTATTTATTCGTTAATAATAGAAGAACATACAAAAATATATATTGATAAAGTTAGACCTATAAATGATGAATTAGAAGAAAAAATGTATTATAAAATAATTTCTTATTTAAAAAAAATAGGTTATACTCATTATGAAATTAGTAATTTCGCTAAAAAAGGATACTTCTCAAAGCATAATTTAACTTATTGGAACAATTTAGAATATTATGGATTTGGCTTAGGTGCTAGTGGTTATATAAATAATTTTAGATATACTAATACTAAAAGTATTAACAATTATTTAAAAGGAAAATATATTTATGAAAAGCAATTAATAACAAAAAAGATTTCAATGGAAAATGAAATGATTTTAGGATTAAGAAAAATTGCTGGTATAAATAAAAGATTATTTTTTCAAAAATATAACTTTAATATAGAACAAATTTTTGATATAATTAATTTATTGAAAAATAAATTATTAATAGATGATGGAAAAAATTTATATATACCAGAAGAAAAATTATATATTTCTAATTATATTCTTGTTAATTTCATTGGAGGTAGTAATGAATAGTAGTGATAAAGTAAAATTTTTACAAAAAGAAATTGATTATATAAATGATGAAAATCTAAAAAATGATGCTATATATTTAGTTAGTATTTTACCTGATTATTTTTTTGAAGTAGATGCATCTTCTACTGGTAAGTATCATCCTAAATATGCTTCAGGTGATAAAGGACTTTTAAGACATGTGAAAGCAGCAGTTAAAATGGCTGTTGAATTATTAGCAAATCCTATTATTGAAAAACCATATAGTAGTAGGGATAAAGATTTAATAGTATTGGCTTTAATTGTTCATGATGGCTTAAAATATGGTAAAAATAAAACTGACAAGTATACTAAATTTGAGCATCCAATATTAATAAGCGATTATATTAAGGAAGTACGAGATAATTTACAAATGACAGATGAAGATGTTGAAAAGTTGTGTTCTATGGTAGCAAGTCATATGGGACCTTGGAATATAAATAGTTATTCTAATATTGTTTTACCACTACCTAAAGCTCCAATAGAAAAGTTTGTGCACATGTGTGATTATTTAGCAAGTAGAAGGTTTATTAATATTGATTTTGATTCTGATAATAATTTAATAGATGAATCAAAAATCAATTAAAAAATATAGTAATTTTATGTATTAGAAAATAGGTGATGTTATGGATAATGAAAAAAAAGGAAAAATTATTGTAATAGAAGGAACTGACTGTTCTGGAAAAGCAACTCAGTCTAAATTATTAGAAAAAAAACTTAAGGAAAACGGTAAAAAGTGTGTAGCAATAAGTTTTCCTTGTTATGATACGCCAACTGGGAAAATAGTAGGAGGCGCATATCTTGGAAAAAAAGAAATTGGAAAGAGTGTGTTTGGATTAGAAGCATTGACTCTTGATCCTAAAATAGCATCTCTATATTATGCTGCAGATAGAAAATATAACATAGACAAAGTAATTTCTTATGTAAATGATGGATATTTTGTAATTTTAGATAGATATGTAACTTCTAATCTTGCGCATCAAGGTGGAAAAATACTTAATAAAGATGAAAGATTTTATATGTATCAGTGGATAGATAAACTTGAATACTGGCTTTTAGAATTGCCAAAACCAGATAAAACAATATTTTTACACGTTCCTTATGATTTTTCAAAAGAACTTAAAAAGAATAGAGAATCAATTGATATTTTAGAAAGTAGTGAAGAACATTTAAAAAATGCAGAAAATGCTTATATTGAATTATCTGAACTTTATAATTGGGATAAAATAGAATGTATTAAAAATAATAAACTTAGAAGTATTGAAGATATTAGTGAAGATATATATAATCTAGTGGTTGATGATATTAAATAATTTTTTTAAATATAAAAGAAGCCAAAAATATTTCTATTTTTGGACTTCTTTTTTTGTTGTTTTCTTTTTTTGAGCATTACTAATTTCATTAACATTTGTTTTATTTTTTATAATATCTTTATATTTATTTATAAGATTAGTTATTTCTTTTTCTTCAAAAGCATCAATTATTTCTACTCCGTTTTCATCAATTTTCTTTTTTTTGTATTGACTGCCAGCAAAATCTTTAGCTTTTTTCTTAATCTCTTTAATATCACTAATCATTTCTTTTAAATTAGATAGTATTCCATCATATGCGTCGATAACGTCTAAATCTTCTAATTTCATTTTTTTCATTTCTTCAAGTTCAATACTTTTTCTAATTTGTTTTTCTAAATCAAAATCAATATCTACAACTTTATATACTTCTTTAAATGTAGTATATCCTTCGATTACTTTTATAAGAGCGTCTTGTAATAGTGTTTTTGTTTCATTATCATATACTGCTTTTCTTAAATCTTCCTTATCAACTGTTTCATCGTTAATTAATTCACGAAGACGATCAGTTATAAATAAAACTTCTTGAATTGCCATTCTTCCTTTAAAACCTTTATTACATTTAGGGCAACCGATTGGCTCGTATACTTTATCGATTTTTTTACCTAATATTTTTGAAAATATTTGCTTTTCATAATTAGTTGTTGGTCTTAATTTTTTACAATTTGGGCAAAGTGTTCGGACTAATTTTTGGGAAATAATACCATTCAATGCTGTAGACAATAAATATCGTTCAACATCCATATCTAAAAGCCTTTCAATAGTACTTAATGAGTTATTTGTATGTATTGTCGATAAAACTAAATGGCCGGTGATTGCAGCACGAACAGCAATCTGTGCAGTTTCACTATCACGAATTTCTCCTATTAATATTACATTTGGATCTTGACGTAATATTGATCTTAATGCTGAAGCAAAAGTTAGACCTATTTCACTGTTTACATGTACTTGATTGATACCTTCAATATTCATTTCTACTGGATCTTCTACAGTTATTATATTTCTATCTTCTGTATTTAATTCTTGAAGCATTGAATAAGTTGTAGTAGATTTACCTGAACCAGTAGCACCCGTTACTAAAATTATACCATTTGGAATATCTAACATTCTTTGTACTTTTTTTAAATTATTTGATGAGAATCCTAGTACACTTAAACCTTCCAAACTACTTGAATAATCTAAAAGACGAACAACAATTTTTTCTCCTTCGTTAGTAGGTAGAGAAGAAACACGCATGTCTAGCTCTTTACCATCAATAACTCCTTTTATTGCACCATCTTGTGGTATTCTTGTTTCAGTTATATTCATTTTTGAAATCAATTTTACTCTTGTCGTTAAATTTTTTTCATACATTTTTGGAACTCTCGCATGATCACTTAGTCTTCCATCCATTCTCATTCTTATTATCATGCAGTCTTCCCTAGGATCAAAATGTATATCACTAGCATTATGTTTTGATGCAAATAATATTATTCTATTTACGATATCGACAATAGGCATATTTACAAAATCATATTCTATCATAATTTATACCCCTTAATTTATCCTACATATATTTTACTATTTTATTATATAATAAGTTTTTTTTATAATCAAGAATAGATGTATTTTTTTTAAAATAACTATAGTATATCTTCTAAATTTGTTATATAATATCATTGTATATTATAATAATAGGTGATTTTATGAATATAAGTAATAAAGGATTTGTACTTGTGGAAACAATAGTTGCAGCAGTTTTCGTACTATCATTTTTTAGCTTTTTAATAGCAAATTTACTACCCATGGTCGGTGAATATGAAAAAGTATTAGATTATGATTCTATAGAAAGTAAATATGATGCGCATTTAATTAGAAAAATGATTTTAAAAGATAATAGTTGCAGAACAAAAAATTTAATAACATTATCAGAAGATGGATATTATGAATTTGACGGAACTGATATTTGCCTATACTTAGAAAATGTTAACTATTGTAAAAAACTGTTGTCAGAAGACTATCTAGATGTAAAAAAAATAATTGTAACTAGGTATAATACTAGTGATATAAAAAATAAATCAGATAAGTTTAATAGACTTATTAAAGAATACATAGATTATTTACCTAAATATGAAAGTACGATTGATATAGGACAGTATTTTTATCAAAGACGACTTATTATTTTGTTTAATAATGATAGAATAACTAATATTGAACTTTTAATTAATGATGATGGAATATCTTGTGGAGGTGCTACATGTTAAACAATAAAGCGTTTACGGTCATTGAATTAATTGTTAGTTTTGCTTTTGTTAGCGTTTTATCAATTAGTTTATTTGCAATAGTAATAAATTATAAAGAAAAAGAACAAGATGTTTCTATTGAAACTGAATTATTATCTTTTAAATCAAAAATGACTGTTGAAATTGAAAATGATATTCAAAAAAAAATATTAAAAAATATAAAGTATTGTACTACTTCAGCTGGTAGTATATCAAATAGATGTATTATTTTAAGTTTTATGGATGGCACAAGTAAAACTTTGGAAATAAAAAATGAAAAAGTGACTGAAAATGTGGAAGATTCAACGTTTACTTATGAAATTCCATACATTGTTTATGGTGGAATTCGTTATACACCTCCAGATGCTAATAGAATATTTATAAATAGTGATTATATGTTACAGTATACTACAACATCTGACGATTTAGAAAATAACTTAGCTTTGTATAGAATAAAAATATCTTTAGAGCACACTGACATTGAAGATCCAATTGATATTTCTATAGTAGCTCTGGGAAATGAAAATACAAAAGATGAGTCTTCAAAAATATATAAAGCATATGATGTTGGAGATTTGGTGACTATTCAAATTAGCGGTACTCAGCAATTGAATTTTTATGTAATACAAAAAAGTAGTGAATATAATTCAAACCTTGTTTTATTACTTGATACACCGTCATCTCTTCCAAATGAAATATTAAAGGAATTATCTTACAATACAGTTAATAATGGAAATGTATATGAAAATTCTTTGATTTTTTCCCAAATACAGAAATTATATAATTTATGGACAACTCCTGATGAAATTAGATTAATAAATGCTGAAGAATTAGGATATTTAGTTTATGCCTGCCCTAAATATATGCAGTCAGATGCGCCAGATTTAGATTTATCTTCTACTTATTCTTGGGTATATAATACTAGCTATTGGACTATGACACCAAAATTCTATACTAGTCACTACAATGGTTCAGAAGTATGGGTTGTCAATAGTAACAGCAAAAAATTAATTTCGGCTTCTGTAGAAGAAAAGTATTTTTTAAGACCAGTAATCGAAATAAATAAAAGATATGTAACAAATTGATTTTATAGTATTTTACTAATTATCATTATTAGCCAAAAACAAATTATACTTTGCGTTATTCTAGCTACTAAAAAATTTTTATATTTTATTTTGCTTGTTTCAATAATACTTTTGACTTGAAAATGAATACTTAAACCACTAAAAGATATCATTGCACCAATAATAGCGGATTTTATATTTATACTTAAATTAAGTTTAGAAATATAATTAACACCTTGAGTCATTTCTAATAAACCGCTAATTGTAGCTTTTAGTAATGGCGGAAAATAAAAAAGTTTATTTACTATAGTTGTAATCATTAAGAAAAACATTATTATGCCTAACATGTTTATTAATATTTTGAAACTTTTCCATATAGCATTGATTAAAATTGTTATAAATGCTTCATTTTTCTTGAATAAGTAATTATCATACTCTTTAAGCTCTTTTCTATTATATACATTACATATTTTATTTTTTTTCTTATATATAAATGCTATTAATATATTGCTTAAAATATGCGAAAAAAGAATAATATATCCATATTTTATATTATTTAATAATAATATACCTATTGTTGATACTATAAACAAAGGGTTAGAATAATGAGTAAACATTATTAAATAATTAGCTTCTTCTTCAGTTAACAGTTTCTTTTCTAGTAAATCTTTAACATATTTACTACCACTAGGAAAACCAGAAAACAGACTAGTAAAAAATGCATAACTACTTTCTTTTGGAAGATTAAAAAAAATTACCATGTATTTACCTAAAAAAGAGCTAATTAAATCTATGAATCCATATTCTATTAACAATTCAGATACTAGAAGAAAAGGGAAAAGACTAGGAAGTAGATTGTCTTTCCAAAGTGAAATAGAAAAAATTATAGATTGAGATACTTCTTTAGAATAAATAAATATGAAAATAAAAAAAAACAATAATGTAGAAATAATTATTAATGATTCTTTTTTTTTCATATTTATCCTTCTTTCTGATATAATTATGTAAGGATGTGATTATATGTTCAGTAATATATATGAATGCATAAAGAAAATATTAATTAGAAATTATAAATTTATTATTTTTATTATTTGTTTTACCATTATTGTAAATTATCCTGTTCCATATTATATTTTTACTTCTGGTGGTATAACTGATTTAAGTAGTCGTTTTGAAATAGAAAGCGCTACTGTTCAAAAAGGTAGTTATAATCTATCTTATGTAACAGAAATAAATGGTACCGTTTTAACATATCTTATGAGTTTTATTATACCAAATTGGGATTTAGTGGAAGTTTCTAATTATCAAATTAATTCAGCAGAATCGTTAGAAGATTTAGCAATTAGGGATAGGTTATCACTAGAAATAGCAAATCAGTCGGCAGTAAAAGTGGCATATGAAAAAGCTAGCAAAAAATTTAAAATAAATAAAGAAAATCTTTTTATCGTATATACGGATGAATATTTAGATAGCACTGTAAAAATAGATGTTGGTGATCAAATATTGAGTGTCGATAATGTTGAAGTTAATAAATTTGATGATTTGAGTGACTATCTTGATAAAAAAGAAGTCGGAAGTAAAGTAACATTAACGTTAAAAAGAGAAAATCAAACTTTTACAACAGATGTGTTAGTGCATGATATAAATGGTAAAAAATCTACTGGGATAGGAATGTATATTATTTATGATTATGAAGTTGATCCTAAAATAAAATTTAATTTTACAAATAATGAAAGCGGTTCATCTGCTGGGTTTATGACATCACTTGCAATATATGATACATTAATAGAAGAAGACTTAACTAATGGATTAAAAATAGCTGGAACTGGTACTATTGATTCCAATGGAAATGTTGGAGAAATAGGAGGAGTAGAGTATAAGTTAAAAGGTGCCGTTAATGAGAAAAGTGATATATTTTTTGTACCTATGGGTAACAATTATGATGAGTGTTTAAAAATAAAAAAAGAAAAAAAATATGATATAGTTATTGTTGGAATTTCTAAAATAGATGATGCAATTGAATATTTAGAAAATTTAAAAAATTAAAAACAACAATTGATTTATGTTTATAGTAATGATATTATATATATATAATAAAGAGGGGTATATGATATGAATGAATTAAAAGAGTTATATTCACATATTGAAAATCCAATTGATAATAAAATAAAATGGAATAAAATACTAAATATTTATTCTACAGCAATTGACTTTGATGATTTTTTTTCAAAAGTAGTAGAAAAAAAAGAAGAAAATGAGTTTTATTTTGCAGAGGAAGATAAAGCTGATTTTTATTTAATGATGTGGTCAGAATTTAAAAAAAAGTTATTGTCTATTCCAATAGAACAGATAAAGAATAATATAATAAATAAAATATTCGATTCAGAAGTTTATGATGTAATTAAAAAATTAAATGAATTGGATAGCATTAAGAATTTTGAAACATTAAAAAATATTTTATCTGATAGAAATATTAGCAATTATTTTAGTAAAATATTTTATGAAAATAACAGTAATTTTATAATTTGTTCAGATTTTGAAAATATTCAAAATAAAAAAATGACAACTGTATTTACTGTTACTGTTCAAGCAGTTAATTTGTATAAATTTTTAAAAGTACTACTTCAAAAGATTTTTGCAAATGAAATACCATATATTTTAAAATATAATGAAAAAGGTTATGGAATAATTATAGAAATTTTTGTTGATATTGACAATTCTAAAAATATAGAATCAATACTAAATATATTAAAAAAAGAAAATTATTCTTTTTTCAATGAAAACACTAATAATTTATTATATGGTAATGTAAATAAATGGATTAGTATTAGAACAGATTGTGATAACTATTTGTCCAAAAGAAGCCATATTATTTTCGAGTCCATCGATAGAGTAGTCTACGAATATGTATTAAGACATCTTAATATTGTAGTATCTTATAAAGATGGAAAAATGAGTTTAATAGAATATATAGCAAATAGTGTTATGGAAAAAATAATTACTAATATCTTAGAAAGCAATATTAAGACTAATAGCGAAATGTTTCAAGTAGTGAATAGTGATGATTTAGTAAAATTAAAAGAATATATTAGAAGTAAACTTCTGTTTAGTATAAATGATATTTTAAATGATAAGTTATATTTAAAAAATAACAATGAGAAAGTTAGTTTAGTGTTAAATTCTAATAAAACTATTGAAATAGATGTAAATAATTTTTTACAGTCTATTAGAAATTTAACTTTTGCACTAATATTAAAAGATAATACTTTAGAAAAAGCATTTAAAGTTAGAATAGAAAATGCTTGCTTTTATCATAAGATTGATTCAGATAAATTTTGTTTAGATAATGAATTTTCTAAACAAATAAATTTTGATACAAGTCAATATAATAAATATAAAAAGCAGTTAGACGAAATACATGAAGAAATTTTTAAATTAAATAATTTAGAAAATTTAATTAAGGAAAATACTACAAAAAATGAAAGAAAAGAAATTTTAGATAATATGCATGAGCTTTTAGATGAATTTAATACTTAAAATTTAAATTTTTCACCCTGCCTATTTTAATGATAGATAGGGTGAATTTTTATAAATACCAAAAACTTTGATAGACATCTATTAACATATATTTTATAAGATATTAATTTAGGCATTATCATAGTAATAATTAAACATATCTTATATCTAATGTTAGATATGAAATAAAAAATCTTTTTTTTATTTTATAAAAATTGTTAACAAAAGAAAATTTTAGGATAAATATAAAAATAATGTCTTTAAATAAATGACAGAATAAGTATTATGAAAGTTGCCATTTGCTTAAATTACATTTTATTTTTTTTGTGATTATGATGTAATTACAATAAATAATAATTATTGGGTATCTTATTTTCTATTCACAAAATTTAATTTATTAATACACAAAATTTGTATATGATGATGTACATATTAAGAAAAAATGTGATATATATGTATTAATAAAGTTTTCTTTAATTTATAAATTTTGCAAACAGAAAAATATTTAAATATGTTTTTTGATAATAAAAAATGAATGTGATATTATATAGCTCAAAGTGAGGTGCTGTTATGTTCAAAAACTTAATTGATTTAGAAAAAGAAAGACGTGCTTCAAATATTCTAAGGGCAAGAGAAGAATCCGAAAAAAAGAAAAAAACAGCAAGCTAAAGAACAAGTAAAAAAGGAAAGGATAAATAATTACAATTTAGAGGAAATAAGTTGTTTAATTAATATTATAGGAGAATTTAATAATATAAGAAAACTAAATATAAATAATATTTCTTTTAATGATAAGATATATGGCATTGAAAAAGAAAATGATAGTTTAATTATAAAATGTTCAGATGGTCGTTGTTTAAAATTAGAGATATATTCTTGTTCATGGAAAGAAAGTGATGGATATTTTAAAGAATGGACTTGTAATAAAAGTGTTGCTACATTTCAATATCTTCTTCCAAGTGGTAATACTTTATCTTTTACTAATGATAGTTGGTATTTCCCTATGAATTACAAATTTTTTAAAAAACTTAATCCTTTTGAATTGGTAGATAATTTAAAAGTTAAATATTTACTTCCAAATAAAAATTGTATTATGCCTTATCTTCCATATTCTGAACCATCTTGGGATTTTAATAACCTTGAAACATGTAATAGATATTTCAATTTTACATCAGATGGAATAATTTATTGCCAAAATTATTTAGTGTCAAGTGATGGGAAACAATTATTATCTATTAATGGAAAAGCTGTTCCACCTTTAGATAAAGTAAAGCAATTTGATAAAGAACAAGAAAAAGAAAAACTTATAAAATTATTAGAAAGTGATAATACAATTCATCCTTATACTAGATATGCATTATTAAATGCAATAAATAATCTTAATAATAAAGACGAAGATGCTAATAATATTTTAAAATTTTATAATGAGGCTATTCCTTTGTGTCAAGTAGTAGCAAATGCAAGAGAAGATTTAACTAATAATATATACAATTACCTTTTTTCCAAAAAAGAATTATTATTTCTAATAAAACCATTAGCACAAAAAATAAACAAAACATAATTGAAACGAAAAAGGCCAAAGATTTTGATAATTCTCCTGATAAACGTGCAAAAAAATTAATAAAAAGTTTATCAAAAGAAGATTTAGATGCATTAAAAAGACATATTAATGGCTAAATTGTATAATTTAGAAATATTTAAAAAAGTAATAGAATAAACAAAATTTAGTTATTGTTTATTCTATTTTTAGTAATACTTAGTAAAATATAATATATATTTATATTTTAAAGTAATGCAAGATAAATAGGATATTTAAAATACTAAATTTAGTAATCTAATCGTTATAAACATTAGATAAGAAATGCTTAAGCAAATGACAACTTTCCTCATATCTATTCTGTCATTTATTTGAAGATATTATTTTTATATTTGTCCTAAAATTTTTTTTGTTTTAATATGTCAAATAAACTTCATAGAGTATTATTAGAAAAAATTGATTATAGCTTTTGTAATATATTAAAATTATTTAAAATATGCGTTATTTGTGTAATTATAAAAATAAATTGATTATCTTGATTTTAAGTAATATGTATGTTAGAATATGCAAACAAAGGTGATACCGATTATGGAGAAACTTAATGATAGTGAATTGGCAAAAATTTGAAAGTTTAATTATTATTGCAACTAGGCTTTTAGGTAAAGATTATATGAATGGCATAATGGAAATGGAAAAATTTACATTACAATTAAGTGATATTATTGAGCATGATTTTATAACTGATATTTCTGATTTACTTGAATTAAAATTTTCATTAAGTGAAAAATGTAGAAGTGATATGATGAAAAAATATCCAGAAATATTTTCAAAATTTGAGGAGGCTATGTTATTCTATACATACTGTGAAAAATGTACAAAAGAGGATAATATTTCAATTAATTTTAGTAATGGGAATCCAAATATTATATATAATGTTTATTCTAGCATTTCAGAAAAAGGAAAATCCGAGTCTTATATTTTTACAGATGGGAATATTATTCCCGTGTATTGTGATGGAAATGATGTTATTAGTGAAAATTTAGGAGAAATGGTTGAAGTTGAAGGAGCAACATATGTTATATTATCAAAATACTGTGATAGAAAGTTAGATAGTATAAGTATTAAAACTATAATGTTTGATTCTAATTATTTTATCGAGCAAATCACAAAAATAAAAAATGGATTGGATTATGGATATATTCAAGTTGGACATGCAAATCCTAAAAAATATATGTTAATGAGGCAATAGTTTATGGAATCGTATTATTATCATAGATTTAGAAATTTTAATTTAAATACATTGTTTAAAGTTATAGAAAGTGGTTTTATTCTACCAAGAAAAATGATTGTTAATGGAGTATCTGATGCTAATAACATTTTTAATGGTAATTCATACATTTCACTTGCTCAAAAAACTTTAATGACAGATGATATGTATAAGCACTTTCGTTCATCATATAATGAATTAATACAAGGTAGTTTATGTGCTGTTATATCTCCAGAAATTGAAGGAATAGTTTATCCTAATTATTTTGATTGTGAATATGGTACTTCATTCATAATTAGTGATGATAGTACAGAAAGATATTCTTATTATCTAGACGAGATACAAACTGCTGTTCCAATTCCAACTTCTAAATTTTTAGCTATTGGATATCCCATGACACATTTTAAAACTAAAAAGAACAGTGAAGAAATTATTGAAGAAATAATTACAATAGAAAGAGAACTTAAAAATCATGGAATAGAAATTCCAATAATAGATTCTACTAGAAATGACTTTGCTGATGATGAAGAACAAATTCAACTATCTAAAATTAGAATATTAAAAAACAAAATAGTATAATTAATTTTTTACTTGTATAAAATATAAATATATTTAATAACAATTACTTTTTATTTACTAACTATTAATTTTGTTGTATTATATTACTATAGTAAGACGTAGGTGATAATGTGAAAAGTACAAAAATAGTGTTTGTTGATTTAGATGGTACTTTAAAAAATAATAATCAGAAAATAAGTATTAGAAATAAAGAAATAATTGAAAAATTATTTGATATTGGAATTTTGGTAGTATTTACTACTGGTAGACCATTAAATTATACAATATCACTTAGTAAGCAATTTTCTGCAAGTAATTATGTTATATCTTCTAATGGTGCTGAAATATATAACTATTTTAATAAAAAAATTATATATAATAGTATTATTTCTAATGAAGTACTTATTAAACTTAATGAATTAATTAAAAAATATAATCTTTTTTTTATAGCTAATTGCTTGCTTAAGTCATATACAAATAAGGATTTTGGTGATCCTGGTAAAAAAATTATAAATTCACTTGAAGATATCTTTGATGAAAAAATATCACAATTAATTGTTGAATCTTATGATATTGAATCTATGAAGAAATTTAAAAAAGAGTTAATAAATATTCCTGATATAAAAATTTCAAACAAATCACGCAATCCTAAAGATAGTAATAAAATTTTATTTTACGATATAACTAATAAAGATGTATCAAAAGGAAACGCTATAAAAATTTTATGCGATTATTTAAAAATAGATATTAATAAGACAATGGCTATAGGTGATTCTGATAATGATATTGAAATGTTACAAGTTTCTAATGTTAAAATTGCAATGAGTAATGCTACGGACAATTTAAAAAAAGTAGCAAATTTTGTTACTTTGTCAAATGATCAAGAAGGAGTAGCAGTAGTATTAGAGCAGTTGTATGATGAGCTAATTAGACAGGAGTGAAAAAATGATTACTATAAAAAAGGAAGATAATAATGATTTAAAAAAAATAGTTGATAATATTAGGGCACTTGGAATCGATATGATCGATAATGCTAAAAGTGGTCATCCTGGAATAGTATTAGGTGCTGCTCCAATAATTGCAACTTTATATGCTAATCATATTAATATTGATATAAAAAATGATAAATGGATTAATAGGGATAGATTTGTTATGTCTGCTGGACATGGATCTGCTCTTTTATATGCTACTTTATTTATGGCAGGTTTCGATATTTCATTTGATGAATTAAAAAAATTTAGACAATTAGATTCAACTTTACCAGGACATCCTGAATTTAATGTAACTAAAGGCGTTGATGTTTCTACAGGACCTTTAGGAGAAGGAATAGCAACAAGTGTAGGATTAGCAATAGGAGAGTGTTATCTTCGCCAGTATTTTAGTAAAGAAATTATTGATTATTATACTTATGTTTTATGCGGCGATGGAGATTTAATGGAAGGAATCAGTTATGAAGCATGTTCTTTAGCTGGACTTTTAGGATTAAACAAATTAATTGTATTATATGATTCAAACGATGTTACTCTAGATGGAGCTTTAAAAACTTCTTTTAATGAAAATATTAAACAACGTTTTGAAGCAATGAATTGGAATTATTTATTAGTAAGTGATGGTGAAAACACTCAATTAATAGATGAAGCTATAACAAAAGCTAAGAATGGCTCTCTTCCTAGTAAACCTACAATTATAGAAATTAAGACAGTAATAGGTAAATATAGTAAGAATGAAGGTACATCTTTGGTCCATGGTTCTCCATTAGATAAAAATGATATAATCGATGTAAAAAACAAACTAGGATTAAGAGAAATTCCCTTTACTATATCTTTAGAATCAAAAGACGCTTTTAGTAATATGATAATATCTAGAACACAAGATAAAATTAATTTATGGAAAGAAAAAGTAAACAGTTTAAGCGATGATTTAGCTAATAATTTTAGTATGCTAATCAATAATAAAGGATCTATTAAACTAAAAGACATATATTACAATTTTCCGGAAGATGGAAAAGATTCAACTAGAAACGTTTCTGGAAAAGTAATAAATTCAATTGCTGAAAATTATCCCTTTTTTATTGGTGGAAGTGCTGATGTTTCTAAATCTACTACAGCTAGAATAAATGATACTCTTGATTTTAGTGCAATTACTCCTAGTGGAAGAAATATTAACTTTGGAATTAGAGAAAATGCAATGGCGGCTATAGCTAATGGATTAGCGTTGTCTAATCTCACATCATTTGTTTCTACTTTTTTTTCCTTTTCAGATTATTTAAAACCTGGACTTAGAATGACTGCTCTTATGGATTTACCAGTTATTTATGTTTTTACTCATGATTCTATTTCTGTTGGAGAAGATGGGCCAACACACCAACCAGTAGAACAACTTGCTTCTCTTAGAGCACTTCCTAATTTTGATACTTACAGACCGGCTGATGCAAATGAAGTTATAGGAGCTTATAAAGCAATATTAGAATTACGAAAGCCAGCTGCAATAGTCCTTGGACGTAATAAAGTTCGTATAGAAGATTCTACTAGTAGTACAGAAGTTATTAATGGTGCTTATATAGTAAAAAGAGAAATTAAAAAATTAGAAGCTATAATTATTGCTACTGGAGAAGAAGTAGAATTAGCTATTGATATTTATAATAACTTATTAGAAAAAGGATATGATATAAGAATAGTTAGTATGCCATCAATGTCACGTTTTGAAAAACAGGAGGAAAAATATAAAAGAGAAATTTTACCTGATAATGTTTTAACTTTTGTAATCGAAGCATCATCATCGCAATCATGGTATAAATATGTAAAAAATAGTGATTGTTTATTTACAATAGATAGTTTTGGCTCAAGTGGTAGACGTGAAGATGTTTTAAGAAAGTATGGATTTACTATTGATAAAATCCAAACAAAAATTGAAAGTATGATTAAATAAAGAAAAAATGTCGTTTTTTTGACATTTTTTTTATACATTAATTTGTATTATAATATTGGTGATAATATGAGAATATTTTATGCATTTAAAATAAAGAAAGAATTTTATGAATTATATCAAGAAACTCCAAGTGTACTTTATAGTTTCTTAAATCAACTTTATCATTTTAAAAAAGAAGATTTAGATTACGGTAATAATTTGTTTAAACAAATTGTAAATTATTTTGATAAGGAAGAATTAGATAAAAAACTTTTTATTAGATTACATAATAAAATGAAATATTGTAAGAAGGGTGATGATCATATTATAAATAATTTATATCGTGATGAAGTTAGTATTATGAAAATAAAAAAAAGTTATATCGTTATAAATTCTAATAAAAATTGTACTGAATTTTTTGAATTTTTAAATGATATGGATAAATATATTTTTGTTTGTGACTTTAATAATCATGATTATTTTTATATTAATCAATTAAAAATACTTGTATAATTCAATTATTTTTAGTATATTATGTACAGGAGATGATAAGATGGAATTGTTTTTAGATATATTAAAAGTTATAGGTTTACTTCTTGTTGGTGCAGTAATTGGATTTTTTGTTGCAAAAAAATACATGATGAAATATTTAAAGAAAAATCCTCCAATAAATGAGGAAATGATTAAAGCATTGATGATGCAGATGGGGAGAACACCTTCTCAGAAACAAGTTAATCAAATGATGAAACAAATGGAAAAATATATGTAATATATTCAGACTGTTGACAAAGTCAATGGTCTTTTCTTTTTCTAAAAAATGGTGTATAATTAATATGCGAGATAAAATC
>CALVZC010000005.1 GCA_944372425.1 uncultured Bacilli bacterium
GCTTTTTTAGGTTTTTAACCGTTTTTTTATTTTACAAAGGTTTATTTTATATATCTCCACACTTTGGAAACGCTATCCACATGTTTACAGATTTTTGACAAAAATAGGGTTTTATGTTATTATAAACACTATTAAAAGGAAATTATTTGCTATTTGGAGAGGGTTATATGGAAAGTAAATTTTGGAGAAAAAGTCCTATTAAGAAATTTAATACAGAGCAAACGATGTATTCATTAGTTACAGATGAAGCAAAAAATGATTTAGACCTAGATGCAACAGGCTTTATGGGAAACTCTATGACATATAAAGAATTATTTGAGTCTGCTGAAGATCTAGCTAAATCTTTTAATGCTATGGGTGTTAAAGAAGGGGATAATGTTGCGATTTTAACTATAAGTATGCCTTTAGTTCAACAATGTTTACTATCATTAAGCAAAATTGGAGCAACAATGTCTTGGATTGATTTAAGAGTAAAAGAAAAAGACTTAATTAATTATATTAATAATGGTAACTGTAAAGCTGTTGTTGTATTTGAAGATCTATTGCCTTTAATTGAAAAAATATCTGGTTATATTAATGCTGAAAGAGTTATTGTATGCTCTCCAAAGGAATATCTTAAACCAGCAATAAAAGTTCTTGCTAGTTTAAAAGATAAAAAAGAAGGTAAAAAAATAGTTATGCCTTCGGATGATAGATTTGTTAAGTTCTCTGATTTTATTAAAGAGGGAAAACATACTGGTAGTGTAAGTACTGCTGATTTTAAAATAGATAGGCCATCACTTATTGTTCAATCAAGTGGTAGTACAGGAAAACCAAAACAAATAGTTCATACAGAAAGAAACTTTAATTCAGAAGTTCAAAAAATGGCTTATGTTGATCTACCTTTCTATAAAGGTGATACAATGCATGTTTCAGTACCACCATTTATAATATATGGACTTGCTAATTCAATCTATGCTAGTATGGCATTTACAATGAAAGCCGAAATGACTCCGTTTGTAGATGAAAATACTGTTTATAATGATTTGGGTAAATTTGATATGTCTTTAGCTGCGCCATTACATTATAGATATATATTCGAACAATTAAATAATTTAAGAAAAGATATTGATCAATTACAAAAGAATAGTAATTTAAAATCTAAAAGTGAATTAAGAAAAAAATTAAAAGAATTAAATAGAGTATTAAATGGATTTAATAGAGCAAAAGTATTTGTTTCTGGCGGAGATAAAATAAGTGCTGAAGAATTAATAGAAATGCAACAAGCGTTTAATACAACTATAGTTAATGGTTATGGAAACAATGAATGTTTAGGTGCAACAATTGTTTCTCCAAGATTTGCAAATAAACCTGGTAGTATTGGTGTTCCAATGCATGGAGTTGATATTAAGTTTGTTAATCCAGATACAGGGGAAGAAGCAAAAGCTGGTGAATTAGGTGAATTGTATGTTTCATCTGATAACTTATTTGTAGAATACTTAAATAATCCAGAAGAGACTTCAAAGATTAAAGTTACCGATGAAAATGGCAAGCAATGGGTTAAAACTGGTGATTTATGTATAATGGACAGTGAAGGTTATATTATTCCAAAAGGTAGAAATAGAAGATTAATTAGAAAAGATGCCTTTAAAATAGCACCTGATACTATAGAAGAAGTAATAATATCTTTACCTTATGTTAAAGATTGTGTAGTTGTAGGTGTTGATGATGAAAAATTCATAAGTGTTCCTATGGCATTTATTGAATTAGAAAAAAATATAAATATAAATGATGTTTATGCTGATATTGAAAATAAATGTGCTGAAGAATTACCAGATTATGAAGTACCATCATATTTCGAACAAATAGAAGAAATGCCTTATACTTCAAATGGAAAGCACGATTTTAGAAGACTTGAAGAATTAGGGAATAATTTTGTTAAGGAAAGAAAAGGAATAACTAAAGTTTTAAAAAAATAATAAATTGAAAACTGTAATGCTAAATTATAGTTTTTTTGTGCTATAATCATATATAATAGGATGTGATGTTAGATGAGCGGAACAATATTTTTAACTGTGTCGGCATTAATTTATACTATTGCAACTACAATTCTTTTCTTTAGGAAAGATACAATAAACAAATTAGAAAATAGAATATTTAAAAAATTACTATTGGCTTCTATTACTTCTATGCTTGTTGAATTACTAATAATTATAACTGTAAATTATGGAATTATAGGAACTATAGTTCAAAAAACATTTTTGGTATGTTTAGTATTATGGCTTTCAATTTTTATGCTCTATACATTTGCTATTACTGTATTTGATGATAAAGAATTAGAAGAAAAAAATATAGAAAAATTTAAAGTACCGTATATTTTATTCGTTATTGCAAATTTAATTATTTATGGATTTATATATGCATTACCTATAGAATTTGTTTCAATTTCCGATAATGTTAAATATACAAGTGGCCCTTCTGTTAATGTTGTATATGTTGTTTTAGGAGTATATGTAACATTTATGGCTATTCTAGTTTTAAAGAATATTAAAAATATGCATAAGAAAGGTTATATTCCTATAATTGGTTTTATAATATTAATGGTTACTTCTGGTATAATTCAAAAAACACATCCAGAAATGCTATTAACAAATGCCGTCTTTGGCTTTATAATTTATTTAATGTATCATACAATTGAAAATCCTGATTTAAAAATGTTAAGACAGATGGAACTAGCTAAGGGTCAAGCTGAACGAGCAAATCGTGCAAAATCAGATTTTTTATCAAGTATGTCTCATGAAATTAGAACGCCACTTAATGCTATCGTTGGCTTTAGCGAAGATATTCAAAGTCGTAAAAGTACAGCTGATCCTGAAATAGTAGAAGATGCAGATTATATCATGGAAGCATCTAAAACATTACTTGAAATTGTAGGAAATATTCTTGATATAAATAAAATTGAAAGTAATAAGATGGAAATAACTGAAGTAAAATACAATTACAAAAAAACAATTGAACAACTTTCCAAAATAGACGCAATTAGAATTGGAGAAAAAAATATTAATTTTAAGATTAATTTAGCACCAGATATTCCTTATGAATTAGTTGGCGATAAAACTCATATAAAGGAGATAGTTAATAACCTACTTACTAATGCAATTAAATATACTGATGAAGGAGAAATTGAATTAAGTACAAGATGCATAAATAAAGGCAATGTTTGTAATTTAATTATTAGCGTAAGAGATACTGGTAGAGGAATAAAAGCAGAAAATATTAATAAATTATTTACTAAATTTGAAAGATTAGATGCTGAAAAGAATTCTACTACAGAAGGGACTGGTTTAGGACTAGCAATAACTAAAGCACTTGTTGATATGATGGGTGGAAAAATTAATGTTCAATCTCAATTTGGAAAAGGCAGTTTATTTGTAGTTCAAATACCACAAAAAATTAGTCAAATGACTAATCCTAATCAAATAGTAGAAACACCTATTAAAGATCAAATAAAGGTTGGACAACAACTAGTTCAAGAAATGTCTAAAGTAGAAAATATTGCAACTGAGTTTAGTGGAAAAAAAATACTAATAGTAGATGATAATAAATTAAATATTAAGGTCGCTCGTAGAGCATTAGATGGATTCAATTTTGAAATTGATGAATGCTATGATGGGCAAGAATGTTTAAATAAAGTTGTTAAAGGAAATGAATATGATTTAATTTTAATGGACATTATGATGCCTAATATGAGTGGAGAAACTGCTATAGCAAAATTAAAAGAAAAACCTAACTTTAATATTCCTATAATCGCTTTAACTGCTGATGCAGTTGTAGGTGCTAGAGAAAAATATTTAAGTGAAGGGTTTGTTGATTATATTGTTAAACCATTTAACAAACAACAAATAAAAGAAAAAATAGACATTATATTTGGAAGTAGTAATTCAGCACAAGAAAATAAAATGGAATAATATGAAGTTGTAAAAGCATTTTCTGATATGTCTAACCCAGTAAGTTAAATTGATGTTACGAATGCAGTGCCTGATATAATCCATCAGTAGATAAATTTAAAGATATTGAAGTATATGTTTTTTTGTGGATAGGTTTATTAAATACTAGATTAAAAAATTTCTATAATATATATGTATTAATAGATTCAAAAAATGAAGCAATAAACAAAGATAATCTGACTAAAGCCATTAAAAACACTTTCAAAAAAGAAAAACAAATATTGACATAAATAAATTTAAAGAAGTTATTAATGCTTTAGGTAGTGAAGATAACATGAATCATTTATAGAATTTATATGCAAAAGAAATATAATTTGACAATACAATTTTTGCTTTAAATGAAATAATAAATATATTAGAATTATAATTAATGGTAGTTAATTGAATATGATAACAATCAAAGTAGAAAAAAAAATCCACTTTTTGTGTGATATAATAATATTGAGGTAAAGAGAGGTGAAAGAAATGAAAAAAGTAATGATTTGGATAATTCCATTGATTATTGGATTACTTCTTATAATTATAAGTTTGTTATTATTTATTAATAGTAAAAAAGAAACTCAATATGCATTAGTAAATGATACTATAAATGGAGGTATTTACATAGACTATCCTGTTAGAGATTTCAATGAATATGTTCTTAATGAAGGAGATACCTTCAATTTAACTTTCTCAAATGGATATGAAATAAATAATATCAAATATTATACAGATAAAGACGTAATTGATGATAACATATATCTCCTAGGAGATGAAAAGAAAATATATATAAAAATAATATCTAGAAATAATGAAGATTTGTGGAAAAAAGCTAATTTGGATATAGATTCTACAGTTAGAATAGAAACTGTAAACAAATAAATATACTTTAAACATATTTAAAACACTAATATACATATCTTTATATTAATGATAAAATATTAATGATAAAATATTAATGATAAAATATAAGTGATCAAAGAGAAAAAATGAATAGACAAAAAGTGATATACATGAAAATTAATAAGATTTTATTAATAGCATTAGCAATAACAACACTAACATCAGTAAGTAATATTTTTGCATTTTCTCAGTTTACATCTTTTAAATCAATATCAGGTTCAATTCCTGCATTTAACGGAAGCAAATCATGGACAAAACACTTAACACTTCAAGAAGGTGGATATGAAGGACAAGCATTAGCAAGCGTAAGAATAAGTCCAAGTTCGGATACTCTTGACGTAATATTATATAGAACAAGCCCAGGAGCAACAATAAATGGAGGATGGAAAATAATATCAAATAGGCAAGACACTGCACTAGCTTGGACAACTAATTGGGGATTTCCACCAGATGCTGACTATAAGTTAACAATTGATTCAAGATGGTATTATACAAATTCAACTTCTGTCTCTGGACAATGGGGATTCTATAACGATTAATAATTAAAAAATAATAATTGATAATTAATAATAATTCATTTTTTATCTTTGATCACTTATGGAGGATGAATGAAAAATAGAACTTTTTTAATTTATATCATATCAATTATTTTTTTATATGTGTTCAATATTATGTTATTTTTTATCTATACAAGTGATAAATTATATCCATTTAAAAATGATATTAATTGTTACTCGTTTTGGGAATATTCAACACACAACGGTTTATTAACAATTTTCATGTTCTTACTTCCTATAGCAATTTCCATTATTACAATTAAGAGTATCAATACGAAAATAAAAGGTTCATACTTTAGGAATTATATAATACGAGATAATTATAAAAAACTTATAAAAAAAGAATATTTATTATGTTTGGTAAAAACAATACTTCCTTATGTTTTGATATCAACTACTATTTTTATATTAGGTTTTTTACTATTTAAGCACGATATTACAAATATTAAATATGCTGATTTATATAGCAATTTTATTTATGATCCTATGTTTAACCCACTTACTTGTATTATTTTAGAAACGATCATAAGCATTTTCTTTTTTATACTAATAGTAAATATAGAGTTAATTGTTTACAGATTTGTCAAAAAGCTTGGATTAACTATAATTTTCAGCTTCCTTTCATTAAATATTCTAAACTTTATTATTTCATATTTTTTCGAAATTATATCAACAATAATTAAGAATAAATATTTAAATGAGGCTTTTTATTCATTCAATATTTATCATGGATTTATTGGAAGCAAATATATCATTTTTACTTTTATAATTTTCATTCTTTTATCTACAATCAGTTTTATTTTTTTAACAAAATTATATAAAAGTAAAGAAAGGATGGTATTGGATTTTGAGCAATAAAATAATAAGAATTCTAAGTACTAGAATAGAATATTATGCCCTAATTACATATTTGTTTTTTGGAACATTTGCTTTTACAATATCATATGCAGATAATTCATACATAGATATATTATTATCGATGATCAATAATAAAATATTTTTGGTAGTCTTTATGCTACCTTCATTTGTTCTATTTTGGAATATGATTATTAAATATTCAACAAATGATTATCAAACAATAATTAGAATGGGGAAAAGGAAAAATTATATTATTTTTTTATCAAAAGAATTAACTAAAGCATCATGTTTATTGTTCTTTCAATATATAGTATTTCAATTGATATGCATCAATCTAACATCGCACACAAACATTTTTATATCAAATACTTATAATTATAATGTGAATGATTTTGTTTTATACATTGTTTGTGTTATAAGACTTTTTTTGAATATTATTACAATTAAATATTTGTTTAGTTTTTTATACTTAAACATCCAAAACAAAGAATATAGCATTTTTCTAATGTTTACTTTATTTATAATTATTTATTTTTGTAATCGACTATTCTTTATTAATAGCTTTTTAAATTACATCAACATTGGATATCATTACTATGGAATAGATCTTACTAATAACATTTATGAATTAATAATATCGAACCTATTATTTAACTCTATATTATCAATTATTTTAATTATTTTAATGAATAAAAAGATTAAAAAGATAAACTTTTATACTGGAAACAGGAGGTAATATGATTACAGTTGAAACAAAAAATTTAACAAAAAAAATTGGAAATGAAATAATTTTAAAAGATGTTAATACAAAATTTGAAAACAAGAAGATATATGGTATTGTTGGACGAAATGGTTCTGGTAAAACTATGTTTTTAAAAAGTTTATGTGGTTTTTTAACACCAACAAGTGGTACTGTATTAATTAACCAAAAAGATATTTATAAAGAAGAAATGTTTTCGAATAATGTAGGAATTTCGTTTAGTAATAGTAATTATATAAAAGATCTAACAGGTTTTGAAAATTTAGAATTAATTGCTAACATAAAAAAACAGATATCTAAAGAAGACATAATTGATGCTTTAAAAAAAGTAAACCTATTAAAAGAAAAAGATAAAAAATATGGTAAATATTCACTTGGAATGAAACAAAAACTTGATATAGCTCAAGCAATAATGGAAAAACCAGAGATTTTATTACTAGACGAACCATTCAATGGTTTAGATGACGAAAGTGTCAAATTAATTAAAAAATTAATTATAGACTTAAAAAATGGCGGAAATACAATTATTATTGCAACTCATATAAAAGACGACATCGAAAACTTTTGTGACGAAGTCATTAGATTCGATATGGGAACTATTGTTAATAAATAAAAAATTTAAATAAGCTCTTTAATAATTATTATGACATTAAATTTATTGTGGTACCCAAAAAGGAACATCATAAATATCATCGATAAAAACGATAAAAAAGAATGTAATCTATTGCTAGATTACATTCTTTATTTCTGACCATTATTCACCAATTATTTCTTTATAATTTTGATATTTTTTTAGTAAATTTTAATAAACTTTAAAATGATAAAAGTCTTATTTTACAGTGTGGATTAGCCTGTTCAACACTTGGTAAAAACCTCCCCCTGAGCCGTCCCTTAACTGGGACGGTATTTTTTTTGCCAGAATTTACAAGGGTTTGCGGGGGATAGAATTCGTGATTTTTATTTTAGGTACGATTTGGGTACACAAATTTAAAATAAGTTAATAATTTTTGACAAATCTAATGAAAATTTATGTTTTTTCATTAAGATTGTCATAGTTATTCAATTACTCGGATATTATCTTTTCAAAGTTCATTTTTTGTACTTTGAAATTTCTTTTTTTATCTATATAATACTGACAAATAGGAACTTTTTTGTTATAATGTTATTAGTGGAGGTGTTAAGATGTCTGAAAAAGAATTAGATTCAAGCATAAATGATTATATTGAAACAGAAACACCTAAAAACTATGTAAAACAATTACAATGGGATATGGCTATTGGACTTCAAGAAGTTGATAACTTAAAACCATCTAAGTATTTAGAAAAGTTGTTACAAGAAAATGTAACCGGTGAAAAAACAATTTACGAAGTAGAACACGAATTAAAACAATATTATGTAGAAAAAGATAAAAATGATAAAACGATACAAGAAGAATTTGAATGTGATCTAGTTTCTACTAGAATAGTTCAATTATTAGAAGAAGATAATTTTGAATTATCAGTAGACTATATAAAATATATTCATGAATATTTATTTAAAGATGTTTATGAATTTGCTGGAGAATTTAGAAAAGTGGATTTTTCTAAACATGAAAGAATTTTAAATAATGATTCAGTTGCATACGGTGATTGTAAATTATTAGAACAATCACTAGATTACGATATATCATTAGAAAAAAATAAAAACTATGGAGAAATGAATATAGTTGATGTAATTAATAATATAACTAACTTTTCTTCAAGCATATGGCAAATAAAATACATCCATTTAGAGAAGGTAATACTAGAACAACTGCATTATTTATAGAAAAATATTTAGTATCACTAGGATATGATGTAGATAACACTATGTTCAAAGAAAAATCAGTTTATTATAGAAATGCATTAGTAAGAAGTAATTATTTTAATAATTATTTAAATGTAAAACAAGATAATAGCTTTTTAATTAAATTCTATGAAAATTTATTATTAGGAAAGAATAATAACTTACATTCAAGAGATTTAATTGTAGAAGAATTATTTAATAAAGAGAATTAAAAAGAGGCGCTAGTACAGGCTTATAATTTAATAAGTTTTTGTATTGGTGTTTTTTAGTAGTAAAGGAAGTTAGATTAATGTATACAAGTGATAGAATGAGTTTTATAACTGAATATATGTCAGCCTATAAATCAAAAATAGAATTGTTAAATGAAAAAGGATTGTTTGATTCGGCTAAAATGTTTGAATTATTTGCGTTGGAAATATGTAAATTGTATTTTAAACAAAATTTTTACAATTTAAACACAACAAAATCAAATTTTCCAATCTTTGATTTAATATCCGAAGATGAAAAAATATATGTTCAAGTTAGTACAGAAAAATATATACCTAATAAGATAAAGAAAACATTAGAAAAACTAAAAGATTCGAAAGAACCAAAACTTCAAAAACTAAATAATGCTTATTTTTTTATGTTGGATAATTCTAGTGTTAAAAAAGTTAAAGATTTAACTGGCTCTAATCAAAGTGGAAATATACCATTCGTTAGAACAAAAAATTTAATTACTACCAAAGATATTATTAATAAAGCTGAAACTGATATACAATTTCAAGAGGATTTTTATAAATTGATAAAAAAAGAATTTGAAAATTTTAATAATAATGCAACAAAGCTTATTAGCGAAATAGAAAATTCTAAGAATGTTGGATTAAAAAATATAGAAACTTTAATTAATAATGAGTATGAAATCGATAGAAAAGACATTATATCTAAAATAAAATTAGAAAATAAAAAATTTGTTTCTATACAAGGTAGAGAAGGTAGCGGGAAGTCAGCGTTATGTAAAAAAATAGTAGAAAATGAAGAGATTATTTTATATGCGCGGGCAGAAAGATTTGTAGAATCAAAACATTTAGAAGAAATTTGGAATTTGGATGTTAATAAGATATTAGAACTTATGAATGGAAAAAAAATAGTTTTTTTTATAGATGCGCTTGAATTTATCGCTGATTCGCCTAAAATACAATTTGATTTGTTTGAGACATTGTATAGCGTAGTAAAAAAATATGAAAATAGTTATATAGTTACATCTTGTAGAACAAGTGATAAAAATGCTTTTTTAAAATTGGAATCAAATTATTCAATACAAACTTACGATATAGATGATATAAATGAAGAAGAATTGAATAGAATAAAAAATAAGTATCCAATAATTGAAACAATTTCAAAAAATAAAAGTTACTTAGAATTGTTAAAAACACCTTTTTATATAAATTTAATTATAAGTAAATCTATAGATGTTGAGGATATTAATGATATCAATGAATTTCGTAAATATATATGGGAATACATAATTTGTTTAAAAGAAAAATGTAAAGATTATAAGGTTTCAGGTAATAAAGTAATCGAACAAATAAATAAAATTGTATTTGATAGAGCTAAATATTTTTCACTTGGAACTAATACAGATGATATTGATAATGATATACTACAAATATTAACTACAGAAGGAATTATTGTAAATAATAAGTTTGGTGTTAGGTTAAAGTATGATATATATGAAGATATTTGTTTTGAAATGTATTTTGATAACCAATTTAAACAATGCAAAGGTGAATATTTAAATTTTTATCAAAATATAGAGAGTATGGGAAGATGTGTTTATAGAAGGTATCAAATATGGATTTCAAATAAATTATTTATAAAAGAAAGTAAAGATAAATTTTTATATAAATTGATTTTTTCTAATGAAGTATCTGATGAGTGGAAAAAACAAACTGAAATAGGAATAGTAAAATCAGAATATTGTCAAAACTTTTTTGAAGATTATGAAAGAGAAATATTAGAAAATAATTTATTGAAAGAATTTATTGAAGTAATAAATATGTTTTCGTTTGATTCTAAAGTAATATATATAAAAGGTAATTTTCCAATGTTACAATTGAAGCCAATTGGAAATGGAAGAGCTTGTTTAATCAAAATTATATATAATAATTTATTATATAAAGAAGAAAATATTGATTTTATAAAAATAGTTAAGTTATGTTCAGACTATACCTTACAAAATAATATTAAAAAAGAAGTAGCTAATTATACTTGTAACATATTACAATATTTTGTTGATTTAAAAATAGATAATTATGGAGATAATTATTATAAAATTATTGATGATATAGATATGTGCCTTGTCGGAATATATACATTATCAAAATATTCTAACGAGTGGATAAAAATTTTTTTTGAGAAACTTTCTAACTATTTATTAGGCAATAATAAAAAACAAAAAAGGGTTGCTAGGGACATTATTGCTTGGACATTGAAAAACTCGCATTTTAACATGCTAAAATATTGTTCAAAAGAATTTTGTATGTTGTTAAATAATTATTGGTTAAAAAATTGTAATGATAATAGCGAACATCATTATAGTTATAGATATGAAATCTCAAATGATTATAAATATGGATTAAGTCAACAACTGGATAATTATAATTATGAATTTAGAAAAGTTACAGATAATTTGTTTTTAAATAATTTATATTATGCAAACTTTAATTATGGTTTTGAATGGACAATAGATTTTATAAATCAATGTGTAGAAAAATATTATCAAAATCATTCTGATGAAATGTTAAAAGTTCAAATGAAAGTTAAAGATAACGATATAAGAGAATATTTTGGTAACCCTAATATGTGGGTAGCTGGTATTGTAGAACATTCTGTCCCTACGTTAATTGGTGATATGGTATATTGTTTAAGAAATTTTATATTAAAACATTTAGAAGCATATAAAGATGATATAGAGTTATTTAAAGATTTTTCAGAATATATAAAAAATAATATATATTCAAAATCGAATAATATAATCTTATTAACTATAATTGAAAGTATTGGAATGACTTTTGAAAGCGAATTACCCGGTTATGCAATAGATTTGGCAACAAGCATTGAAGTAGTAAATTGGGATACAAGTAGATATACTTTATATCTAGATAATCCGACACTAAATAGTTTGAAGCAACAAATGTTATTAGCAGTAGGATTGCCAAAATTTGAAGAGCGATATAAACTTTCAGAAAAATGTAATATGCATATACAATCTTATGTTACAAATTCACAAATATATTTTGGGAACAAAATTAGACTTAGAGCGTATGATATTATTGATTATTTATATTCTAAATTTAATAATGATGAAGAAGATTCGATGAACTATTTGCAGATTCAAAAAATGGATTTAAGAAATGCTAAGGTGACTAAAATAAATGATAATACATTTATGCTAGAAGCACAAATAACAGGCGAAGCAGAAAAAATAGTTGAAAAGCAAAAAGAAATACATGAACCTGAAAATGAATTGTATAAAGAAATTTTAGAATATAAGAATAATAATGGTAGTACTGATGAATTGGTTAAAATAGTTGATAAATTATTAAAAATGTGTTCAGATGAAAATATGAATATCACATATGAAAGTTTATTAATTGCAAGCATAGCTGCAGCACTAAATAAAGAAGACTTAACCTCAGAAAGGAGAAATGAATATTGTTTAGTTTGGGTAAGTGGTATAAATAAAATTTTTGAGAATGATACGTTTAATTCGGAAATATCTTTATTTTCAATATTACTAAATCAGTTATCAAAAAGTATTAGTGTTGATGTAAGTAATGAAATAAAAAATCTTATGTTAAAAATAATTTTAAATGAAGAACATAATGGTATAATATATAAATATGCTGTTTCTTTAAAACAATATCTTTTTCAAAATAAAAAAATTGCAAAATTAATTTTTAATACTATTATTCAGTTAGCGTATGATGAAATGCAGCATCAAAAATATAATGCTAATTATATAGAAAGAACAAAAAGTGAAGATGATTTTGTATTTGTTCCAAACATGCAACCAAAACTATATGGTGTAGATAAATATATAGAAAACGCTGGACACGATAATTATATTAGTCAAAAAGATAATATAATTCAAAAATATTTGTATTGTGAAGAAGAATTAGAAATTAATTCATTTGAAATAAATAATTATGATATATCAACACTTTGTTATGTTTCTAATTGTGGTTTGGATTATGATGATGGGAATTTCATAAATATAATGGAAGGTATATTGAATTGCATTATTGAAATTAACAATAAAAGTGACCATACTCATAAAATAATTAATAGTTATAATCAAAGAGAAATTATTGAACATTTTGATAGAGAAATAATTAAAAGTGATAACAATTGGAAAAAAAGTGTTAATTTATTATTTGATAAGATCAATTTTTCGGGATTTTCTCATGATAATGTTGAATTGTATGAAGATATTTTTGCGGGATTTTCTTGCGAATTTTATGATTCGTATGTTGAAAAAAATAGAAGAATACTTTGCAAGAAAAAAATCAAATATATTGAAGATAAAATTAATAACATTTCAGATTTAGCTATAAAAAAATCTTTATTTAAAATTTTATTTTTTTCAATTAATAGATATTATTATTGGGATATAGAAAAATGTAAAACTTCATATGATTATAATGATAAAATGTTTCTTAATAATCAATTAGTGAAATATGGAAAGTATTATCCTAAAGAAGCGATTTATACATTGTATCAATTAAATATTGATGAATTATTACCTGAAATTTTGATTTCTGTTGAGAGTATACTTTATGAAACAATGTTAGATAATAGTAAATTAATAAAAGAATTAAAAGGTGATAGTGAACAAATTATTAATATGATAATTGTTAAAGCATTTGTTTATCATAGTGATAAGATTAAAGAAGATAAAGAATTGCTTGAAGCATATGAAAAATTATTAAAAAGATTAATAGAATTAAATTATGCTAATGCATGTATAATATTAGATGAATTTAGAATACATTAAGTATATAAAAAAATAGACCTAGTCCGATTAAAGGACTAGGTCATCTTTGTCTTTAGGTTTAACTATTTCATATTCTTTATAATCATATGATTCTTCTTCTAGTTCAGGTAATGTTGTTTTATGATCTAATAAGATAGTTGGTTTAGTTTCGATAACATTATTATTTAATCTGCTATTTTGTAATTCAATAATATTAACAATAGTATCAAGTCTATTTTGATACATATGAGAATATGTATTTAAAGTCTCATCTATTTTAGTATGCCCAAGATACTTTGCAACTAAAGTTATATTAGCGCCACTATCTATTAATAAAGAAGCACAACTATGTCTAAAGTCATGGATTCTTATATCTTTAACTCTTGCCATAAAAGCATTCTTTGTTTTCCTATCTAGCAGAGTAGTAGCGGAAAGTGGATCAATATTACCAAATACATACCAAGATTCTCTAAAACCATAATAATTAGCATCATCATTATATAAGTCAGATAAATCTTTTAATAAGAAATTTGGAATAGGTATAGTTCTATAACTTGAACTTGTTTTAGGACTAGTAACAGTATAAGGTTTACCTATTTTAGGATCAGGTACTTTAACAATATTCTTATTAACAGTTAAAGTACTTCTATTAAAATCAATATCATTCCATGTTAATCCTCTTAATTCACCATTTCTTAGTCCGCAATAAAATAAAGTTTGAAATGCACATCTAAATTTTAAATTAGTTTCTATAGATAAGAATCTTTGAAACTCATCTAATGTATAGAATAGCATTTCTTTTTTTCTTTCATTTTGATTAGTAAAGTTAGTCATTTTGTTATAAACTTTAACAAAGTTAATATCATACCATTTAGTACCAAAATTCATTAATGCTTTTAAGTATTTATATACACCATTTTTATATCTAGTAGAAATGGATTTACTATTCATAAATTGTCTCCACATTTCAAAATGTCTAATATTAAAGGATTCTAATTTAATATTTTCTAATGGTTCTAAATATACCATCATATTTCTATAATTTGATAGAGTAGTTACTTTAACTTTATCTTGTTGATATTGATAATGTTCTTGTATTAAATCTTTAAATGTTAAATCAGTAAATTATGTTTGATTTTTAACTTTTACTTTAAATTCAGCTTCATGATCTTTTGCTTCTCTACGAGTAGCAAATTTTTTTGAATGGTATCTATGTCTTTTCCCAATAAATCTCTATAGGTTAAATCAACATACCAACTTCTACCCTCTTTTGTACATTCATAATTTTTAGCTTGTCTTATTGATATAAATATCACATCCTTTCTATAATTCAAATAACTTATGAAATTCATCAGCAGCTTCTTCTGCTTCTTTATTAAGTTTTTTAGTAGCTTTAATTGAATCAGCTAAACTAATATAATCACTTACATATTTCATAGGTTTTCTATTTAACTTAATATCTAAAGCATCTGATACTTTGTTAAATGCATTTTTCCAATATTTAATTTCATCATCTTTAGTTCTTAATTCTATATTTTGCTTATAAATATACTGTTTGGTATTAATTAATTCTTTATTATTTTTATAAAAATTATTTTCTATTGATAAACTATTAATAGTCTTTTCATTAGAATCTAATTTATTTTTATTTATATTGTTTAATCTTTCTAAATCAGTAGAGTAGTCAATTAACTTTTCAACATCTTTAGAATTATACCCAATAATATTTTTCTTAACATTTAAATTATTATTTTTAATATTGTTTTCTAAAACTTTTTTGGATTTATATAATTTAATATTACAATTCTCAATATCTTTATATAAATTATTTATTTCAGATTTTAATTCATTTATCTTATATTCTAATTTAGTCTGATGAACTTTATTAGAACCAATATTACCTCTATCTAATTTAAAACCGCAATCGGTTATATATTTATTAAATTTGTCTTGAATATTAGCAAAAGAATTTCTACCACCTAAATCTTTCCAAAATTGATCATTATTTAAAAAGTTACCTTTAACAGATTCGTAAATAATTTTATTATCTTTATCTCTAAGTAATATTGTTTTACCATTAATCTCTTTTATAACATTTTCTTTTAACTTCATTAACAATAGGTAAGAAATAAGCTTGTAGGTGAGGAGTATCTTCATCATAATGAACTTGAGCCATTACTATATTTTCTTTACCAACTAAATCTTCTAAAAACTTCATACAATAATCAAAATATTTAGTTACATCTTTAGGAATATCATCTTTAGATTTAATATTAGGTACTAACATATTTTGACCTTTCTTATCACCTGATTGATAAACCCTATCAGTTTCTTTAAATGGTAAACCCAGAGTCATAAAAAACTCTGGGCCACTTGTAAATGTTACACCATTTAAGATATTTGTTTTAGTTTTATGAGAATACTCAATATTTCTATCTTTTAAAATTGATTTAACTTCTTGATGTAAATTACTCTTATCAATATCTTTATAATGTACATTAAATTTAGTTCTTTCTAAATCATAATTACCTGTACCAATTCTTTTATTCATTTCATTGCCTATAAGATATAAATCTTTAGTTTTATAATTATTAACAAATCTTAATACTTGTTTTCCATCATACATATATCAACCTCCTTATATGAAAAAAACAACCTTAGTGGTTGTTAGCTTGATTTTCTACTATTTGAGTATCTTTTACTGTAGAATTAGTATTTATTATTTCATATTTTCCTTTTCTGTCTTTTGAAATCCATATTTTATATAACATTTCAGTTTTTACGTTTGCAAAATTATATATATTAAATTGAAATATAAAACATAAATTTATTTTGTTTTTCATCATATAATCGAAACATTTATTTGGTTCACAATAGACTTTAAAGTGAACGTAAAATTCGTTGCTTGAAATCCAATTTAAGTATACTTCTTTTATAAGTTCTATATCTAATCCTAGTGGAATAGGATTATTGGAACCATCTTCCCAAAATAGCCCTTTTTCATTTGGATCTTGTACACACATAAAGTCTTCTAACTCTATTTTTTTTATATGGTTTTTTTCAGATGAATTAGAAAAATATAATTTAATTAAATATTCATTTAATTTATCTATATTGTTATTATATCGTTCAATTAATATATTAGCACCATAATCTAGTTTATGATGACTGGACCATGTTATTTTTGCATTATTATTATGCTTAACAGAAGCCTCAAATTTATTTTGCAATTGTATAAAGTCTGTAGATTCTAATAAATCTTTATTTAGTAATTGTTTGCTAATGTCATTTGATTTTTTTGTTTGCCATATTGAAATTGCTCCTAATGTTATAGTTCCTATAAAAGATAATAAACCGCCGTAAAAACTTAATGCATCTCCTGCAGACCATTCGCTTTGTAACCACCATATATTGAAATCAAATTTAAATAAGATATTAATAATAATTGGTATCATAATTATTATTAAAGAAATAATAACAATGGCAAACAATTTAAATAATTTTTTCATGGCATTTCACCTCAACATCTATTATACCACTATAATTAGTCATTTTATGACTTATCTTACTAGGGCATAGCCCAAAATGTGAGTTAGGATAAATCCTAAGACCTTATTCTTCAAAACTAAGTGGTTCAATAAACTTAGCTTTATAATTTCTAGATGTAGCAGTTCTATTTAATTCAATGTATATGCCTTCTTGTTCTAACCTTTTAATATTACTATTTAATAATCTACCGAAGCGAGAAGGGGTAATTAATAAGCTTAACTCAGCTACTATTTCAGCCGGTGTAAATATAACTTCTTTTTTCTTAATTACATATCTCATAATGCAGATATATTAAAATCTAATTCTGTATTATCTTCGTTCATTATTTCAAATATTAATTTGTCATTCTTTATTAAATTAAGATTTTGTTCTTCAAAATCTCTATTAATTATTTTTAATGTGTAAGTATTATCTTTGTTATTAATTAGAGTTAATATGCCATTCATATTTCCGTCTATACCTGTACTACCTAAGGTTTTGCCTTCTTTATTTAAATAATGTACTAATAGAAATGTTAAATTATACTTTTTAGATAGTTCTCTATATTTATCAAACATCTTTTTCATAACATCACTATAATTATTAATATCTAATTCATAACCGTAATCAATACCACACATAATATCAACTATTACAAATTTACCGTTATATATTTCAGAGAATTCTTTTAAATCTAATTTTAAATCATCAGTTAAACATAATTTATGTTCAGAATCTTTCTCAAGGAAGAAAAACGAGTTAGGAGAAAACTCACAACCCGTTATATTTAATCTTTCCTTAAGTTGTAAACTCGAGAGTTCTGTGCTAATATATAAAATAGGAGTGGGATTTACTTTAAATCCTAAGAACTCTTTATTGTTAGTTAGAGAATTGGCAATCTGTAGTGCTAAAAACGATTTGCCAACTTTGGGTTCTGCTACTAAACAATATAATCCATTAGACTTCATTATTCCATCAATAATGTTGTCTTTTTTTATGTCTGTATTTATTTGTTCTATAGGTATCATTTAACTTCCATCCTTACCATATTTTGTAAATAATTAATATTAATGTTTAACTTATTAACAACCTCACACATAGGTATTAATCCACAGGGTAATTTATAACCTTTATCTTCTAAATCTGTAATAATTTCTTTTCTAATTTTTAGTGCTGAATTTCTACCAAGATTAGTAAGTTTCATTAAATCTTGTAGAGTGCACCATTGTTTTGATAATAATTCTAATGTTTCGTTTGCGAACATATATCAACCTCCTATCTATTTTTCATTATTTTTTATTCATTTTATACAATGAATTAATTAATTCTTCTCTTGTATTTTCTTCAATATCTTCATTTAGATGATATTCTTTTTTTATATCATCACGATCTTTATTCTCAATAACTTTTAATCCACATAGATGATTATGAACTAATTCAACTATATCGTCTGTATCCATAGTAATTAACATTTTATCTAATACTTCTTTATTCATAAATTTCCTCCTTTCTTTCTGAAATAGGGTAGAGTATCCCATAAACTTAGAATTTTAGTTATCCCATAACTCCCGTACCAATAGGGTATTTGCTAGGCACCACTTGTATTTATTTAACGAGCCAGCAGAATAGGACGCTTACAATATCTGACTCTATTAAGTTGTCAAAGAATAAAATGCAAGTTCCAAATTGGCTCATCTTGAGTTAAAATAAAAGTTCCATTTTGGAAATTGCAATAAAAAATATACCGTTATAGTTCCATAGTGTCAAGTGTTTAATTTAAAAAACTTAAAAATATTTTTTTCGACAAATTTATGCACAAATGTTCCAAAATGGAAATTTTGTGTTATAATGGATTTATAGAGGAAAATAGGAGGTAATTCTATGGAGAAAAGAAAACCAATGGATGTTACTATAGGTTCAAATATGTCTAAGTTAAGAAAGCAATTTAATTTAACTCAAAGAGAAATTTGTACAGTTGTTGGAGTTAATGCTTCAACATATAAACACTATGAATTAGGGGATAGAATGGTACCTATTAGTGTATTACAAGATTTAGCAAAGTTTTATAAAGTATCAACAAATTACTTTTTTGAAAATATGCCTGAGTTATCAGATAAAGAACAATTAGAATTATCTAACTATTCATTTAAGGTGGCTAATAATACACAAAAGTATATAGCTATAGATTTAAAAAATACTACTAAAGGATTAGATGAAATAGAAGAAAAAACTCAAGCAAGAGCTAGGCTTAGAATTAAAAATATGAGATTAGAAAATAATAAATCTCAAAAAGATTTAGCAAAGTATTTAGAAATAGATCTATCTACTTATAACAAATATGAAAAGGGTAGTAGAAAACTAAGTAATGAAGTAGTTAAGAAATTAGCTGAATATTACAATGTATCAGTAAGCGATATAGTTGATTAATAAATGACATAATGACACTAGAAATGGGTATAGGATATATCCTAAGTTAATGTCATAGCGTCATATAAAGAGGTGTAATAATGTTTGATATACAAAATAGAAGATACACAGGAAGTAAATACAAATTAATGGACTGGATATCAAAGTTAATTAAGGAAAACTGTCCAAATTGTCGTTCGTTTTTTGATGTATTTGCAGGGACTGGTTGTGTTACAGAATATATGTTTGAAAAATATGATAGGTTTATTATTAATGATTTTTTGTATTCTAATAATGTTATATATAATGGTTTCTTTTTGAACGAAGAATTTGATGAAAATAAACTATTAGATTATACAGAAAAATATAATAATCTTAAAATTAATAAAATTAAAGATAATTATGTATCTGATAATTTTGGAAATAAATTTTTTAGTTATAATGATGCAAAAAAAATTGGATATATACGTGAAAATATTGAAAAAGAGTACAAGAAAAAAAATATAAACTTTAAAGAATATAATATTCTTGTTTCTTCACTTTTATACTCGTTTGATAAAATTGCGAATACATGTGGTCATTATGATGCATATAGGAAAATACAAAAAATAAGTGATTCATTTGAATTTAATTTAATTAATCCTAAAAAATATAATAATAAAATAGTTGAAATATATAGAAAAGATTCAAATAAGTTAGCAAGTGAAATCAAATGTGATGTAGCATATATAGATCCTCCATATAATTCGAGACAATATAGTAGATTTTACCATGTTATGGAAAATATTGCACAATGGAAGAAACCAGAATTATATGGCGTTGCTATGAAACCTAAAGAGGAAAATATGTCAGAATATTGTAAGACGTCTGCTCCAATAGCATTCAATGATTTGATTCAAAAATTGGATACCAAATATATAGTGGTTTCTTATAATAATACTTATGAATCAAAAAGTAGTTCATCAAAGAATAAAATAATATTAGAGGAAATAGAGACCATACTTTCTAATAAAGGCGATACTATAAAATTTGAAAAAAAATATAAAGCATTTACAACAGGAAAGACAGAGTTAAATGATCATAAAGAGTTTATATTTATTACTAAAGTAAAACCTAACATAAAAAAAGAAATATCTTATCGTTCGCCATTATTTTATGTTGGAGATAAATATAAATTGATGCCAGAGATAAAAAAACATATGCCTACATATATAAATAATTATATAGAACCTTTTGTAGGTGGAGGAAGTTCATTTTTGAATGTAAAAGCTAATCATTATTATGTTAATGATATAGATAGTGCTATAATTAGCATTCATAAAGAATTACAAAAATATTCTAATGATAAAGATAAATTTTTTAAAAATATATTTGGTTTGATTAAAAAATATGGACTATCTTGTTCTTATAATGGTCATTTAGTTCCTAATGAATTAAAAGAACAATATAAAAAAACATATTATGCAAAATATAATAAAGACAATTATTTGAAACTAAGAAAAGACTATAATGCAAATAAAAATGATGTTTTAAAACTTTATTTGTTATTAATATATGGGTTTAATCATATGACGAGGTTTAACTCAAAAGGAGATTTTAATTTACCAGTAGGGAATGTAGATTTTAATAGTAATGTTTATAATTCATTAAATTATTATTTTGATTATATAAATAAAATAGATATAAATTATTTTAATTTGGATTATAAAGAATTTGTAAGAGAATTAAAAATTGGCAAAAATGATTATGTATTATTAGATCCACCATATTTAATAAGTGATAGTGAATATAATAAACTATGGAATGAAAAACATGAAATGGAATTATATGATTTTCTTGATGAATTAAATGCTAAAGGTATTAAATTTGGTATAACTAATCTTATGTGTCATAAGGGTCAAAAAAATAAATTTCTTGAAAAATGGTCAAAAAAATACAATGTATATGAAATTAATAGTAATTATATTAGTTTTAATGATAATACTGTTAAAATAAATTCAAAGGAGGTGTTTGTTACAAATTATGACAAAGAGGAGAAAACCAGAATATAAACAACTTAATTTTGATACTGCTATGAGGAATCCTGAAAGATTAAAAGATGTTTTATTATTAATTAAATCATATGAAGGAATAGAATTAAATGATAAAAATTTATTAGATATTGTTTGCGATATGTATGAAAGTGGTATTGTAAAAAGTGACGAATTTGATATTAAAAAATTACATAATAGAGAGCAAATTCAAAAGAAAGTAATAGAAATTAATAGAACAAGAAATGGTGATGGGGGATTTCCAAAAGGTTATCAGTCAAGATTTTGGACATACATGAGAACACTTTCCGAATTTGGTTTTGTTTATGCAAGGTATAATAAAAAACTCCTTATTGGAGATGTCGCAAAAAAATTAATTATTAATGAGATAGATCCTCAAGAAGCATTTTCACTTCAAGCTATGAAATATAATTGGAGATCACCATATAAAAATGTTAGCAATGATTATAACTATTTTAAATTTATTATAAAAGTTTTAAAGGAACTAGATAAAAAAGACAAAAAATTAAGTTACAATCAGTTTGTAGTATCTTTATTCAGTAAAGAAGATAACGTTGAAAAATTTTTAACAACGATTGAAAACAATTCATTTGCTACAGAAAATTCAGTTTATGAATATTTGAAAGAGGCATATGGCAAACAAAATAAATTTGGTACAGTCATAAAAGATTATCCTGATACTGTTTTGAGAATGTTAAGAATTACTGGTTTTGTTAATATTGTTAATCAAGGTGTTTTATTAATTGAGTTTAATCATGATAGTGAAAAATTTGTAAATTATTTTTTAGAAAAAGAAGATGTTTTCACTGAAAACGAAAAAAATGTTGATATAGATTATTTTAATAAAATAAATATTATAGCAAATGATGAAATGAAACTAATAAAAACTAACAGAAATAGTAATATAGAAATTATGGATTATAATTTTATATTGAATAAGGTTGTTAGTGATTATAAATTAAATATTGAATCGATACTAGAACATATTTCTAATATTGGAGTAAGAGGTAAAAACCTTGAATTTAAATATATAGATTATCCTTTGCAATTTGAATTTTATTTATCAATTCTTTTATATTTAGTTTATGGTGAAACATATTCTGTTAGACCAAATTATAAGATTGATGCATATGGTATGCCTATATCTCATGCACCAGGTAATTGCGGAGATATAGAGGTTGTTGGAAATGGTATATACTGGTTATTAGAAGTAACATTAATAAGAAATAAAGCACAACAATTGAACAATGAAACTGCTAATTTATTTAGGCATATTTCAGATCAAGAATGGGCTGAAAAATATATGTCATTAGTAGCCCCATATGTTCATGCTGATACTTATAAATTTTTCAATGCTTTAATTGTTGACTATATTAGAGAACATGGAAAGAGTAATTTTAATGCTAAATGTTATACTGCAGATGAATTTATAAAAGAATGTACTTCTAAAAATATATTTGATGATATGAAAAAATATACTCATGAATACAAACAAAGCTTATTAAATGCTTTAAATAGTTAATATTTATGTGAATAAATAATTATTATATAAGCAGTAATAAAAAAGCATGAATATTTAGGGATTTTAAAAAATAGATGCAAAGTCTGAAATATAAGGGAGGAACAATAATGGAAGTTGGTAAAAAGAAAATTTTAAATGGATTTATTGGAGGTAATAACAGCACACAATTTGTTATACCTATTTATCAAAGAAATTATGTATGGGAAAAGAAAAATATTCTTCAATTATTAGAAGATATTGAAAAAATGATTCCTTATTATGATAATGAAGATGAAAATATTTTTTCATTTTTTTGGAAGTATTGTTTACATTGATACTTTACATAAAGGGTCATTTAGTGAATGGACCATAATAGATGGACAACAAAGATTAACAACAATATTTTTAATATTACAAGTATTAAAACAAATATATTATGAGCAAGAAAAAATAATAACAAAAAAATATTTATTGAATGATGAGGATATAATCAATACAAGTGATGAAATGGATAGGTATAGATTGAAACCTCTTGTAAGTGATGATAATGTTTATAAATTAATATCAGATAACAAATTAGAACGTTTAACAGATTCAGAACAAAATTCAAATGTTTTAAAAGCTTATAATGTTATTAGAAAAGAGTTAGAAAAATGGAAATCAAAGTATACGTTTGAAGAAATAATAGGTGCTATAGATAAATTTAAAGTAGTGTGGATACAATTAGATAAAAAAGAAGATCCACAACAAGTATTTGAATCAATAAATTCTACTGGAGTTAACTTGTCAGCAGCAGATTTGATTAGAAATTTTGTTTTGATGAACAAAGATAATTCAACTCAAACACACATATATAATGAATATTGGAGTCCAATAGAATTTGATTATGTTGGTACAAAAAATTTAAAAGAATTTTTTAGATTTTATGTTTCAATTAAAGAGAAAATAACAATTCCAGAAAGAGAAGTTTACGAAAAATTCAAATTACAATATGAAAAATTGTTAGCAGAGCGTAATGAAGAAGAAATATTAAGTGAAATTTTAAATTATGCTAAATATTACTATTATATTTCACATGATGCATCTGAAAGTAATAATCAAATTTTAGAAGAAATTCTTAAGGATTATAGAAATGCAAAATCAAATATGCCTCATATTGTGATAATGGAAACAATGAATTTATATTTTAATAAACAAAGCATTGAAGAAAGTGACTTGTTAAATACTATAAAATTATTAACAACTTATATAGTGAGAAGAAATATTTGTGGAATTGATACTAAATCAATTTCAAATATATTTGGTTCGATGCTTGGTAAGATACTAAAGAAATTTGATGAAGGCGAAAATTACTATAATTCTGTTTTAAAAACCTTTGTTGTTGATACAAGACTAACAAATCAGTTTATGCCAACTGATAAAACTGTCGAAGAAGAATTTAATAAATCAAATTTATATTCAAGAGAATCTACAACATTTGTATTGAAGAAAATAGAAAATAATGAATCAAGAATTCCATATTCAAATTTAAATGTCGAACATGTAATGCCTCAAACTGAAACAAAATATTGGTCTAAATACATTAATGAAAATAGTATATATGAAGAAGTAGTTAATCGCATAGGTAATTTAACATTAGTTGATTCTAAAGATAATTCTAGTATGGGTAATAGAAATTTTGAAGCAAAAAAACAAGTATTAAATAAATCTAGACATATAAAAATGAATGAAGATATTTTAAATAAAGAAAATTGGAATGAAACTAAGATTTTAGAAAGAAGTAAAAAATTGTCGCAAGAATTCATTAAAATATTTCCATATCCAGATATTGTTATTGATGAAACAGACGATATTTACATGCATATAAATTTAAATGATGATTCTATCAATGATTATAAAGATTATGCATTTTCTAATCCTTTGGAAATTAGTATTGATGATAATAGCATTGATTTTAGTGGAAATTGGAGTGATGTTTTGGCTAGAATTTTAGTTGAGCTATATAGTTATGATACAGAAAGTTTTATTAAAGCATCTAAGGAGATAATAGATGAATATGGTTATAAGGGAATTCAAATAGCTAATAATCCTATAGGAATGAGAACACCTTATGAATTTATAGATGGCATGTTTGTAGAGATTAATACTAATACAATACATAAACTCTCATTAATGCAAAGGATGATTGCAAAAATGAATTATGAACCAAGAATTGTTATTACTTATATAACAAAAAATACTGAAATATAATTATTAAAAGGGGAATGAAATCTTCTCCTTTTTTTGTTATAATATTTAACTAATAAGTTGGTGATATTATGAATTATACAAATAAACAAATTAATAGAATACTACATATTCAAGACTTTTTAGGTACGGTTAATATTTTATCAAAGATATATAATGAATATGATCATAAAGAATTTATGGCTGATAATATAATTGAAAAACAATGTATATATAAATTGTTTTGTTCTGCTATGTATAATTTAATAGATGCAATAAAAAAATCAAGTGAAATATTTGGTAATAGTAAATCATATAAATTATTCCAGCAAAATATTAATAAAAAATTTATAGCAGATAGAAATGAATTTTTAGAAAATGAAAATTATGAATCAAATTTATATAAAATATTGAGTCAAATAAGACATCAAAATAATCATTTTGAAAGAGATGATAATGATGATACTATGTTATTTGAAATTTACATTGATTTTGAAATACTAGAAAAATTAAGAAAGATAACAAATAAAATATTTTATGAAATTTATAATGAGATGGATAAAAATAAAATAAAACAAATTACTTTATCTAGACCAAAAATAAAATATAATTTCGATAAATTTGATAAGAAAGTTGATTATGTAGAATTAAAATATCGCGAATCTACTAATGAAATAGATAAAATATTTGCCAAAGATAATGAAAGAGCAATTGAAATATTACGAGAATATTATAATCCGAGCAATATTTTTGACTTAATGAGCAAAGATGAAAAAGCAATGAAAAAGTACGATTTTATTGATGAAGAGATGGAAGAACTATTTAATAAACAAGATAAATATATTGCTGAAAATGGTAATGAATTGCAAAAAGAAACAATGAATTTATTAAAAGACTTTTTTATTAATAATGAAACAGTTACTAAAAATGAGTATGATAAAAATATAAAACAACTTGTTGATAGGTTAAAAGAATTAAAAGAAAATTCAGAAGAAAATAACTAATTTTTAGGTATAGTTTTAGATACACAAATCCATAAACTCTTATAAAATAAGGATTTTAATATTTTATAAAACTAGCCAAATTAGAACTGGATCACTCTCCTGAAGGATCCATAATGCTCATTTTTCACATTTATTTTTTTAGACTATTATTAACTGATACAGTTCTTTTTTCTAGAAAAAAAGAGTGTATGATATAAAATTTATAAAATGTGATGTATAATATTATAAAAAGATTTGGTGATGTCAATAAATGAAGAATATAAAAAGAAATATTGTATATGTTGGTTATGATTCATATTACAAAGATACTCTTAAATTACGTGATACAAAAATAAATAATATTAAACCAAATTTAATTAATATTGATACATTAGAAGAACTTGATAGAAAACAAGGATTCTTGTTGTTACTTACAATGGATGAATTATATGATTATTTTCCTAATATAGTAGATATATTTGAACCAGATGTTTATGAAATTGATAGATATTTGAGAAAAAAGTTTAAAAATTTTGAATACGTAATTGTAATTTCAATTGAAGAGTTTGATTATGGTCATATACCTTTTTCTAATATGTATGTATTATTTGCAAATAACTATTTCAATACAGACGAAGGTATTAATGTCTTAATAGATAAAATATCTAAAGAATTTATATCTAAGAAAGAAAGTAAACTATCAAAAATAAAATTTAATAATATAGAAAAATTAAGAACTTTTATTAAAAAGTCTAAGAAAGATTTTTTTACAACAGAAGAAATAAAACAAAAATTAAATGTAAATGAAAAATGGATTCAAAGATATATGAAAGAAATGAATAATATTTATAATAATATAGGCTATAATAAAAGAAAAAGGTTATGGTATGTTGTAAAAAAAACAACACGAAAAAATAAATAAAAACAATGAAAAACGTAGAAATACGTTTTATTTTTTTGTCCATCACAAAACACTAGCCCAGCAAAAATTTTAATTAAGAGTTATAGTTATATCAAGAAAAGGAGGAATAGCATATGTTAGAGTTTGTTGAAAAACTATTAAGTTCACAAGATAACATTATAGATCAGCTAAAATTATTAAGAGAAAATAAAGATAATAAGGAGGTTAAGAAATATATGCGAGCTCTTGTTAAAAACAATAACTCGCCATATTTCAAATATTGTATTGACAAATATTATTTTAATAAAGATGTAAAGGAGGTAAAACCATCAATAAGACCATTAAGACCACTGTATCATTTGAGAAAAACAAAAAAAATACAGAGTCTTTTAGAATCTAGAAATAATATTATTGATCAACTTAAGTTACTAAAAGAATATAAAGGTACTAAATATGTTGATACTTATATTAAAGAATATTTAGAACTTTGGTCAAATGAGTACGAAGCTTACTGCATTCAAAAATATTACTATGATATGGATGTTAAAGAAGTAGAACCTAATGCCAAAAGTCTTAATATTACTTTATATAGAATTTCTTTTAGAGAAACAGAAAGTAAACAAGAAAAAGACAAACAAAATGGTTATGCAAAATCAATCAAGAAAAACGATAAAATAAAAATACTAGATGGTCCTTTTAAAAATCAAATCGGAATAGTAAATTCCTTTGATAGAGATAATTCTAAAATATTTGTTACAATTTCTCTTTTTGAAGAAAAATTTAATATAGAATATGATGGTAAGTTTGAAAAAATTAAGGAGGCTAAAAGTGAAAAATAGAATAGAGTTACATGCTAAAACAAAATATAGCATAGACCATGAAAGTACAATCGATATTAAAGAATTAATATTAAAGTGTGCCAGTAATGGTGAAAAAGGTGTAGCTATTGTTGATAAAGATAGCGTCCTTGGTTTTTTAAAAGCAGAGAAAATACTAAAAGAATTAAATATAAAAAATTTTAAATTAGTATATGGAATAGAGGTAAATGTTTTTATTGAAAAACTAACTTATAAAGCTGTAATTCTATTAAAGAAAAGAAATGGACTTTCCACACTATATAGAATGTTATCCCCTTACTTCACTAATAATAAATTACTATTAGAAGATTTAATGCTTAGTAAAAAGAATTTTATAATTGGTTTAATATATGAACAAGACAATTATAATTCTAATATATTACAATATTTTAATTATGTAGAAGTAGATGATAAAGTATCTGAAGAAGTAATTGCCAATTTAAAAAGAAAGACTTTAGTAGTTTACTCAAATAGAATTAATGCCTTATCAAAAGATGAAGAATTAAGTAAAAAAGTTCTTTATAACAAATTACATATAAAAGAAAAAATTGATACTAGAATCTATAAAAGTACACAAGAAATTTTAAAACAGGTAAAAGATATGGAAATTGTTATTGATAACCCTAATAAAATATTTAATATGATAGAGAATTTCAACTTGTTAGAAAATAACATTTATTTACCTGTAGATGATAATTCATATATTGATTTGTTAGTGAATACTAAACTGAATGAAAAATATAATAATGATATTCCGTTGAAAGTAAAAAAACGTATTGATGAAGAATTGAAACTTATTAAAGAACATAATTATGAAGGATTCATTAATTTATATAAAAAAATAATTGATAAGTGCAAAGAAGAACAGGAAGAATATGTTATTTGTGATTACATTAATTATTTATATATTGCTTATTTACTAGGAATAACACATTTTGATCCAATAAAGCATAATCTAAATTACGAACTTTTTTTTATCAATCATCCCAAAATCACCATTAAAATATCACCAGAATTTGTTAAAAAATTAAATATTTTTATTAAAGAAGAACTAAATGTTAATATGATTAGATGTAAAGGATTGATGAGATTAAATAGTAGTAATGTTAAAAATATAATTAGTGATTATAAGAAAAAATATAATATTAAAATCTCTACTCCGGATAAGTTACTTATAAATAAATATTTAATGAATTATCCAATTAATAATTGGGCATTAACTCCAAAGAATTTTATATTACCTGTTGGTGTTAATATATTTGACTTATCACCCCGTGAACTTATAAAAGAAGATGATTCATATCATAGAGTTACAAATATAGATTATAAGGATATTGAAGAAAACTTTATAACATTAGAATTAATATCAACTGATAAATTAATGCATTTAATGGAATTGAAAGACATTACTAAAGATAAGATAATTAATTGTAATTATAAAGATAGTAATATTATAAAAAATGAAGCTTTTCAAGATTATTTAGAAGCTTATCAAAAAGATATATTATTGGATGATTTATATGAAGACTGTTTAAATAGTAAAATTGATTTAATTGAAATATTTAATATAATTAATGAAATAAAGCATGAAAAAAATATTTCTAATAAAACTAAGAAAATATTGACTAAAAACAATATAGTAATAAACGACAAGAATGCTAATTTTATTTGTAGAGGCATATTAAATGAAAGAACTAGATTAGAATATGAACTATTGTATTTTAAAAAATATTATCCATTAGAGTACTATTATGTTTTATTAAAAGATTGTCCTTTTAATGATATTATAGACATTATAAAAAATGGTTATGAAGAGGTTAAAAATAGAATTAAAGATTATTCAAAATATAGATATGAATATAAATATTTAAAGTTAGTAGCAAAGTTATATGAATCAAATATTAATTTTTCTATTGAAGAAAGAGAAATAGTAGAAGATTATTGTTTTGAATTAGATAAGGAAAATAAAAAAATAATTTTAATAACTAATAAGACAAATAATGAAATTTATAAATATTTATCTAATAATTTATCTATAATAGGAACAAGACCAATAAATGGAAAAATGCCATATATGAGTAAAATAATCGCTAAATTAATAAGAATTAATAAAGATGTAATATTGTTTGGATTAGATGGAAAAACTAATTTTTATTTAGAATATCTATTATCTGAAATAACTAGAATAGATAGAAAAGCAATTAGGCAATATTTAAATCCATGCTCTTGCTATAAGGATAGTATTTTAACAATCGATGAAGAACGTTATATTAATGGAATAAGATATTTGTTATATCATAATTTAACAATAAAAGATTACCATAATGTTAAAGATATTATTATTGATGATGCTAACATGATGATAGATAAATTAATTTATATGATTGAAGAGAGTGAAAGTAAAGTAATAATCATTGATAGAGTTGAATCTATAGAAGGTAATATTAGTAATACTTTAGAAAGAATAAAAGAAATTGCTAAATTAAAAAAACTTAATGTCATACTTTTTACAAATCTAAAAAAAGAATATGAAGAATCTAACAAAAAGGATATATCTTCGTTTGAAAATAATGAATTGTTGGATAAATATGTTGATTATATAAATATTTTAGATGATAAAGAGTTATATCATATAAAGGAAAAATAAGATGGACAAGGTTAAAGAATATATTTTAAACAATAAGATTACACTTGTTATTACTTCACCAAACTCAAAAATTTTATCTATTATTAATTTACTAAATGAATTATCAATTAAAGGAAAATATAAGACTGTTTTATTCAGTTTTAACATTAGCTGTAATTATTATTTACAAAAATTAATATCATTTCTATCAGGTATTAACAATAGTATAATCACAAAGTATTTTTATCCATATGTAATAAATAGTAAAAAGAATAGAGATAAGATTAATCGTAATAAATTTATTGATTCATTAGAAGAAATACAGAGTAGCAATATTTTAATGAATAGTGAAAAATATGCTGTTGATAAAGATTATTTAGATTATATTCTAGATTACTCAGAAAGCAATGTGTTAATAATTGATGATTTTTATGCATTACTAGATAAGACAAAGTATAGTCTAGATGAAATATTAATAAAAGTAAAAGAGAAACAAGATATTCATTTAGTTTTATTTATAAAGACAAAATATAAAGAAAAAGTAGTAAGACAATTTGCCGAAGTAATAAGAAATTATATTTTTATAGATGGATTTAATTATGAGGAATATAAAGAGATAAATATTAATATTTTAAATAAAACATTCAAATTGCAATTAAATAAAATGAATCAAATAATGAAGACAAACGATTAAGAAAATTGATAAATTTGAAAATATATTGTAAGAGTTTATATTATTAAAGAGCATTGGAGTTTTTAAGAAAAGTAAGGGCTGATATGCTATACTAAGATTAGTAAGTTAGAGGTGAGTATGTGAAATTAAAAATATTAAAAGGTACTAGTGAAATAGGTGGATGCATAACAGAAATAGTAAGTAATAAAGGAACAAGGATTATTATTGATCTAGGCGAAGATTTACCAGATGATAATGTATCAAAATGTGAAAATCCAAATATTGATGGCTTAACTATAGGTGATAAAAAGTATGATGCAGTTTTTATTACACATAGCCATGGTGATCATATTTGTCTAATAAATTATGTGTTAGATGGTATCGATGTTTATGTTGAACCTACTTCCAAAATAATATATAGTTTATTATCTACTTTTACACATAAGAAAATAAGATTTAAAACTAAAGATATGTTTTTTAAAAAAAAGATAATAATTAATGATGATATAATTGTGACACCATATATAGTTGATCATTCATCATATAATTCATCAATGTTATTAATTGAGGCCGATGGCAAGAAGGTACTGCACACAGGAGATTTCAGAAATCATGGAGTTAAAGGTAAATTGTTTGTACCAACACTAAAAGAAATTGGAAATGTTGATATAATTGTAACTGAAGGAACTTCTTTAAGTAGAGGTAATGTTAAATATAAAACAGAGGAAGATATAGTTAAAGAAGCCAAAATGGTATTTTATAACTATGACCAAGTTTTTATTTTACAATCATCAACAAATATTGATCGTATTAGAGGTTTTTATAAAGCAGCAAAAGAAACTGACAAAAATTTTATAGAAGATCTTTTTACTTCAAATATAACAGTTTCTTTAAAAAATGATTCTATTCCTAATCCTAAAACATTTAATGATGTTTATACATGGATACCAAGAAGATATCTAGACAAATCATTTAGGTTTAAGAAAAAGTATTTGTTTACTTTTTTGAAATATAGTAAGCAAAAATCTTATGTTAATAATAAATATGCATTAATGGTAAAGACATCGATGATTGAAGACATAAAAAAACTATATAATAAAAATCATATTACTAATGCGTGTTTAGTATATTCAATGTGGGAAGGATACAAAGAAAAAGTAGAAATGAAAACCTTTTTTGAAGAGGTGAAGAAATATGGAATTTCTGATATAATAGACATACATACCTCAGGTCACGCTGATAAAGAAACTCTTGGCTTATTAAGTTTTCTTAAAGCAAAAAAGATAATTCCTATTCATACGATTAAAAAAGAAGAATTATCCAATATTTTAGATAATGTTTATTTATTAGATGATAATGAAATATTAGATGTATAGAAGGAGATATTTATGGATAACATAAGTAATTTAAATATTAGTGATATTGCTAAGCAAGTTATTAAAAGATATGTTGGTAAAAAAGATTATGTTGTAAGAATTAGAGTAAATAAAAAAAATAAAAAACACAAAGTAGAAATTGTTGTATATTATGAAGGAAGAAAATCATTTGAAGTTAAAGACAATAAGTTATTGTTAGATGGAGCTTATTTCTTTACTAAAGGAAATAAAAAAATTACACATTCTATGGAGACGGAAATTGCTTGTTTAACTAAATTAGGTTTTTCATTTAAAATTGGTACCAAGATTGATTCTACTAATCAATATTATAAAGATGGATATAGATATCGTATTTTTGTAGAACCTTCTAGTGCTAAAAAAGGATCTAAAGAATGTTATGACAATTATAAAGAAGAAATAAAAGAAAGAATGGAAGTTATTTTAGAAGCTTTAAAAAGATATGATAATGATTTTATATATCATTATGATAATGAAACAAATATAAATAGTTTTTATACTAAAAAAGTTGATAATACTATTAATTATTTTAAATTAAATGAATTATTAAAAATAGGTATAGATAACACTGCTAAACAAAAAGGCATTAAGAAAATCAAATTTAATGAAAAATTGGTTGGTTCCCAAACGACCTATACTGAAGAAGAATATAGAATAATAGATTCTATTATGGAAAATAGAATTAAGACATATAATTTTGGAGTTCTTTTAGAAGAAAATAAAGAAGAATATATCGATAACAATGAAAAAATATATCAACAATTACTTATGAACAAGATGTTTGATAAAAATGCAAGAGAACAACTTTTCAAAGTGGATAATTGCCCTTTTAAAGATAGCAATGCGTATGAAATGGAATATAACTTATATGCTGCAAATAGAACTAATCGTAAACAGAAAACAAAAAAAGGAAGAGTAGATAATATATTTATAAGAGGTAATAAGATTTTATTTACTGAATTAAAGTATGATGAAAAAGTTATTGGAGGCACAAATGGAATTCATAAGCATTTAATTGATTTAATTAATGGATTTGAAAAAAATGATGAAGCTTTATCTGAAATATATGACTATGTATGTGATTACAATGATGTGTTAACTTACATTAATGATAAAGAAGAATATATTATTAAAAATGTGAAGAGATTTAATGACAAAGAAGTAGAAAAAGAATTTATAATTATATGTGGATATTCAAATAGTAAAAGGAATGTTGTTTATAATGAATTAGAAAGAGTTTATCCACTAACAGGAAAAAATGCTGGAGTAGAAAAATCATATAATATATTTTTAGATAATAAAAAAATCAATTTAGAGAATATGACTACTGAAGAGTTGATTTATTTACTTAAAAATAGATATCATTGTGAAACTAAGATTTTCATAGTAGATAACAATTATACTAAATTTGAAATATATCAAAGAAATGTGTAAACTATAAATAATTTTGTTTAAATAAAAAATATGATAGCAAATACAGTAATATTAAATTTTAAGTATAAATTAACAAAATTTATAATATCTTTACTTAATTTAATCATAATGATAAAATTATTAAAGGAATGGTGAATTATGAAAAAATATTGGAAAATAATAATTATTGCAGTTAGTATAATAGTTTTTTTTGCTTTACTTTTATTAATTTATTTTAAAGTTACTTTTATAGGAAAAGATGATGTAAAGAAAATAGTTATTGATAATATGAATGTTTCAAGCAGTGATGTTTTTTTTGAAAGCATCGAATTAGAACTTGATAAGAATTATTACGAAGTCGAAGTTTACTATAAAAATAAAGATTATGAATATAAAATAGATGCTAAAGAAGGTAAAATAATCTATACTGATTTTCAAAGTTACAACAGTGATAACAATACTAATAATAATGGAAATGGCAATGGTAATTCAAATGGTAATGGAAATAATAATACTAATAACACAAAAATTACTTTACAAGAAGCTAGGAATATTGCTTTAGAACATGCTAATTTAGATATTAGTGTTGTTAACATAGTAAAATGTGAAAGTGAATACGATGATGGTATTTTAATTCATGAAATAGAATTTATTTATAATAATTATGAATATGATTATAAAATAGATTCTAGAACTGGAGAAATTATTAGTTTCGATAAAGATAGTATTTATAATTAACGTTTGATTTTTAATAGAAAGCTTAATTTGATTTTTAGCTTTGGTTGTTGTAATTCTATACCTAGAATAATAAAAAAATTATAAGAATATAAGAGATTAACTAATTGCCTAAAACATGAATATTTTATATACAAAATTTTTTTAACAATTTTGTTCAAAACTTAAAATTTCAATGAAAATTAAGTGAAATTTTAAGTTTTTTTTAATAGCAATGATATAATCATTTAGAATTTTCATAAAGTTTATAAATGAAAATTTTAAAGGAGAAAAAAATGTATATTTTAAAAAATGCTGTTACATCTATTTTAAGAAATAAAGGGAGAAACTTGCTAATTGGAATAATAATAATTGTTATATCTTGTTCTGTGTCAATTGCATTAGCAATAAACAATTCATCAGAAAGCCTAATTAAATTATATGAAGAAAAGTATGAAATCGAAGCTACAATAACATTTAATAGACAGAATATGTTAGAAAATTTTGATCCAGCAAATAGTCAATCTTCTAAAGAAAATATGAACGATATGTTTTCTAATGCAAATAGTATAACTAGCGAAGATATTGATTTATATGGTAATAGTGAATATGTTAAAAAATATTATTATACTATGGAAACAAGAGTAAATTCGACAACTATTGAGTCTGCTGAAATTTCATCTAATGAATTTGAAATGTCAAATAATAAACCAGGAAGAGAAAATAATTTTAACAATGTAACAAATGGTGACTTTACTTTAAAAGGATATTCTTCTATCGAATCAATGACCGAATTTATAGAAGGAAACTATACAATAGTTGAAGGAGAGGTATCAGAAGATTTTAGTTCTAATAATTGTTTAATAAACCAAGAACTTGCAACATTAAATGATATAGAAGTAGGAGATACTATTACTATTGTTGATAGTAATGATGACTCTCTTACTTATGATTTAATAGTAACTGGTATTTATGAAGAAAAAGAAAATAGTGAAAATTCAATGAATATGTTTTCAAATTCTGTAAATATGATTATAACTAATACTAATGTATTAAATGAAATTAAAGAAAATAATGAAAACTTAATGATTACAACAACACCTACATTTATACTAACTAGCAGCAATATAATTGAAGATTTTGAAGAAGAACTTAGAGACAAGGGATTAAATGAAAATTTATCTCTTCAAACAAACTTAGAACAACAAGAAAATGCTACTAGTACAATATCCAATGTAAAAAATTTTGCTATAACATTTTTGATATTAACATTTATAATAGGAACAATAGTCTTACTAGTAATTAATATGATAAATATTCGTGAAAGAAGATATGAAATTGGTGTTTTAAGAACTATCGGTATGAAAAGTCAAAAGTTTGTTTACAATTTTTAAGTGAATTATTTATAGTATCTTTTATAGCTTTAATATTAGGTGCAGGATTGGGAATGACTTTAAGTGTTCCAGTTTCAAATAGCTTATTAGAAAAAGAAATATCTTCAACTCAAGAGCAAAATAATACTATAAGACAAAATTTTGGTAAAGGACCTATTGAAAATATGATGCCTAATATTAAAGAAGATTTTAATAATATAACTTTTAGTGGAGTAGCTCAAGTACAAGCTTTTACTAGTATAGATGCTGTAGTAGATTTTAAAGTAATATTAGAATTACTTGGAATAGGAATTATTATTACGTTAATTAGTGGAACAAGCGCTATTATAAGTATTCAAAAGTTTTCTCCACTAACTATATTAAAGGAGAGATCATAATGAGTAAGAAAAATATTATTTTAAAAATAGAAAATTTATCATATAGATATTCTGATGCTGATAAGAATGATTATGTATTTAAAAATTTAAATTTTGAGTTTGAAAAAGGTAAAATATATGCAATTAAAGGAAAAAGTGGTAGTGGAAAAACGACTTTGTTATCATTAATTAGTGGACTAGAAAATGAATATGAAGGATCAATAACATTCAATAATAAAGAACTTAGAAATATTAATTTAGATGATTATCGAAGTAAAGATATAGGAATAGTATTTCAAAGTTATAATCTTTTACCTCATTTAACAGCAGCAGAAAATATAATATTATCGATGAACATAAGTAATTTAAAAATAAAAGATAAAAAAAGTAAAGCTATAGAATTAATGGAAGATGTTGGCTTAGATAAAAGTAAAGCTGATAGACGAGTTTTAAAATTATCTGGTGGAGAACAGCAAAGAGTAGCAATTGCTAGAAGTCTATCATATAATCCTAGTATGATTTTAGCAGATGAACCAACAGGTAATCTAGATAAAGAAACAGAAAATGATATTTTAAAAATACTAAGAAATTTAGCAAAAAAAGATGATAAATGTGTAATAATCGTTACACATTCAGAAAATGTTTGTAATCAAGTAGACGAAATTTATGAAATAAAAAAAAGAAAAGACTAATTTTAAATTAATTTATTTTTAGTTTTTTTAATTTTTAATATTTAAAAAGCATAAAAAGTGGTATAATTTTGTTATTTATAAAAAGAAAGTGGGATATAAATGAATCGTTTTAGAGAAGTAAAAATAGCAAGTATCGTTGGAATAATAGGAAATTTATTTTTACTTATAATTAAATCAATTATTGGTATTATATCTAATAGTCAAGCAATGATAGCAGATGCTTTTAATAGTGCAGGAGATATATTTTCATCTTTTATGACTTTTATTGGAAATAAAATAGCTAGTACACCATCTGATGATGATCATAATTTAGGTCATGGTAAAGCAGAATATATATATTCTTTATTAATTAGCATTGTAATGATTTTAATGACAATTACAATCTTTAAAAATTCTTTTTCATCAATATTAAATGGTAGTAAGTATACATTTTCAATTTGGTTAATTATTGTTTGTCTAACAACAATGATTGTTAAAGCTTCTCTTTATTTATATACTAATTCAATATCTAAAAAATGTAATAATTTACTTATAAAAGCTAATTCAAAGGATCATCGAAACGATTTCTTTATTACAACTTTAAATTTAGTTTCAGTTATTTTTGCTGAAAATAATTTTTATCTTTTAGATGGAATAGTTGGAATTGGTATAGCAATTTGGATTCTTATAACAGCTATTAATATTTTCAAGGAAAGTTATGATGTTTTAATGGATAAATCAATTAGTAGCGATACAAAGCAAAAAGTTTTTGAAATAATTAAAAGGCATAAAGAAATAAAGAAAGTTATTCATTTTAATTCTACCCCAGTTGGCTATCGATATCAAATATCATTTACTATTTATGTTGATGGTAATTTATCGACATTTAAGAGTCATGATATTGCTAACAAATTAGAAAAAGAAATAGTAAAAGAGTTAGACGAAATATATTTAACAGTTATTCATGTAAATCCAATGAAGATATCTGTAAAAAAATATAATAATAAAAGAAAAAAGTTGATTGATTCAAAATAACTATATAAAATAAAAATAGGAGGAGATATGAAAAAATTAGATAATAAAGTAGCAATAATAACTGGTGGTGCAATGGGAAATGGTCTAGGAATAGCAAAAGTATTTTTAAATTATGGAGCAAAAGTAATTATTCTAGATTATGATAGTTCATTAGAAAGTACAGTGCAATCACTAAAAAATGATGAAAATGTAGTTGAGGGATATTCTGTCGACATTCGTGATAATAATAAAGTTAATGAAATTATTGATGAGATAGGAAAAAAATATAATGGAATAGATATTTTGGTAAATAATGCTGGAGTATGTCGATTAGAAAAATTTGAAAGTATGAATGATGAATTGCGTGATTTACATTTTGATATTAATATAAAAGGAACTTGGAATGTTACAAAATCAGCTCTTAAATATATGAAAAAAAGAAATGCTTCAATTATTAATTTATCTAGTGTAACTGGACCAATAGTTGCTGATAGTGGAGAAGTAGCATATGCAACTACAAAATCAGCAATTCTAGGATTTACTAAAGCTTTAGCAAGAGAAGTAATAGATGATGACATTAGGGTTAACGCTATTATGCCTGGATATATAAGAACACCAATGGTTGATAAAATGGCTATTGAAAGTAGTCCTAATAATCCTGATAGTGTCATAGAAGGAATAGCTTCAGCAATTCCAATGAAAAGATTAGGAACAATTGAAGAGTTAGGAGAATTAGCAGCATTTTTAGCTTCTAATGAATCATCTTATATAACAGCACAGGGAATTGTAATAGATGGTGGAAGCACATTACCTGAAACTTTAACAATGGGAGTATAGAAATATACTCTTATTTTTTATTGACAATTTTTAATTTTTATATAGAATAATACATACATTGAGGTATTCTTATGGGAAAAAAATATAATAGCAAGATTATTTTTGATTATATTGTTGGCAACGATTTAGATGGATATAGTATAGATGAACTAGAAAATGATTCTAATTTTATGATGGATGTTATAAAAATAACACGCGATAAAAGAATGCATAATTTGTGCTCAGATGATATAAAGAAAAATTGCACTTTTGTTGAATTTTTAATTTCATTTTTTAAAGATGATTTAGATTTTATCATAAGTATTGCTGATAACTATATTCAAAATCCTGATGTTGATGATGTCGATAAAGAGGAAATAAAAATTTTTATAGGTAATTTTTATGATAATGATAAGTATTCTGCTTTAGAAAAGTATAAGGTGTCAAGTTATAGTTTTTATAATTCTGTTGTTAACGACTGCTATTCTGTTATAAGAAAAATGTCAGATAGTGAAAGAGAAAGCTGTAGTCTATTTAGAATTATAGAATTAACTTTTTTTGATAGAAAAGTAATTAAAGATTATTTTGCTAAAAATATGGTTTATGAATGTTTATGCGAAAATTTAGAATGTAGGTTTGCTGATTTAATACATTATTATTTTAATGAAGTAAGTGATTTAGAATCGTATGGCGAAACAAAATTTTTATTATTTTATTTGTCTAGTAGTGATAGATTTTTAAGAGATTATCTATCTGTTTATCCTAATTTACTAGAAAGCTATTGTAAAGATATCGAAAAGGTAAAAAAAGATTGGAATAATTATAATAATCGTTTGAATTTTGACAGAGTTCAACAAGTAATAGACTATGCATCTGAATATTTAAGGAATGAATGTTTATCTTTTTACACTGATTTTTTTGATATTATATTAGATGCTGTAACTCCTTTGGGATTAAAAAGTGTTTTTGATAGATACATTTCTTTGGAAGATGAACAGATGATAGAAGATGATAATACTGATTTGTTTTCAGAATATTTTGATGACAATTTTGACAATGATAGCATTTTTGAATGTAATAGTCAGCCTACCGAAGAAGAAAAAAAATCTTTTGAATATTTATCTTTTATTAATAAAATAAGGAATTTTACAAAAAAAATATTTTCGAAAAATCGATTGATTAATCCAGTTAATGAAGAAGAAAGTAATAGTCCTGATAAGGTTGATAAAGGCAGAAGAAAAGTAATTCAGTATGATTTTATAAATAGATGTCCAATTGATGATAATGATGATTAACAAAATATGCTTGTAAAAATATTTTATCAGTTTAATATTGATTAATCTTTTATTTAGAAGCTAATAATTTAATATTTATAATTTTATTTGCATTTAAGTAAAAACAGCTTAATAAAAGAAAAAATAAACTCATATGTGTTTTAGGCAATTAAAATACCTCTATTTTCAAAGCTTTCATATTATAGACTAGATAGGAGGAATATAGATGTTTAATACTTTGGGGTGCCAAAGACAAAATACTTTCAATCAAAATTTTTCTGGTGATAATGAAATTAACATGGATATTGATGTAAATATGAACAATAACCAACAAATGGGTATGCAATCAATGATGGGAGGAACACAACAGCCTATTATTGAACCAATGCAAGAAAGAGTTATCAACAGAACAATCATGCATGAAGTACCACATGTTTGCCCAATAAGAACTAAAATAATTAACAATCATGTATTTAGACATACATATAGACCAAGTTACTCATGTTGTGAAGAAAATACATGCACTAACGTACAATGTGGTTCATGTTGCCAATTTAGATAATTTAAGTCTCGAAAGAGACTTTTTTAATTGATTAATAAAATGTTACAATATGATTGATATATGATAAAATGGTTTAAGAAGTTGGTGAAGTGAATGTCAAATAATAAAAGAAATTTAAAAATTAAATATAGCAATATTTTCTTTATAATAGTTTTAATAATATTTATATATTTTTTATGTTCATCAAAAGTATTATTAGAAAAGGAAATTCCTAAAGTAGAGATAGAAGAGCCTAAAGTTACAGAGACGAGTTTATCATTAATAATGGTAGGGGATTGCTTAATACATGGTGCTATTTATGATGACGCTAAAACAACAAATGGAAGTTATGACTTCTCAAAAATGTTAGAGTTAGTTAAGCCAATTATTCAAAGTTACGATTTAGCATTCTATAATCAAGAATCAATCCTTGGTGGTGTGGAATTAGGGCTTTCAAGTTATCCAAGATTTAATGCTCCAAAAGAAGTAGGGGATGCATTTTTAGATTTAGGTTTTAATTTAGTATCACTTGCTAATAATCACACTTTAGATAAAGGTAAAGAAGGAATTTATTCATCTCTTGATTATTGGCGTAATAAAGAAAACATAATGACTGCAGGAAGTTATTCTAGTGAAGAAAACAGAATAACTCCAAATATCATGGAAAAGAATGGAATAACATATGCACTTTTAGCTTATACAACTACAACAAATGGTTTAAATACCTTTAAAGATGAGCCCTATCTAATAACAGTATATGATGAAGAATTAGTTAAAGCTGATATAGAAAGATTAAGAGATAAAGTTGATTTATTAATGGTATCTATGCATTGGGGAGAAGAATATACTCACATACCAACAGAAGAACAGAAAGAAATTGCTGAGTATTTAGCAAGTTTAAATGTCGATATTGTAATTGGACATCATCCTCACGTTGTACAACCTATTGACTTTATAGACGATACTATGGTAATATACTCACTTGGAAATTTTATTGCATCACAATACGGAATTAACAAATTAACAGGTTTAATGGCTGGAATAACTGTAAAGAAAACTACTATTGATAATCAAATAACTATAACATTAGAAGAACCGACAGCACAGTTAGTATATGTTGATTCTAAAATAACTAGTTATAGATATGATTATAAATTATATCCTTATAATTTATTAACAGATGATATTTTAAAAAATTACAAAGAACATTATAATAAATATATGGGAATTGTTACTAGTTTAAATAATAAAATTATACCCTTATAATTTATATTGAAAAAAAAATTAAGAAATGATATATTACTAAAGTAGGTGATTAAATGAAAAGGGAATACGCAAAATTATTTAGTTTTTTAATTGGGATTGCATTTATTTTAAGTGGAATAATATTTACTTTAACTAGAGTTTATAAAAATAATAAAGCTCAAAGCATCGAAGAAGAAAATATTATTGCTGCTGAAATAAAAAATGTTTATGAGAGTTTTAAAATAAAAACTGAAGAATTTAGTACTAAAAGAGATTTAATTAATAGTGATATTTCGGAATATGTATCCTATTATACTGGAATAGAAAAGAATTATAATGATATGATTGAAGAATTAAAAGAATATGAAAATTTAGTTATCGAAGTAGAAGATACAGCGGTATATTTAAAAAAGCATTGTTTGAATGAAAGCTATAGTGATCAAGATGCTAATAATAAATGTAATGCTTATATAATTAATTATGAAAAAACTGTAAATAGTTTTATTAGTGACATAGAGTTTTTTAATAGTAAAATAGATGAATATAACAATTGGATTATTTCCGAAAATGAAGAGTTGGATAATGAAGATAAATATACTAAAGTTGAAAGATATAAAGCAACAAAATATAAAGAATATATAGATATAAATAATGATGGAACATATTTAGGAAGAAATAGTGATTAGGAGGTTTTTAGCAGTGAACAAGAACGAATTACCTAAAAAAAAGCTTGGTAGAATATTTATTATAATTGGAATAATATTGTTTCCATTATTATCAAGTTTATATATTGTATCAGTTAACAGTAATAGGCTAATTAACGGTACATTATCGTTAATTATTTTGATATTAGCATGTTATTCATTTGTTACGTTAATAGCAGGTATTTTTTTCTATAAGACTGGAACTGATAAAATAAATAAGAGATTGAAGAAAAGCTTTAGAATAGTTCTTTCAACTATAGCAATTATTTATGTTGTTGGTGGATACTCTATAGTAACTATTTTATATTTTCCAGGAAGTAAATTTAAAGATTGGCTTATTACAACAGCAATGACAACAATGAATCATCAGTATTTTGCAACTTGGTTTTATGATGATTATGATGTAAATAAAGTTTTAGCTAATAATGTCGTAATAGAAACTGGGGAAGAAACTAATCCAGATTTAATTGTTTTTACAGAACCGGATTTTAATCAAGTAACGTATAAAACTGAATATGAAAGAGATATTTTTACTAAGGATGAAGGAAACGATTTATATAAAATAATCGATATATCACGTGATGGTTTTAAGGGAAAATTGGCAATAATTTACGATCCATCAAAAGTAAAATTAGGCATATCTCGAGGTATAGGTGATGAATTGCAAAGTTCATACGGGCAATTTATAACGGAAATATCTAGTAGATATAATGCTGTTATTGCTATAAATGCAGGGGGATTTTATGATCCTGATTGGAATTCTACTGGCGGAGTGCCACATGGTATAGTTATTTCTGACGGAAAACTTATAGCAAATAATTCAAAAGCAAATAGTAGTGGGGGAATAATAGGTTTTAATAAAGAAAATAAACTGATATTGTCTAAAATGGCTGCCAAAGAAGCATTAGCGGCTGGAATAAGAGATGCTGTTGATTTCGGACCATTTTTAATCGTTAATGGAAATCCATCATTTGTTAAAGGTAATGGCGGTTGGGGAGATGCACCGAGAACAGCGATTGGACAACGTGCTGATGGAATTGTTTTATTGTTAGTAATTGACGGAAGACAAGCAGGAAGTATTGGTGCAGATATGAATGATTTAACACAAATTATGTTAGATTATGGAGCTATTAATGCTGCAAATTTAGATGGTGGAACATCTACTGCAATGTCGTTAAATGGACAAATAATTTCTAATCCTAGAAACGGTAACTTTCAAGCTAAAACTAGACCAGTACCAAATGCGTGGATTGTTGTTGAATAAACAAATGATGTTAAAACATTGTTTGTTTTTTGTTTTAACAAATATGCTATATAAAAAATATTTTTAAGAATGTTTTTATTGACAAAAAAAATATATAAGAGTACTATTATAATAGTTTCTACAGAAACTATGGTGATTTTATGAGTAATGATGAAGAAAATTCAAAAATGTTGTTTTATATTAAAATGTCGAAAGATTTATATGATAGCATGATTGAAGAAGAAGCTAGAAAATGTGGTATTACTAAACAAGAAGCTCACGTTTTACTTTTTTTTAGTAACAATCCTAATTTTTCTAATGCCACAGATGCAGTTTGTTATCGAGGATTTTCTAAAGCTTATGTGTCTAAGGCTATAAAATTTTTAGAAGAGAGAAGATTGATAAAGATTATTAATAGTGACACCGATAAAAGATATCAACACATTTTAATTAATTCTATTGCATATGATATTGTTGATAAACTAAAAAAAGTACAGAATAAATATTTTTTGTTGTTAAAAAAAGGAATTTCAGATGATGAATTTTCAATTTATCTTAAAGTTATTGGTAAAATTGCTGAAAATGTTATGAATAAGATGAAAGGGTGATTAATGTGTTTAAATTATTGAAAAAATTTAATAGAAAAGATATTTTAATTATATTAATTTGTATAGTTTTAATATCATTTCAGGTATGGTTAGATTTAAAGCTTCCAGATTATATGTCAAAAATAACTACTTTGTTGCAACAAAGTGATACTGGAATTAATAGTATTTTAGAACAAGGTAGTTATATGCTACTTTGTGCTGGTGGTAGTTTGTTATCTGCTATAGTTGTTGGATATTTAGCTTCACTTCTTTCTTCGACTTTTTCTAAAAATATTAGAAAAAAAATTTTTGAAAAAGTTCAAAGTTTCAGCATGGAAGAAATTAAGAAATTTTCAACTAGTAGTTTAATTACTAGAACTACTAATGATATTACTAATGTTGAAATGCTTATTTCTATGGGATTACAACTTTTAATTAAAGCACCTATTACTGCAGTATGGGCTATCTTTAAAATACTTAATAAAAGCTGGCAATGGAGCGCAATTACTGGTGTTGCTGTTCTTATTTTATTAACAATGGTTGTAATGTTGATGATAGTAGTTATACCAAAATTTAAGATTGTTCAAAAACTTATCGATAATATAAACGGGCTAACACGTGAAAATTTATTAGGTATTAGAGTTATTCGTGCATTTAATGCCGAAAAGTATCAAGAAGATAAGTTTGAAGAGGGTAATGTTAAACTTACAAGAACACAATTATTTAATCAAAGTATGATGGGAATTATGCAGCCAGTTATGTATTTGATTATGAATTGTATTACACTTGCTATTTATTTTGTTGGGGCATATTTGATTAATGCAGCAGGTTTTCCAAATAAGATATCTATTTTTAGTGATATGGTAGTATTTACAAGTTATGCTATGCAAGTTATTATGTCATTTTTAATGCTTGCTATGATATTTATTATGTACCCACGTGCAAGTGTGTCTGCTGATCGTATAAATGAGGTTATTGAAACTTCTTCTACAATAAATGATGGTGAAGTAGAAGAAGAAAACTACATAAAAGGTGAAGTAGAATTTAGAAATGTTTCTTTTAAATATCCTGATTCAGAAGAATATGTATTGAAAGATATTTCTTTTGTTGCAAGAGAAGGAGAAACTGTAGCTTTTATCGGGTCAACTGGAAGTGGAAAATCTACACTTATCAATCTTGTACCAAGGTTTTATGATGCAACAGAAGGTGAAGTACTGGTAGATGGTGTTAATGTTAAGGATTACAAATTAAATATTTTACATAATAAACTTGGATATGTTCCTCAAAAAGCAGTTATGTTTAATGGTAGTGTTAAATATAATGTTGCTTATGGTGATAATGGGAAAGGAAAGGCTTCACTTGATAAAATAAAAGAGGCAGTTAGAGTTGCTCAAGCTAAAGACTTTGTTGAAAAAATGACTAATATGTATGACGCAAATATTGCCCGTGGTGGTACTAATGTTTCTGGAGGACAAAAGCAACGTTTAGCTATAGCAAGAGCAATAGCAAAAGATCCTGAAATTTATATTTTTGATGATAGTTTTTCAGCTCTTGATTATAAAACTGATTATATTCTTCGAACCGAATTAAAAAAATATACAAAAGACGCTACATGTTTAATAGTCGCTCAAAGAATAGGTACAATTATTAATGCTGATAAAATAATTGTTTTAGATCATGGTAATTGTGTTGGAATAGGTACTCATAAGGAACTGTTGAAAAAATGTTCAATATACAAAGAAATTGCTTATTCGCAACTATCAAAGGAGGAATTAGAAAATGAGTAATGAAGAATATAAGAATAAACCTCGTAATCATGGACCAGGTCCTAGAGTTGCTGAAAAGCCAAAAGATTTAAAAAATGCTATTAAAAAATTGATTTTATATTTAGATAAATTTAAACCATATATAGTTATTGCATTAATTTTGGCAGCAATTAGTTCTGTCTTGTCAATTATAGGGCCAAATAAATTAAGTGATTTAACTGATATTATAAAAGATGGTCTTACTACCGGTATTGATTTTGAAAAAGTTAAGTCAATTTCAGTGTTTTTGATTGCTTTGTATTTAGTTAGCGCTATTTTTAATTATATTCAAACACTTATTATGACTAATGTTGCTAATAATTTTGCAAAAAATTTACGTAGCAGAATTTCTACTAAAATAAATAGATTACCTCTTAAGTATTTTGACAATAATAGTTATGGTGACATACTTTCAAGAGTTACTAACGATGTAGATACTATCGGTGTTACTATGCATCAAAGTTTAGGTAGCTTGGTTAGTGCCGTTACTCTTTTCGTAGGTTCAATTATTATGATGTTTGCTACAAATTGGATTATGGCTATAACAGGTATAGTGGCATCAACTATAGGTTTTATTTTTATGTTTATAATTCTTGCTAAGTCTCAAAAATATTTTACTTTAAGACAAATTGAATTGGGTAAACTTAATGGACATATAGAAGAAATATATACTAATCATAATGTTGTTAAAGCTTATAATGGTGAGGAAGAATCTCTAGAAAAGTTTGATAAGCTTAATGAAAAAGTTTACGAGTGTAATAGAAAAAGTCAATTTTTGTCTGGAATGATGCAGCCAATAATGTCTTTCGTTGGGAATTTTAGTTATTTAGCTGTTTGTATTGTTGGTGCAATTCTTGTTATGAACAATCAAATTTCTTTTGGTGTTATAGTTGCTTTTATGATATATGTTAGATTATTTACTAATCCTCTTACGCAGATAGCCCAAGCTATGACAAATTTACAATCAACAGCTGCAGCAAGTGAAAGAGTTTTTGAATTTATAGAAGAAAAAGAAATGGATGATGAAAAAAATATTAAAAAAAGACTTCATAAATCTAAAGTAAAGGGAAATATAGTTTTTGATCATGTTAAGTTTGGATATAATAATGATAGAATTATTATTCAAGATTTTTGTTGTAATGTTAAGCCGGGAGAAAAAATTGCTATAGTAGGACCTACTGGTGCTGGTAAGACGACAATGGTAAATTTATTAATGAAATTTTACGATATAAATTCTGGTGATATTAAGATTGATGGTGAATCAATTCGAGAACTATCAAGAGAAAATGTTCATGATTTATTTATAATGGTTTTACAAGATACTTGGTTATTTGAAGGAACTATTAGAGATAATATTAAGTATAATAAAGAAGATGTTACAGATGAAGAAATTATGCAAGCGCTAGAGGTTGTAGGAGTTGATCATTTTGTAAAATCATTGCCAAAAGGATTGGACTATGTATTAACTGATAATGATAGTATTTCAGCTGGTCAAAAACAATTATTAACTATAGCACGTGGTATGATTAAAGATGCACCATTTTTAATTCTTGATGAAGCAACCTCTTCAGTTGATACTCGTACTGAGGAACTTGTTCAAAAAGCAATGGATAAATTAACAGAAGGAAGAACCTCTTTTATAATCGCTCATAGATTATCAACTATTAAAAATGCTGATTTAATATTAGTTATGAAAGATGGTAATATAATTGAGCAAGGAAATCATAAAGAATTAATGAATAAAAATGGTTTTTATGCTGAACTTTATAATTCACAGTTTAAAAAATAAGCAATTTAAATTTCTAATTGCTTTTTTTTATAAAACTTTATTTTTATTAACAGTTAAAATTTTCTATTGTATTTTAATATTCTATGTTATAATAATTATAATAAGGTAGTAGTTTAATATTGATTATGGGAAAGGCTATAATATATAGGTGATTATATGAATATTATTGACATTATTAATAAAAAACGCAATAGATTGGAATTAACTAGAGAAGAATTAGAATATGCTTTTAATGGATACATAAGAAAAGAAGTAAAAGATTATCAGATGTCATCATTATTAATGGCTATTTGTATAAACAATTTGACTGATCAAGAAGTTTTTGACCTAGTAGACGTTTTTATAAAAAGTGGGGATATTATTGATTTATCTAGTGTTCCAGGAATAAAAGTTGACAAGCATTCTACTGGTGGTGTTGGTGATAAAACTACACTAATTGTTGCTCCAATTGTAGCATCGTTAGGAATAAAAGTACCTAAAATGAGTGGTAGAGGATTAGGATATACAGGGGGTACAATCGATAAACTTGAAAGTATTCCAGGGTTTAAAGTTAATTTAACAAAAGAGGAATTTGTAAAGGAGTTAAGTGATATTGGAATGGTTGTTTGTAGTCAGACAGATTCTTTAGTACCTTTAGATAAAGAAATTTATACGTTAAGAGATGTTACAGCAACTGTTGAATCTATACCGTTGATAGCAGTTAGTATAATGAGTAAAAAAATTGCAAGTGGTGCAGATAAAATTTTAATTGATATAAAAGCAGGTAAGGGAGCATTAGTAAAAACAGAGCATGATGCAAAACTTCTTAGGGATTTGATGATAAGAATAGGTAGTAAGTATAACAAAGAAGTAAATTGTATAATTTCTAATATGGATATTCCTTTGGGTATATGTGTTGGGAATGCTTTAGAGGTTGCTGAAGCCGTTGAAATATTAGATGGAAGAATAAAAAACAATTTGTATGATTTATCATTAGAAATAGCAAGCAATATGATTAGTATGGGAAAAGGAATTTCTATAATTGCGGCACGAGATGAAGCGATAGAGGCGATAAATTCTAAAAAAGCATATAATAAATTTATGGAATTTGTTTCTTATCAAAAAGGGGATATTGAAAGTATGCTTATTAGTGATAAGAAAATAGAAATAGCAGCAACAAAAAGTGGTATTGTTACTTTTATTGATGCATATAAGGTTAGTGAGGTTTCTTGTAAGTTAGGAAGTGGAAGATTAACTAAAGATGATGTTATAGATCCAACAGTAGGTGTATTTTTAAATAAACAAGTTGGTGATTCAGTCGAAGTTGGAGATATTATATGTACAATTTATTATAATAAAGTAAAAGATGATTTTGATATAGCAAAAGCATTTACAATACAATGATAGAACTACTATTTTAGTAGTTTTTTAAAAATAATAATATTATTTTAGTATTGCTTAAAAAAATAAAAAAATTATAGTATCTTTTTTTAAATAAAAATTGATTAATATTATAATTGTAATTAATTATATAATGCTCTTTTATTCGTTTGTATTTTTTATTTAAAAAAGGCTTTATTATTTATTTTTAAATAATATGATAATCAGTAGTACCATTGCTTTATAATTTCTTTTATACTATACTTCATTCATAATGTTAATAAATAAATCATGTTAGGTACTATATTGAAAAATATGATTATTAATATGATATAAAAATGGTTCTTAATAGAAAAGGTTAGAGAATTTGTAACCGAAAACTATTATAATCATTTTAACATAAAATAAGTGTTATTATAAAATTTACAAGGGGAGCAAAATGACTAAAGAATTTAAAGGCAAACATTTTAAATTTCTTTGCATAATTTGTTTTGCACTATGTTTTTTTGCTTTTATGCTTACTGAAGTTTTTATAAATGAACGTTGTGTTGAAATTCTTGAAAGTAGTGCAGTAAATGTTATTTACACTTTAGGACTTGTTTTTACAGGATTTGGTTTTCTTTCTTTTCCAATATTTTGCAAATTATGTAAAGCAGAGAAATTGAGAAAAATAGTAGTATTCAATGTCAGTTTTTTATGTTTTTTATCATCTATAGTTTTATTGATCACAGAAAATATAATTTCCTATTCTAAGCATAGTCAGAAAGGCCAAAAAACAGCTATTACTTTAATTGTTTCCGTTTTATTGATGAGCTTTGTAGTGGGAATAATTGATAGTGTGTTAACATCTTTTAATGCCGAAAGGGAATATGCTATATATAGTGGTGTTCGATTATTTTATGCACTTGGATTAATTTTAGCAGGGTTTGTTGCAGACATGCAAAAAAGAGATTATTTACCACTTGCTACTGTGTGTGCTCTTTTACTTTCTTCTTTAGTTGGCGTTCAATTTTTTCAAAACAAAATTTCAAATAGAATGCCACAAATTTGTTTTAATGTTGCTTTAGTATCGTTAATAATAAGTGCTTTTCTTGGTATACCAGAAACACCAACTTTTAAGGATATGGCTATTTTAGATCAAGAAAAAATAGATGAGTATTATGAAAAAAATCGTATTCCTGATGCTAATGTTATTTCGGAAATAGAAGAGCTTATTGATGAAGGAAAATATGACGAAGCAAAAACTTTGGTAAACAAATTACAAGTTTTGTTTTTTCTTTTTATATAAATAATTATTTATGAATTTAAACTGATTTTTAATGACTGTATATTTGTAAATGATGTGAAACAAAAAAATATGAAGTTAATTCAAGGTAATTGAGTTAATTTTTTTGTTCTAAATATATTCTTTGTTCATTAGGAGTTCTATAATTTAAAACTGCCATAGGAATATTATTTGATCTTTTTAGGTATAATTTTGCTTGATATCTTAAATCTTCAAGTGAATAAAATTTTAGTGTGTTATAAAATCTTTCATTATCATTTCTATGACTTCTTTCTACTTTACCATTGTGTCTTGGTGTTCTAGGTTTAATTAGTTTATGAGTTATCTTTAAAGAGCTTAATAACAGATTTAAAGGATGAGTTTTATCAGTTTTAATAGTATAAGTAAATTCTTGACCATTATCAGTTTGTATAATTTGACGCTTATAACCAAAATAAATAATGGCACGTTTAACAAAATCAATTATAGAATAAGAAGACTGTTCTTTATATGGATAAATAAAACTTTCTTTTGAAGCTTCATCAATAACTGTATATTTATAAAATTTATCAGGCAACTTACCAACATAATAATCTTTAGGAACAACTTTAACATTCATTTGCCATTTAATACCAATATTAGTAGGAGTATCATATTTTTTAGGAATATATTTAGAATGATATTTTTTATTAATATTATATTTAAGTTTTATAACAATTCTAAATAAAGAACAAGCATGTCTAGAATAACCTTTTTCAATATGTAATTTCCCATAAAGTTCACAAAGAGAAATATTGGGATTTTTTCTAATATAATTTTTAAACCAAGATAGTTCTTCATCAGTATTAGAGTTAGAATGTTTTGAAAGAGGTTTATGAGATTTATCAATTAAAGAATCCATAGTACCATCAAATTTTTATTTCAACATATAAGAGAATCTTTAGAACATTTATATCTCCTACAAACAAAAGAGATAGGATTTCCATTTTTATATAATAAAATAGCATAATACTTAATATTTAAACTATGAGAATAATGTGATATACTTGTCATAGCAATAAGTCCTTCTTTCTAAATGATAAGGAAGTTAAAGTATTTATAAATTTAGATTATTATAATAAGTTTATTGTTTATAGAAAAAATAAAGATGTTTTTTTACTGACCGAGGAGTGCTATTCTATTTGGAATTCCATCAAATTTAATAAAAGGTATATTGGTTTGGAAAATTTATGAAAAAGATGATAAAATATTAAGTGAAATAAAAACTTTATTACTAAATTGCTATATATGTAATTTAGAAGGAAAAGTTATTATAATTCAGGAGGAAAAATGGAAAAATATAGAGAACTGTATAATTCAATTACTAACCCATTAGATGATGATACGGTAATTAGTGATTTAATATCTGCTTATGCAGAACAAAAAAATATATATTCGTACTTAACCAAAGTACATGTTGATGATAAAGAATATAAAGGACAATATTATCCACAAATTAAAGATAAGCTATATGCTAAATTATTTAAGATATGGAAAGAAAATGTGTTAAGTTTAACAGATAGACAAGTTGATTGGTTAATTCAACATAGCAGTAGTGTTGAAGAAGACTATCATCAATTAAGAACATATTTAAAAACTGTTCCTGATATAAAAACAAAACAAGAATTTATGGAACTAGTTTATAAAGATGAAAATAATTTAATTGAAAAATATGGTTGGCAAAGTCTTGGAAAATATTCTGGTTGGACTCATATAAGTTCAAGATATTTGACAGCCAGAAAAGAAGCAGGATTTGAAATTGAGCATAGATTATATCTTAATACTGAAAGTATAGATACAGAAGCCGTTGCCTCTTTTTTTATAGATAAATGTATGGAAAAGAAAATACCATTTTATTTTAAATATGATGAATATGGAAACAGAGATGATACGATAGTTATTTATTCTGACACAGAACATTTAGAGCAATATATTACTATATTAAGAGAATTAAAAAAAGAAAATGTAGAATTGTTTTCTAGGACACACCAACCACCAATACTAACTGGTAAAATCGACAATTGGATTGGTTATGGAGCAGAACCTCAAGTACTTCCAAATGGTGAAAGGACTTCATTTAATGAAGTAAGATCAAAAGCAATTGAAAAAGGAATAAAATCAGCAGTTAGCAATTGGATTTATGATCATCAAAATGATTTAATTAATTATAATGGTAATAGAATAACCTTATCCGAATATTTAACAATTAAAATTACTGAAAAAATAATTACTAGTTATAAAGATGATATTGATAGATATGCTGAAAAAGGAATGGTTCAGCAATTTTATGATATATATGGTTTAGTTCCCAATGATTTTATTAAAGGAAATTTAAAGCAAGTTATAGAACATTATGCAAAACAAAATATAGCAACTGTTATTGCAAGTAGAAAAAACAATAAAACTTTAGATAAAAAAATAAACATTCCTACACGAGATGGTAAAAAAATTGGAATTTACGATAGTGACTTTGATACTATTTTTAGAAAAGTTACTAAACAAATTATTAAACATGATCCAAACTTTAAAAAAACAGTAAAAGATGCCATTGTAAGAGAATCAAAAACTATGGGAATAGATACAGACAAATATTGTTTTGATATTGCATCTAGAGATAAATTATTAACATATCAAGAGCCAGTTAATAAACAACAAGATAATAGATCAAGTTCAAAAGATGGTTATGTGGTTGATGTATCAACTATATGTGATAAATTAAATCCTGCTTTGATGGAGAGAAAATTAAGATATCCAAATGGTGTAGAAACTTCTGCAGTACAGTATATACAAGAATATTTTTATCCATTCATTCCAGAAGATGGTTTCTTTACTTTAAAAAATGGTGCTAGAATTACTTATAGACAATTTATAGAAGAATTTGTTATGTATGTCGGGCAAACTAAGTATAATGGTGACGTTGCTAGGCTATTAGAAGCAACCACTAAAAAGAATCAAGGTTTAATAACTATAAATAATGGTACCGAAAGTATTAGTTTTCATCCAGTAGAAATTACTAATTATTTGAATCCTGCTTTGATGGAGAGAAAATTAAGATATCCAAATGGTACAGAAACTTCTGCAGTACAATATATACAAGAATATTTTTCGCCATATATTCCCGAAAATGGTATGATAATATTAAAAAATGGACATGATATTCCAGTAAAACAATTTATAGAAGAATTCGTTATGTTTGAGGGGCAAACTAAATATAATGGTGATATTGCTAGACTAATGGAAGCAACTACTAGAAGTAATCATGGTAATGTTTTTTTTGATAGGAAAAAAGAATATCAAAAACAAAAAGAATTAAAAACAATGTTAAGTGATAGTCAAGCACAAACTATTACTGACAGTGGTATAAAGAGATAGGAGAATTTTTTATGAACGAATCACAAAATAATGAATTATTAGAAATTCAAAAAGCTCAGCTAGAAACACAAAAACAATTATTACAAATGCAACAAGAGCAAAGAAAATTTACAATTTTACAAAGGGAAAGGACAATGACGGAAGAAAGCAGAAAAAAAACTATTTCTTCTATAATTGCTGCAACTTGTATTTTAGATGCAGGAGTGGCTTTACATTTCAACGGATTAAATCCAAACGAAATTATTCAACACGAATTAGGTGCTATATATTCTTGGGAATCATTAGGACAATATTTTCAAGATCTTGGACCTATGGTCACTTTATTAAGTGCAACAGCGGGTGGATTTATTGCAAAAGCATTCAAACATAATAAAAAATACAAAGATGCCCAACATCAATTTGAAGATATGAATGTTTCATTACAAAATAGTAGTAGTCAAAGTATGGAGGTTGAAAATAATGTTAAGACAAGGTGAGATATTAACTTTATCCGATAATAAAAAATATACAGTTGTTTCCACTACTGAAATTGATAATAAATTTTATGCTTATTTAATTGATCGAGATGATTATACAAATATTATGTTTTGCAAATATGAAAATAATGAATTAGAAGAAGTTGTAGATCAAGAACTTATTGAAAAATTAATGATATTATTTAAAAACAATCTAAATCAAGAGATGAAATAATAGTAAGGACTAATTTATGTTAGTTCCTTTTGCATAATGAAAATTTATAAAATTAATAATTAGTCGTTAATATATGACTAATTTTTTTTAATAATTAAAAAGTCAAGTGCAACAAATGAATAATCTAAATACAATTCACTTTTGCTTGCAGTTTATATATTTTATTTATTATATTCTTATCATCAAACTCCTCTAGAAGTTCTTCTAGAGGAGTTTGATAATTCAAACTTTTTCTTGGATAATTATTCATCCAAATTGCAATATTATCAATATCATCACATGAATAATTTTCTATTAATGTTTTTTTAGAAATAAAATATCTAATCATACTATTTTGTTTTTCATTAGTGCCTTTTTATCCAGAACAGTAAGGATGACAAAAGTATATTTTTGTTTTTTAATTTTTAATTATTCCTAAAAAGTCAGAAAATTCCGAACCATTGTCAGTAGAAAATGATTTAAATATTTTATTGTAATATTTGTTCATAATAACTTCATTTGATTTATTTTATTAACAACATTTTCAGAAGTTTTTGAAGATACTTTAAAAATTATTTCAAACTTAGTTTTTCTTTTTGTGATAGTTAAAAGACATTCATGTTTACCACGATTAGTTCCAATCATTGTATCGATTTCAAAATGTCCAAAAATAGAACGATTATTAATTTCTTCGGGCCTATTTTCAATACTATAAGGTATTTTGTTAATAGAAACAGACTTTTTATCTTTATATTGATATTCAGATTCATATTTCATTCTTCTAGTGCCCTCGATTTTAACGTTTATAATACCATACCGAATAGCATTATAAATAGTAGGAGTAGTAATTGAAGTAAAACCATTTTTAGTAAAATAATTATGGGTTTTCATATAACCAACAATCGAATCAGGAGCCCATTTATCCATTTTAATTTTATTTTCAATATATTTGGCCATAACAGAATATTTGCGTAGTTTATATTCACCTTTAGATAAACCACGTTTAAATAAATAATCATTTTGTGCATCTGTAGAATTATAAGATTTTTCAATAGTTCTTCCTGATCTAACCATAAAACGATAAGACTTTCTATTTCTAAGTTCTCTTGAGATAGTAGAGCGATGAACACCTAGATAATTAGCAATATAAGAATTATTAAATAATCTTTTACCATTTTTTCCTTTTTGACTAACTAAAGCTTGAATTTTAATACGGTAAGATTCCTTTAAGTGATGGTATTGATTTTTCTTTCTTTTTTAGCGAAGAGTTATTATAGATTATTTATATGTCTTTTTCAATGCATTTTTGTTGCACTTCAAATTTAAATTAACAAAAGTTAAACTATACCAAATTTATCAAAACATATGATATAATACTAATGTAGGTGATAATAGATGAATTATAAATATCACAGAAGACAAATATTTGGAAAAAGGTTAAAGGTTCCAAAATACATTTTAAATAAAGTATATAATTGTACTCTATCTTTTAATGAATTTATTGAATATCAATTAGATGACAAAATACCAATTTCATGTATTGTTGCATATGATAGAAAAATAGTTGAGAAATTTGGTATAGATAAGTGTAAAGAATTAGATTGGGAGTTAATAAATAATGGAATAACCGACAATAATATAAATTTTAGGAATATGCTAATGTCTATTAGCTCACAAACGGAAGATATTAACCAAACTTTATATAAACTAGTTAAAAATCAAATAAAACCCAGCGATTATTCACAAAAAATGTCTGAAATATATTCCGCTAGATTATTTAAAATTTCTCCTTATAGCAAAGATGAATTTGTGCATTTAAAAAAAAGCTTTAATGATGGTAAAATTAGCTTAAAAGAAATAATTAGCAATTGGGAGCTATTTAAAGATAAAGATTTAAGTTATTGTTTACTAAAAGATACAGCAAATGAAAATCATATTACAGATGCTATGCTAAAAGAACTTATGTCTAATTATGGTATTTTGATATCCTTGATAGTAGAAAATAATGATGCTTATACATTTATTAACAACTTTTCTAATCTTTCTAGTGAGGAAGAAAAACACGATTATTTAAAACAATTTACAGATAATATATTAAGCAAAACTTATGGAAATTATGGTAATAATAGGCCACCTATTAAGCTTACAGATAAGCAATATAGGGAGATATTTAAATATTCATCGATTGAAGAATATTTAAAGGTATTTAATTATGGTAATTTGCCTGAAAAATTAATTAATGAATTGCAAGAACTTCCTGAAGATTATTTATTTAATATGCCTATCCCTTTTTCGACATTATTAGATTTCAGCGTTTTATCATTTATTGAAACTTGTGGTTTAAGAAATATTGTTGATTTTGATAATGAATGTGGCCATTTTTTTACTAAAAACAACTGTGAAATACTAAAATTAATGAATGGAATGTATTTTCAATATGGAAATTACACTATAGATAAAAATGATGATAGATTATATACTAAAGATGAATTTTATGAAGTAATGAGAAAAATTATAATTTATGGTCCAAGTGATAGCAGATATGATGATAAAATTCCTGATTATAGAGAAATAATAGGTGACTTCAGAGAAAAAAATTCAGATTTATTTATTTCAGAACAAGCACCTGAAGAATTGCAAAAACTATTTTACACGAAATCACTTACTCCACAAATATTATTAGAACATCCAGAATATATTCAATATTTAAATGGAAAAAATTTAATTTCATGCTTTAAAAATAGAGAAATAATAGTTAAAGATAGCAATGGATTATATGCTGATGAAAATATTTATAAATTTCTTAGTAGTAAAACAAATTTTAATGGTATTATGAATTTTATTACTGAATATAGTGACGTTTTAGATATAGTTTTTAATCATTATATGGTACACATTATAGGGTATAAAACTATATTTACAATTGACGATGATATAAATCAAATTGAAGATAAAATACATGAAACATTAAGGAAAATTATTATTGAAAATAATTTAGCGTATCCTCATCATATTCCTAAACATTTAATTGAAAAATGCCCAACAATGTTTTTAGATAAAAATGCTCCTAAAGAATTGCAAGAAGCTTTTTATAGTAGAACAATATCATCGGAATTTATTTTGTCGAATCCTTCTTATAGAGAATATTTAAAGAATGTTGATTTAGAGATTTTGTTTAAATATATGTCTGTAAAGATTATAAGTGAGGGTAAATATAGACAGATTAATTTAGTTAGTAGTATTAAACAGATATTTGGCTCAGATGATGCTTTTGATGTAATGCTTTTATATGGAAAATATATTGAAAAAGTTTTTGAAGACAATAAATTAGAAGATTTGGTGCTTAATTCAAACTTTTCTAAAGATGCCTTGTTAGATAAATTAGATGAAACAATATTGAAAAATATTATTGATGGAAATATGAAATATGATGAAAATATTCCTAGTCATTTCAAAAATAATAATCCAACATTGTTTTTAGGTGCAAATGTACCACAAGAAATTAAAAATAAGTTTTATAATAGAGAATTTACAATAAAAGATTTTAGTGATAATCCAGAACTATTTGATATATTTGGCAAAACAAATATTGCTTGTGGTTTTTCAAAAAGCATGTCATGGATTATTCCTTTGTTTGGTAATTATGAAAATTTAACAATAGCAAATTACAATCGTATGAAAGTGATTTTAGCATATTCTAAAATACAGGATGTTCAAATTCAAAAGGAATTTAAAAAATATGTTATGGAGTTAGGTGCTAACATCGATGTAGAAAAAATAGAATATGTCTCTGAAGTATTATCAAGATTATCATTATCAAATTCAAGTGAAATATTTGCATTTAGAAAAGAAATTGCTACACAAATATTAAGAACAGAAGATCCTTTGGAAAGTTTAAGTAAAATCGAAGCTGTATTTATAAAAAATAATATTCCTACTGTTGGAAAAATTTATTCTTGTTTCGAAATACTGCATCCCGATTTTCAAGGATTTGATTTTGAAAGGTCAATGATATCACCTGTACTAAAAAAATCATCAACAACAGGTAAAAAAGTAATAGTATTGTCTGATTTGATTAAATCTTCATTTGGATCCAATAATAGGTCAGTTAATTCGTATTTAAAAAATATAGAATTTTGCTCTAATTTATATGAAAGGATAAAATCAGGACAAATTTTATTTAATTCGCTTGGAGAAGTAGAAATTGGAGAATTAACTACTTTTTGCAATCATTTAGCTACTTTGTATAATAATACAATGAAAGCGAAAAAAGGAAATGATACATTTAAATCAACAGGACATGTTTTAACAGATATTTTAGAACTTTCAAAAAAATTATCTCCGGATGGTACATTGGATTATAATTTAGCTGATAGGGTTATCAAAATGTTCTGTGGATTTGCTGGAATCGATACCTTAGAACAAGCAAAAGAATATATTGCAAGAAAAGTTAAAACTGCTGATTCAAGAAATAGAAATGCTTCTAATTCAAATATGGTCTTGGAACAAGGAGATTTTGTAAAAGGAATTGGTGATATAACATATTTAAGAAACATTTTACAAAATGGTAGTGTTTCGAAAGAATATCTGGGTTCAAGTGCTGGCAGTGATGCTACTCCACTTGATACTGACATATCGGTAATTCGTGCCTCATACGGAACAGTAAAAGGAAAAATGGGATCAACTATTGCCTCAACTTATGGCCCTATATATTTCGTATTAAAAAATGATGATAGGTTTATGATTACTAGAACTAGTAATGAAACGTTAGAAACAAAATTGGATATGTCTAAAATGGAAGTATTTTATACTGGAGTTCTAGGAGAAGGGCATTATGGAATTAGAACAGGTTTTGCTTCAAGTGAAATAAATTATATTGTTATGGAAAATTATGACCCAAGAGTTGGGCTAGAGATTGCAATGAATGGGTTCTATATTCCTGTATCAAATATGGAAGGTAAAATTGTATTTACTCCAAAAAATTATGACGAATTAAGAGAAAAAATGAGTGGATTGTCATACTTTGGAGAATACAACTATTGTTTTTCTGAAAATTTAGTGACTGAAGAAACAGAATATTTAGCGCAACAAATAGAACAAAACAATTATGAAGTTAAAGTAAAAGTAAAAAAAATTAATAGTATTATTAAGGAATCTCTTGAAGAATTGGGACTACATTTGAAAACTAACATTGATGGTGATTTAACTGAAGGAATTGTAGAATTAATTGATACTGGATCAACTGGAAGAGGAACAAATGAACCTGGTGATGGTGATTTTGATTTTATGATGCGATTAGACAAAACAATATTATCAAATCCTTCAAGATTAAATGAATTAAAACAAACTATATTAAAAAAGCTCGGTAGAGAAAATTCTACTGAATTAACAGCAACTGGAGATTTTAGATTAAAGCGTGTTCAAATAGACAACGATACTAGCGTAGACATTGATATTACATTTGGCGAAAAAACAGATAAAGTATTATATTCGACAGACATGGCATTACAAGATAGATTAGCAACTATTCAAAGAACAGATCAAGAAAAATATAAATATGTAGTTGCAAATATTCTGCTTGCCAAACAAGTGTTAAAAAATGCAAAAGTATATAAGCCTAATCGAGGAGAAGTACCTCAAGGAGGTTTAGGTGGAGTTGGAATAGAAAATTGGATTCTTCAAAATGGTGGTTCGTTTATAGATGCTGCTAGAAGTTTTGTTGAAGCAGCTGATGGTAAAAGTTTTTCTGAATTTCAATCAACTTATCAGATATGGGATTTTGGAGATAATCATTTAGCAGAAAGAAGAGGACAATACGCCCATGATAATTTTGTCGCTAATAATATGAATGATGCAGGTTATACTAAAATGGTACAAACATTAAAGGAATATTTAAAATCAAAGCAAATGTCTCAAATTGAAACCGAAAGTGTAAAACGATAACTTATCATTATAAGTTATCGTTTTTATTTTTATCAAATTTAGTTATTTGTTTATTAATTGATTCTTTCTTATATTTTAAATCATTTACTTCATTGTCAAGTTTAGTTATCTTTTTTTAAGCCCTTTAACTTTTGTTTTTTTTTATGATTAATGTTTAATCAATAGATGTAATTAAATTCTTTAAAAAATTATTTATTCATTTTATTTTAAAATAGCTATTAATTACTATTTTGTAAAAATGTAAGTTTTGCTAACTTGTCTTATTAGACTTGTTTTGCAATTTTCTTTGATTGGAAAATCAACAATGTAAATGTGGAAAATTTTCATCAAGATGTGTATTATCGATACTCATAAAAGTGTGAAACTTTTATCTTAATATTGTTATGATAGTAGTCTCTTATATTAAAAAAACTAATCCATTTCTGAATTAGTTATTTATCAAAACTCGAAAAGTTCGAGCACATTTCACTATGGAGCGAGTGTTGTAGTTATCTACAACTCTTTTCCAATAACGAAAGAGTACATATAATTTTCCGTTGCTATTAATAATATAACATATTTTTAATATTTGGGGAATATATTTTTTGATTAATTAATGTATTCTTGCATTTTATCATAAATTCGATTTTTTAATTCCCGCAAGTCATCCGTATCTTTGTATTCTATATCAATGTGTTCTGGTATTTTTTTATGTGGCACAGAATTTTTACTAATATCCTTTTTAAATTCTGAAATTTGATATTGAATAAATTCTATTTTCTCTGAGTCATTTAATGGTGTGAATTCACATATTAAATTTATTCTAGATTTAAATTCTGGAGACATTTTGTTATCAAATTCGGCTTCATTTTCAATATTTGAAGTGAATACAATAATATATCCATTTAAATCATATTCACGACTCATAGAATCAGTAAATTTACCATCCTCAAGTAGTTCAAGAAAGAAATTTTTAATTTCAGAGTCTGCTTTTTCAAATTCATCACAAATTATAACTCCAACTGGATTATTATTGATTTTTTTACTTAATTCTCCACCATCGCATCCAATATATCCCGCTGGACTACCAATTAAACTATTCAAAGCATCTTGACTAGAATAATTTCCAAAATTTATTTTTATAAAGTTTGATTTTGGATTTATTGTTTTACTAAGAATTTTTCCAATTTCTGTTTTTCCTAAACCAGGCTTACCAAGTAAAAATATTGAAAAAATTTTTCTTTTTTTTATTTTATTTAATAAAAGAAATTTTTTTAAATTATTTTTAAGATTATTTTTAAAATTAGTATGACCAATAAGATTATTATCTATATTAGACATCAACAATGATATTTCTTCTTCTTTTAAATCAATTATTCGTCTTAACTTTTTTGCGTTTTCTGATGGAAGCATTGCTTTAGGTATATTTTCAAATAGTTTTGAAATATTTAAATATTCAGAAAAGGTTAATTTTAAGTATCTTTTTACATCTTCTAATTTATCTGCTTCAACAATAATAGTTGTTTTTTCATTCATAGTAGAAAAAAATTGTTCTAATAAATATATTATATGTTCTGCACCTTTCATATTCTGTAAGGTACTCGTAATATCTATAATTAATTCGTTGTCATAATTTTTAACTAAGGGTAGATTAGCGAAATTAGTTAATATTATTTTTCTCTTATTGCATTCATCTTCAATAGCTGTAAATTGCTCTTCATTATAGTAATAAATTTTGTGCCTTATATTTTTTTCTAATATATTTCTTTCTTCCTTCTTATTATAAATTGGTGTTGCATCTTCGAATATTGTTGGAAATATATTTAATGCTTCATCTACATATTGTGAAGAAATTATTAGCTTATTGCTTTTGTCCAGTTTTTTTAGACTTAATCTTACTGAATATATATGTATGTTTTCTTTACTTACATATAATATTAAATCTGTGATATCAATTATGGTATCAGTTATATCATCAAGTTTACCTTTAGAATCTATTATTTCGAAACCATTTATATTTCCGTTATTTTCATTATAATATTGATCAAATTCGGCTTTATTTCTGTAATAATACAATCTACTTCTCATTATTCCTTTGTCCTTTCAAAAAATTTAAAATTTTTCTATACCATGGAAGAGGTTTTTCTTTCGGTTCTTCTTTAAAGTTAATATCTTGAATTATTGCAATAATATCTATATAATGATATTCATCATTATTTGTTTTTTTTGCTTTGTTTTCAGTAGTTTGAATATTGCTTTGTATAATTTTAGAATTTTTTATATCTTTTGTAATACCACCATTTGTTATAAAATAATTAAGAGTGTTGTTTGTTATGTCAGAAATTTTGTTTTTATTTTTATAAATGCCTATAAGACTTACTTTTCCAAGCAAAAGGTCATCTACATTATAATTATTTTCAAATTCATTTTCTATCTCAAAAGGAATTTTAATAATAATTTTGTTTTTATTATCATTTTCTATTTGTCCTATTAAAATATATGAGTAATCCTTTATTATAGAATTTACTATGTTGTTAATATCTAATCCTTCGACTTTCATGCCTTTTAGTGCATCACGCTTTAATAAAAGCATTTGTCGCAAAGTATCTTTATCAAATATTGAGAGTTGTATATTATCTATTTTTATTAAATCTCCTTCATTTAAATCATTTATTTTTTTGCCATTTATACATTTTGCTTTGATTTTATTAAGTAAAATAGACTTAGTAGTTTTAATATCTAGACTTTCAATAATTTTTGATGATGAAGTGTTTTCAGAAGCCTTATTTGATTCAATTACTGATTTTATGCTTGCTAAGTATTTTGAATCGGTTTGAATTGTACCTCCTAAAGAAGCTTTAGTACTTTTAGATGTTTTAAAACTGTTATTTTTTTCTCGCTGAATACTTGTTACTATAGTATTGTTTATCATCATGGAAATCTCATAAACTTTACTTAAGTTTAAATAATATATATTAAAACATTTATCTATAGAATAATCTTTCATTTTTAATCCTCTTTTCTAAGAAATAATTTGTTTTTTATTATATCACTTCGTTTAATTTTTTGAAATAAATATCTAGTTAATCTAGAACAATTAGTAGATTTATAGTATAATTTTATTGGTAAAAGATGTTATGAGGAGGTGTAATAGTGGAAATCAATAATATTTATAATATCGATTGTAACAAAGGCATGAACAAGATGATTAAAGAAAATTTAAAAGTTGATTTGATAATTGCGGATCCTCCTTATGTAATATCTAAACATTCTCAGTTTCATACAATGAAAGATAGAAAAAATCCTAGAAAAGGTACAGATTTTGGTGATTGGGATAAAGAATTTAATAATAAGCCTTGGATAAAAAAAGCATATGAATTGTTAAAAAAAGGTGGCTCATTGTTGGTATTTAATGATTTTAAAAAAGCAACAGAAATTATAAAATATGCACAAAATTTAGGTTTCGTTTATAAGGATACATTAATTTGGAAAAAGACTAATCCTATGCCTAGAAATAGAGATAGGAGGTATGTCCCTGATATAGAAATGATTATTTGGTTTGTTAAGCCTGGTAAATGGACATACAATAGGCAAAATTCGAAATATGAAAGTAGTGTTATTTCAGTTCCATCAGAAAGTGGTGGTGGTTGTAAGAGATATCATCCAACGCAAAAGCCAGTAAAACTAATTGAATATTTGATTAAAATTCATAGTAATAAAGATGATTTAGTTTTAGATCCGTTTATGGGATCTGGAACTACTGCTGTTAGTGCAATAAAAACAGGTAGAAAGTATATTGGATTTGAATTGGATGAGAAATATTATAATTCATCAATTAAAAGGATTAATGGTGATTAAAATGGAAAAGTTCTATATAAAATCTCCATTAAATTATGTTGGTGGAAAATATAAAATATTAAATCAGATTATTCCTAAGTTTCCAAAGCATATTAAGACATTTGTGGATTTATTTGGTGGAGGATTTAATGTTGGAATTAACGTTAATGCTGAAACTATAGTTTATAATGATGTTATAGAACCACTATGTGAACTTATGACTTATTTTTCAACTACGCAAGCAGATGAAGTAATAAAGGAACTTGAAGATAATATTCATGATAATGGTTTAAATAAAGAAAATGCAGACGCCTTTTTAAAATTAAGAAATAAATATAATTATAATGAATATAAAAGCGAAAGTGAAAAAAATATCGATTTTTATACTTTAATTTTGTATAGCTTTAATTATCAAATAAGATTTAATCAAAATATGAAATATAATACGCCATTTGGAAAAAATAGAAGTTCTTATAATCCAAATATAAAAAAGAATTTGGAAAAATTTGTTGATAAAATCAATAAAATTAATGTTAAAATTTCAGAAAAAAAATTTGTTGATTTTGATTTTTCAAATTTAGGAGAAGATGATTTTGTATATTGTGATCCACCTTATTTGATTACCACAGGCAGTTATAATGATGGGAATCGTGGAATTAAAGATTGGACTCTTGATGATGAAAAAAAACTATTAGATATTCTTGATGATTTAAATTCAAGGGGAGTTAAATTTGCTTTGTCGAATGTCTTGATTGCAAATGATAAAAAAAATGACGTTTTAACTGAATGGTCAAAAAAATATACTGTTTATATAATAAAAAATACATTTAATAATTCAAATTATAGAAGAAAAAAGAAGGATGATACTATTGAAGTGTTAATTACGAATTATAAGGAGGTCGAAAATGAGTAATATAGAACTATCAACAAAATATTCATCAAAAAGATCATTTGGTTGGTCACAAGATGCATCAGACTTTAGTAGTCTAAAAAAAGTTGTTCAAATTTTTGATAATGAATCTGATTTTCATAAAAACTTAATTATAGCTCGTATTCCAATGTTGGTTGATGATAATGAGTTAATAAAAAAATTTCAAAATATATTGAATACTGAACCATTAAAAATAACATATTCTGATCTTGTAGGAACTCATTCTGTGCCAAGAAAAGATTCACCTTGTAATGCTATTATACAGGCTTCTATTTGTGGGCAAGTTAAACAATATTTAAGTGATTGGGCATCTGATAGTTTCTTACGCTGGGCGCATTTATGTGGCTTTGTAAAATATAATGGTGAAGATGATACTTTTGAAATTACAGATGAAGGTTTAGAATATTCTCGTACTGAAGATAATTCAGAAGCAGAAAAAGAATGTCTAGTAAATGCAATTTTAAAGTATCCTCCAGTATCTAGAATATTACAATTATTATCTAATGGAGAACATTTATCTAAATTTGAGATAGGGAGTCAATTGGGGTTTGTCGGTGATGAAGGCTTTACATCTTTACCTCAAAATGTTTTGTTGACTTCACTTGCAATGACTAGTGATTTAAAAGAGAAAAATAAAATGAAATCTGATTGGGATGGTTCATCAGATAAATATGCTAGACAAATATGTAAATGGTTAGAAAAGTTAGGATTAGTTAGACAAGTTGAAAAAGAATATAAAGTTAATTTAGGTGGGAAAGAGTATATTGAAAAATTAGGTCAAGCATATATGATTACTCCAGATGGGTTAAAAGCATATAGAAGGTTACAAGGTGTAAATAAGGTTTCAAAGGTATCAAAAAATGTATATTGGGAAATGTTGTGTCCAAAGGCAACTGATAGATATTATATAAGAAATAGGCGTGCATATTTAATAAAATTTTTATCCGATTCTAATGGTGCGATATCACTAGAAAAACTGCAAGAAAAATTAAAAGAAGTTAAATTTGATGAATCAATAGAAAGTATTAAAGATGATATAATTGGTCTACAAAATATTGGCTTATTCATTAAAAAGTCAAATAAAGGATACATTTTGAATGATGATATTCAAAATTTAGTTATTCCTATAAATTCAATGGGAACTGGTAAAAGTGATACATTAAGGTTAAAAGATTTTTGCAGGGATTTACTTGAAAATATTTCCCATAGTTATCTTAATTTAATTGACTTGGCATATGATTCTAAATCAAATCGTCAATTTGAAATGGAAGTGGTTGACCTACTTATATCAGAATGTGGATATAAGGGATTACATTTAGGTGGTGGAAGGAAACCAGATGGTATAATTTATACTGAAAATTTAAAGGAAAATTATGGAACAATTATAGATACTAAAGCATATTCTAAAGGATATTCTTTACCAATTTCTCAAGCTGATGAGATGCGAAGATATGTTGAAGAAAATAATAAAAGAGATCCTAAAATTAATTCAAATGAATGGTGGCATAATTTTCCAACGTTATTAAACAAATTTAGTTTTCTATTTGTATCAAGTGAATTTAATGGGCAATTTGAAGATAAATTAAGTAATATTGCAACTACAACTGGAATTAATGGTGCCGCTATGAATGTAGTGAATTTACTACTGTTTGCTGAAAACATAAAATCTGAATTTATAGATTTAGATAAAGCTTATAAACTATTAACACAAAATTCTGAAATAAAACTTATAGATGCATAATATAAAAAAGACAATTCTAATCGTTATGATATAAATTGTCTTTTTTTGCTATAAAATTATAATTCAAAATCATCATGATCTTTGTTTTTATCATATTCTTTGCTCCAATTATAATTCTCTTTTAAATCTTTAATTGTTTTATCACTAAATATTCCATGTTCGTATAAGTCCTTTGAAAATTCCCAATAATCTTCACGTTCTTTGTCTTTGCCGAATATTTTATGTTTGATAAAGTTGATTAATCTATCAAATAAATCTTTAAAGTAATCTACTAGTTCTTCAAGATGTTTATTATCTTTTTTTAACTCTTTAATCTCTTTATTTTTATTTTCAATATTTTTTGATAAAGTATCTACTTTAAGAGATAATGCCTCATTATTTTCAGTTAGTATTTTAATTTTTTCTCTATTTTCCTCTAGTTCAGTATCAACATTATTTAGGGTAACTGATAGTTTTTCAGTTCGTTTAAAATCAGAGTTTGTTTTATCAACTTTATCAATATATTCTAAAATTTTATTTTTATCATCTTCGGAAATAGTATAGGTATTTTTAACTATTGGTGCTTTTTTAAGGTTGTTGACTGTGTCTTTAATATTAGTAGTGCTTTTATCAAGTTCACTAGATTTTTTACTGGCTATTTCTAGTGCTTTTTTATTTTTTTCCACTTGGTTTTTCATGGCTTGATAATTTCCCATGTCTTTGACATTTATATCTTTATTTCTACCTTTCTCTTTCTTTTTCAAAATGTTATTTAAGCCATATTCTTTATTAAAACTAGCGATACATAGAGTTCTCATTTTATCTTGTAGTTTTCGAAGACTATCTCTTGTGAAAACATCTCCTTTGCCAACTTGTTTTTTCATACCATTTTTATTTTTATATTTTATTGGTACACCAACAATATGAAGATGTGGACTAGTTTCATCATAATGAATAATCGCACTGGCTATTTTAAAGTTTGGTAGTTGCTGCTCTAAATCATTCACTTGTTCTTTAAAGACATTAGTCATTTTATGCTTGAATTTATCATCTTTCGTATCCCAATATTTTTTATCTCCA
>CALVZC010000006.1 GCA_944372425.1 uncultured Bacilli bacterium
AACAGTTTTTTATTTTGAGTGTTTTCTCTTTTTTTTATGTTTTAATAATTATTCCCACATCTAGTTTACTACATCAAGATAATTAATTGTGTTGACTTTTCTAAACACATTTAGTATAATTCTAATCGGTACATTTAAATCCCCACATAAGTTTAGCTTTGGGAAGGCTATGCTTAAGTAAAAGGAGAAAAAATATGAAAAGTTATATGCAAAAAAAAGAAACAGTAGAACGCAAATGGTATGTAATTGATGCAGAGAATCAAGTTCTTGGACGTGTTGCAGCAAAAGCAGCACATATTCTTCGTGGAAAACATAAATCAACTTACACTCCACATGTTGATTGTGGCGATAACATAATTATTATAAATGCAAATAAAGTTGTTTTAACTGGTAATAAACTTGATGACAAAAAATATTATAATCATTCAATGTATCCAGGTGGACTAAGAATTAGAACTGCAAAAGTTATGAAAGAACAATATCCAGTAGAAATGGTTGAAAGAGCTGTAAAAGGTATGTTGCCTCATACAAGGTTAGGACGTCAAATGTACAAGAAATTGTTTGTATATGCAGATAATAATCATCCACATATAGCACAAAAGCCAGAAAAGTTGGAAATTAAATAGGGAGGTATAGGAATGGCAAAAAAAGAAAAAAACATTTATTACGGTACTGGTAGAAGAAAAGCTAGCATAGCTAAGGTTAGATTAACTCCTGGTACTGGAAAAATTACAGTAAATGGAAGAGATGTTCATGAATATCTACCTTATGAGACTTTGATTATGAATTTGTCACAGCCACTTGAATTAACTAATACAAAAGAAATGTTCGATGTTGAAGTTAATGTTTATGGTGGTGGTTTTTCTGGGCAAACAGGTGCAATACGTTTAGGTATTTCCAAAGCTTTGTTAGAATATGACTCAACAACTCCTAAAGATAGTGAAAATAGCTATCGTCGTATTTTAAAAGCTAATGGACTTATTACTAGAGATTCTAGAATAAAGGAACGTAAAAAACCAGGATTGAAAAAAGCAAGACGTGCACCACAATTTTCAAAGCGTTAAAATACTGTTTTACATTTCAAACCCAATTTTGGGTTTTTTTTAATATAAAAATGATAATTAAAAATTACGTTAAATTCTAAGTAAAGTGCACAATTATTAAAAAATAATTAGAAATGCTTAAATTACAATAGAAAATGCACAACTGAGCACAAGAAAAAGCAAGTAAATTCGATTAAATTATGACAATTTTAAGAAAAATATATTGTAAAACACATAACAAAAATAGGAATTTTTAAAATTTACAAAAGTAATTGCACAATTCCTTTATTTATCTTTTTAATGCAATTTATTATATAATAAGTAAGCATTAAGTCAAGTTATCATTGACTTAATGCTATGAAAATTGTAATAAGTGAATAATTGTCAATGGTTAAAATAAACTCGCTTTGCTCGCCATTGACAATTTAACAATTATAAGTCTTATTGCACAACTTCTGTGCACTTTCAAAAAAAATCAACGTTATATAAATAAATGATAAATTGTAATAAAAAAGGCTTGCTTTTATAATAAACTATATGATATAATTTAAAACGTGTGGCTGCTTAGATGTGTGAGGTTGCTGATACGCCAGGCAAAGTTGCTAGGAATAATTCAGGTTATTTACACGGAGCAAGTCTATACGACGATATAGGCGAGAGGAGGATTTAATATGTCAAATATTATTCGTATTAAATTAAAAGCATATGATCATAGAATTCTTGACAATGCTGCAACAAAAATAGTTGAAACTATTAAAAGAACTGGTGGAGTTATTAGTGGTCCAGTTCCACTTCCAACAGATGTTGAAAAATTTACTATTTTAAGAGCTGTTCATAAATATAAGGATTCGCGTGAACAATTTGAAATGCGTACGCATAAGAGATTAATTGATGTTAAAAATCCAAGTAAGGAAGTTATTGATGCTTTAGCACATTTGGAACTTCCTAGTGGTGTTGACATTCAAATTAAACAATAATTTTAGTGGGAGGAAATGAAATGAAAGGAATCTTAGGTAGAAAAATTGGTATGACTCAAGTTTTTACTAAAAATGGAAAGCTTGTACCAGTAACAGTAATAGAAGTAGAACCTAATGTTGTAACACAGATTAAAACTAAAGAAAAAGATGGTTATGACGCAATTCAATTGGGTGCTATTACTGTTAAAGAAAAAAATTCAAATAAAGCAAAAATTGGTCATACAAAAAAAGCAAATACTACTCCTAAGCGCTTCTTAAAGGAACTTAGAGGAGTAAACGTTAATGATTATACTTTAGGTCAAGTGATATCAGTAGATTTGTTCAAAGAAGGAGAAATCGTCGATGTCAGTGGTATAAGTAAAGGAAAAGGTTTCCAAGGAGTTATTAAACGTTATAATCAAAGTCGTGGACCTATGGGACATGGTTCACAATATCATAGAGGTGTAGGTTCTCTTGGAACACTATTACCAATGCATGTATTAAAGGGAAAAAAATTACCAGGGCATATGGGTAATGTTGCAACGACAATTCAAAATTTGGAAGTTGTATCTGTTGATTTAGAAAATAATGTTATCTTAATTAAAGGTAATGTTCCTGGTCCAAAAAAATCTTTAGTTATGATTAAAACTTCTATAAAAAATGGTGAAAAGTCTAATGAAGCTCTTGAATTAATTTCTTATGAATTAGTTGAAGACAAAAATGATGATGCTGTTTTAGAAGAATCTAAAGAAGAAAACGTTGGAGAATAGTCGTCATAGTTAATTTTTATTTCGATTAAATATGATGAAGGGAGGAATTATAGATGACAAAGGTTGCACTTTTAAATATAAAAGGTGAAAAGATTGAAGATATTAAATTAAACGAAGATATTTTTGGTATAGAACCAAATAAAAAAGTTTTATATGATGCTATTATTTTGTCTCGTGCATCATTAAGACAAGGTACTCATAGCACTAAAACTCGTTCAGAAGTTAGTGGTGGAGGAAGAAAGCCTTGGAGACAAAAAGGTACTGGGCATGCACGTCAAGGATCTATTAGAGCTGTTCAATGGAGAGGTGGAGGAATTGCTTTTGGACCTGTTCCTAGAGACTACAGCAAGAAAATGAATCGCAAAGAACGCCGTCTTGCTCTTAAGAGTGCTGTTGCTAGTAAAATTAAAGATTTTGTTGTGGTAGATGAATTAATTGCTGCTACACCAAAAACAAAAGATATGGTTAAAATTTTAACTGCATTAAACTTAAACAATGTAAATACATTGATTATTGTTAAGGAACTTGATGAAAATTTGATACTTGCATCTAGAAATATTTCAAATGTTTTATTAATAGAAGCTAGTGAAATAAATGTTTTAGATTTAGTTGCTGCTAATAAAGTTTTGATTACTAAAGATGCATTAAGTTCTATAGAGGAGGTGCTAAAATAATATGGATACAAAGTATTTAGAAATTATAAAAGCACCAATAGTTACTGAAAAAAGTTCAAAAATTACTCAAGAAGATGGTAAATATGTGTTTAAAGTAGATTCAAAAGCTACTAAAACTGAAATTAAAAATGCTATTGAGAAAATTTTTAAAGTTAAAGTAGAAGAAATTTCTACAATGAATATTAAGCCTAAGAAAAGAAGAGTTGGACGTTATGCTGGTGTTAGCAATAGAGCTAAGAAAGCTATTGTTAAATTAGCTGATGGTCAGACTATTGATCTTGGCTAGAAGGAGGATTACTTATGGCAATTAGAAATTATCAACCAACTACTAATGCAAGACGTAAGATGAGTTCTCTAGTTAATGAAGAAATTACTACAGATACTCCTGAAAAAAGTTTGTTAGTTAGTTTAAATAAAAATGGTGGTCGTAACAACCAAGGTAAAATTACTGTTAGACATCATGGTGGCGGTGTTAAAAGAAAATATAGAATAATTGATTTTAAAAGAAATAAAAAGGATATTATTGGTAAAGTAGCTACTATTGAATACGATCCAAATAGAAGTGCTAATATTGCTTTAATTAATTATGTTGATGGAGAAAAAAGATATATTATTGCACCAAAGGATTTAAAAGTTGGTATGGAAGTTATTTCATCTGATAATGCTGATATTAAAGTTGGTAATGCACTTCCTTTAGTAAATATTCCGGTTGGTACAGTTGTTCACAATATTGAGCTTAAGCCTGGAAAAGGTGGAGAACTTGCTAGAAGTGCAGGTTCTAGTGCTCAAATATTAGGTAGAGAAGGAAATTATGTTATGCTTCGTTTATCTAGTGGTGAGCAAAGAATGGTTTTAGGAACTTGTTATGCGACTATTGGTGTTGTTGGAAACGAAGATTATGAATTAGTTAAGCTTGGTAAAGCTGGAAGAAAACGTCATTTAGGTATTAAACCTACAGTACGTGGTTCTGTTATGAATCCTAATGATCACCCACATGGTGGTGGAGAAGGTCGTGCTCCTGTTGGGCGTAAAGGTCCAGTTACACCTTGGGGTAAACCAGCTTTAGGTTATAAAACTAGAAAGAAAAAAGCATCAGATAAATTAATTGTGCGTCGTCGCAGTAAGTAGGAAGGAGATTATTTATGGCAAGAAGTCTTAAAAAAGGTCCTTATGTATTTGAAAGATTATTAAATAAAGTAAGAGAACTAAATAAAAGTGGAAAAAAAGAAGTTATTAAAACTTGGTCACGTCGTTCTACAATATATCCTGACTTTATAGGGCATACATTTGCAGTTCATAATGGTAAAGAATTTATTCCAGTATATGTTACAGAAGATATGGTAGGACATAAACTTGGAGAATTTGCCTTAACTCGTAAATTCGGTGGTCATGGCGAAAATAAAAATAAATAATGACTAGGAGGGAAAAATATGGAAGCTAAAGCAATTGCAAAATCTCTTAGAATATCACCTATTAAAGCAAGACTTGTTATTGACTTAATACGTGGTAAAGATGTTAATGTTGCATTAAATATATTGAATAATAGAAATAAAAAATCTAGTAAACTTATTCTTAAAGTTTTAAATTCGGCTATAGCAAATGCTGTTAACAATTTTAAATTGGATGAGAATAAGCTATACGTTAAAGAAGCTAGAGTAGATGCTGGTCCTGTTATGAAAAGACATATGTTTGATTCAAGAAGTCATATAGGACACAAAGATAGAAGAACTAGTCACATTGTTATAGTTGTGGCTGAAAAATAATCTGATAAGGAGGTTAATATGGGACAAAAAGTTAGTCCAGTTGGACTTAGAATTGGAATTAACAGAAGTTGGGAAGCTAATTGGTATGCTAACAAAAAAGATTTTAGTAAGTATTTAGAGAATGATTTAAAAATTCGTAAGTTCCTAGAGAAAAAATTAAAAGATGCTGGTGTTAGTTCTATAGAAATTGAAAGAAATACAAAAAGATGCGAAGTTATAATTCATACTTCAAAGCCTGGTGTTATTATTGGAAAAGGTGGAGAAGAAATTGAAAATTTAAAAAGAGAGATTTCTAAATTAGTTAATGAAGATATTCAAATTTCAATCGTAGATATTAAAAAGCCTGATTTAGATGCTACTCTTGTTGCAAATAGTATTGCAGCTCAAATTGAAAATCGTGCATCTTTTAGAATGGCTCAAAAGAAAGCTATTAGAAATGTTATGAAAGCTGGTGCTAAAGGAGTTAAAACTTTGGTTTCTGGTAGATTAAATGGTGCAGATATTGCACGTAGTGAAGGATATTCTGAGGGAACAATTCCATTACATACTTTGAGAGCTAATGTTGATTATGCTGTTAGTGAAGCTGATACTACTTTTGGTAAAATCGGTGTTAAAGTATGGATTTATAAAGGAGAAATTCTTCAAGATAAAAAGGCTAAAGGAGGTAATTAATTATGTTAATACCATCAAGAACTAAATATCGTCGTGTACATAGATTACCTTATGAAGGTCATTCAAAGGGTAATACTGAATTGCACAATGGTCAATATGGTTTAATGGCAGTAGAAGGTGCTTGGATTACTGCTAATCAAATTGAAGCAGCACGTGTTGCTATGACACGTTATATGAAACGTGGTGGAAAAGTATTTATTAATATTTTCCCACATATGCCTTTAACTAAAAAGCCACTTGGTACACGTCAAGGAAAAGGTAAAGGTAATGTAGAAGCTTGGGTAGCTGTAGTTAAGTCTGGTAAAATCATGTTTGAAGTATCAGATGTTACTGAAGAAGTTGCAAGAGAAGCATTACGTCTTGCATCACATAAACTACCAATCAAGACTAAGTTTGTGAGTAAAGAAAATGGTGGTGATATAAATGAAGGTTAATGAAATTAGAAATCTAACCACTGAAGAAATTATTGCTAAAATCAAAGAAACAAAAGAAGAATTATTTAATTTACGTTTTCAACAAGCAACTGGTAATTTAGAAAAACCTTCAAGAATCAGAGAATTAAGACATCTTGTTGCAAGACTTAAAACAGTACTTCGTGAAAGAGAATTAAATGAGACTGAATAGGAGGGTATATGGAAAAGACAAATAGAGAATTAGTTGGAAAAGTTGTAAGTTCTGTAAATAATAAAACAATAACTGTATTAGTTGAGACTTATAAAAAACATCCATTATATGGTAAAAGAGTTAAGTCTTCAAAAAAATATGCAGTTCATGATGAAAGCAATAAAGCAAAAGTAGGAGACGTAGTTAGAATTGTTGAAACTAAGCCAATTTCTAAAACTAAAAGATTCTACTTAAAAGAAATAGTAAAGGAAGCAGTTATTTTATAACTCTTAGGTGAAGGAGGATTAATTATGATTCAACAAGAAAGTCGTTTGAAAGTTGCTGACAATTCAGGTGCTAGAGAATTATTAGTAATTAGAGTACTTGGTGGAAGCAAAGTTAAAACTGGTAATATCGGTGACATAGTTGTTGGTACGATTAAAAATGCCACACCTAATGGAACTGTAAAAAAAGGAAAAGTTGTTAAAGCTGTAATTGTTAGAACAACATTTGGATTAAGAAGAGAAGATGGTTCTTATATTAAATTTGATGATAATGCTTGTGTTATTATTAAAGATGATAAGAGTCCAGTAGGAACTCGTATTTTTGGCCCTGTAGCTAGAGAACTTCGTGATAAAGATTTTATGAAGATTGTATCACTAGCTAAGGAAGTACTATAGGAGGATATTATGAACTTAAAAGTAGGAGATAAAGTTATAGTAATTGCTGGATCTAGTAAGGGTAAAGAAGGTAAGATTACAAAAGTTTTAAGAGCTGAAAATAGAGTTATAGTTGAAGGATGCAATATAGTTAAAAAACATAAAAAAGGTAATGGGCAAGAAACAGGAGGTATTCTTGAAACTGAAGCTCCAATTCATGCTTCTAACGTTATGATTATTGACCCTAAGACTAAAAAGAGAACTAGAATAGGGCATACTATAGAAAAAGATAAGAAAGTTAGAGTAGCTAAGAAATCTAACGAAAAGATTGATTAGTGAAAGGAGGGATTAATTTATGAACCGCCTAAAAGAAAAATATTTAAATGAAATCATTCCAAGTTTAATGAAAAAACATAATTATAAAACTGTTATGGAAGTTCCTAAGTTAGAGAAAATCGTTATTAATATGGGTGTTGGTGATGCTACTGGTAATTCTAAATTATTAGATGCAGCAGTAAAAGATCTTGAAGTTATTTCAGGACAAAAACCAGTTGTTACAAAAGCAAAAAAGTCTATTGCTGGATTTAAAGTAAGAGAAGGTCAATCAATCGGTTGTAAGGTTACTTTAAGAGGTGACAATATGTATAACTTTATGGATAAGTTAGTTTCAATTGGTTTACCTCGTGTTCGTGATTTTAGAGGTGTTTCACCTAAAGCTTTTGATGGTAGAGGTAATTACACTTTGGGAATTAAGGAACAATTAATATTTTCAGAAATAGAATATGATAATGTTGTTAAAGTACGTGGAATGGATATTGTATTTGTAACAACTGCAAAATCTAATGAAGAAGCTTATGATTTATTAAGTGAACTTGGAATTCCATTTAGAAAGTAATTGGAGGGTAAATAATGGCAAAAAAAAGTATGATTGTTAAAGCTAATAAAAAGCAAAAGTTTAAAGTTCGTGAATATACTCGTTGCAAAAGATGTGGTAGACCTCATGCAGTTATGAGTAAATTTGGAATATGCCGTATTTGCTTTAGAGAATTAGCTTATAAAGGACAAATACCAGGAATTAAGAAATCAAGCTGGTAATTGGGAAGGAGGATTTTATTATGGCTGTAGTAACTGATACAATTGCAGATATGTTAACACGTATTCGTAATGCAAATTCAATGGGTTATGCTGAAGTAACCATTCCTGCTTCTAAATTAAAAATAGAAATGGCAAAAATTTTAAAAGAAGAAGGATTTATTAAAGACTATAAAGTTTCTAGTGAAAATGTTCAAAAGACTATTGAATTGACACTTAAATATGGAAATAAAAAAGAAAGAGTAATTACTGGATTGAAGCGTATTTCTAAACCAGGATTAAGAGTTTATGTTAAGAGTGATGAAGTGCCAAAAGTATTGAATGGATTAGGAATAGCAATTATTTCTACATCAAAAGGTATTATGACAGACAAAGAAGCTCGTAAACAAAATCTTGGTGGAGAAGTTTTAGCTTATATTTGGTAATCTGTAAAGTAAGGAGGCCTTGAAATGAGTCGTATAGGAAATAGAAAAATTGAAATACCTAGTGGTGTTACAATTACTGAAGAAAATGGAATAGTAAAAGTTATTGGACCTAAGGGTGAACTTACTACTAGTTTAGTAAATGGTATTACTGTTAATATAGAGAATAATACTATAGAAGTTTTAAGAAATAATGATAATTTTAAACCAATGCATGGAACAATTAATGCTAATATCAATAATATGATATTAGGTGTTACTAAAGGTTTTGAAAAAGCTTTAGAGATTGTTGGTGTAGGTTATCGTTTTTCTCAAAAAGGAAATGTACTAGTTATTAGTGCTGGATATTCTCATCCAGTTGAAATGCAAATTCCTAATGGTATTACAATTGAGTTACCTAGTAATACAGAACTTACTATAAGAGGTATCGATAAAGAAAAAGTTGGAGAATTTGCAGCAAATGTTAGAAAAGTTAGACAACCTGAACCTTATAAAGGAAAAGGTATTCGTTATAAAGACGAACACATTATTCGTAAGGAAGGTAAAAAAGCTGCTTAAAATATAAGATAAGGAGAAGTTACTTATGATTAAGAAAGAATCAAGAAATGCTATGCGTGTTGAAAGACACAAAAGAGTAAGAAAAGATGTACATGGTACAAGTGCTGTTCCAAGACTTAATGTGTTTAGATCAAATTCAAATATTTTTGCACAAATTATTGATGATGAATCTGGTACTACAATAGTTAGTGCTTCATCACTTGACAAAGATCTAAAATTAACTAATGGAAGTAATGTAGAAGCTGCAAGTAAAGTTGGTGCAAAAATTGCAGAAGAAGCAAAAAAAGCAAATATTAAAAAAATTGTGTTTGATAGAGGTGGATATCTTTATCATGGACGTGTTAAAGCTTTGGCAGAAGCAGCACGTGAAAATGGTTTAGAATTCTAGAAGGAGGGTAATTTATGCAAAATAAAAATAATGACCCAAAAGCAAAAACTTTAGAAGAACAAGTTGTTGAAATTAAGAGTGTTGTTAAAGTTAATAAAGGTGGTAGGCAAAGAAGATTTTCTGCTACTGTTGTTGTTGGGGATAGACATGGTCAAGTTGGACTAGGAATGGGAAAAGCAAATGAAGTACCAGATGCTATAAAGAAAGCTATTCAAGATGCTAACAAAAATTTAATTAAAGTACCTTTAACTGAAGACAGAACAATTGCTTATGAAGTTGTAGGAACAAGAGGAGCTGCTAAAGTTTTATTAAGACCTGCTTCTGCTGGTACAGGTGTTATTGCTGGTGGAGCTGTAAGAGCTGTTCTTGAACTTGCTGGTATTCGTGATATTTTATCTAAATCACTTGGAGCTAGAACTAAAAATAATATGGCTAATGCTACACTTGATGCTTTAAAGCAAATTAAAACACCTGAACATATTGCTAAACTAAGAGGAAAAACAGTAGAGGAGATTTTAGGATAATGAAATTACATGAATTAGAAAAAAATATTGGAGCTACTCATAAAAGAAAAATAGTTGGTCGTGGTAGAGGTTCAGGTTTAGGTAAAACAAGTGGTAAAGGTCATAAAGGACAAAATGCTAGAAGTGGTGGAGGAGTAAGAGCTATATTTGAAGGTGGACAAACACCATTATATAGACGCCTTCCAAAAAGAGGATTTAATAATTATGAATTTGCAATTAAATATGCAGTTATTAATGTTGGTGATTTAAATAGATTTGAAGATGGTACTGTTGTATCTCCTGCTTTATTGAAGGAAGTAGGGTTAGTAAAAAAACAACTTGATGGAATTAAAGTTTTAGGGAATGGAATTCTTGAAAAGAAATTAACTATTCAAGCTAATAAGTTTTCAAAGACAGCATTAGAAAAAATAGAAACGTCAGGAAGTAAATTCGAGGTGATGTAATATGTTTCAAACTTTGAAACAATTATTTGCACCTACTAACAAAGATTTAAGAACAAGAATATTATTTACATTAGGTGCGTTAGCATTGTTTATTATAGGAACATATATTCAAATACCAGGTACTCCTAATTTAGATATGTCATCTACTGCTTTCGGTACATTAAATGCGTTTACCGGAGGTGCAATGCAAAAATTTTCAATATTTTCATTAGGTGTAATGCCATATATTACTGCTTCAATTATTATGCAGTTGTTACAAATGGACATTGTTCCATATTTTAGTGAATTAAAAGATGAAGGACCTATTGGTCGTCAAAAGATTAATAAAATAACTAGATATATGGGAATTATATTTGCATTTATTGAAGGTTTTGTTTTTGCTATAGCATTTTTAGGAGATGGTAAGAGTACTATAGATTATATGTATGTTGCTACTGTTATAACAGCAGGTACAGCATTCTTGTTATGGTTGGGTGATCAAATAACTCAAAAAGGGTTAGGAAATGGTATGTCATTAATTATCATGGCTGGTATTATTGCAACACTTCCAGCAATGTTTGTTACTGCATTTGAAGAACTTATATTGGCTGATACTTTTGCAAAAGGTATTGGTATTGCTATTTTTGTAGCTTTTGTAATAATATACTTCCTAGTTGTAATTGGAGTTATCTTTATGCAAGAAGCAGAAAGAAGAATTCAAATTCAATATGCAAATAAGTCTACAAGTGTATTTGGTGCTAATCAATCATATATGCCTATAAAAATTAATACAGCTGGAGTTGTACCAGTAATATTTGCATCAAGTTTACTTACAATACCAGCAGTTATTGCACAATTTGTAAATAATAACGAATTTTCAAATTTTGTTAGTAATTATTTAACATATACAAAACCGATTGGGTTTGTAATATTTGTATTATTAATATATTTCTTTGCATATTTTTATACATTTATTCAATTAAGACCAGAAGAACTTGCAAAGAATTTAAAAAATAATGGTGGTTTTATTCCAGGAGTAAGACCTGGAAAAGACACTGAAAATTATATTTCGAAAGTATTATCAAGATTAACTGTTTTTGGTGCATTATTCTTAGTTGTTATTTCTGCACTACCAATAATATTTTCTGCTTTGACTGGACTTTCTTCATCTGTATCTGTTGGTGGTACTAGTTTACTTATCGTTGTTGGTGTTGCACTAGAAACATATAGACAACTAGAAGGAAGCTTACTTACAAGAAATTATAAAAAAGGATATAGTAGAAGATGAAAAATTTAATATTATTAGCTGTACAAGGTGCAGGTAAAGGAACTTTAGCTAAAGCACTTAATGAGAAATATGGTTATGTTCATATATCAACAGGTGATATTTTACGTGAAAGAGCTTCAATTGATGATGAGACTGGAAGAGAAATAAAAAAACTAATTGATAAAGGTTTATTTGTTTCTGATGATTTGATTTTTAAAGCAATTGAAGATAAAATTAAAAACATTGGCAATTCTAAAGCATATATTATGGATGGTTGTCCTAGAAATTTAGAACAAGCTAAAATGTATGATGCAATGGTAAAAAAATTAAATATAGATGGTGGTATTGTAATTAATATGACTATACCAGAAGAGTTATTATTAAAAAGAATTACTGGTAGAAGAATGTGTAAAAATTGCGGAACAATATACAATATATTTAATGAAAAATTAACACCAAAAGTCGATAATGTTTGTGATAAATGTGGTGGCCAATTATATCAAAGAGCAGATGATAATCCAGAAGCTCTTAAAACGAGAGTTGAAACTTATTTTAAAGTTACATCTCCAGTAATTGACTATTACAAGAATAAAGGAATTTTGTATGAAGTAGACTCTACAAATTCTGAAGAGACGATTAAGTCTGTTGAAAATATATTAAAATCTCTAGGTGATAAAATTGATTAATATTAAGAGCAATCGTGAAATAGAATTATTAAAGATTGCTGGTTCTATTGTTTATCAAACTCATCAATATTTGAAACCTTTTATTAAAGAGGGAATAACTACTAAAGAACTTGATACGCTTGCTGAGAAGTTTATTAGAAGTAAAGGTGCTATTCCTTCTTGTAAAGGATACCATGGCTTTCCAGCAACTTTATGTACTAGTATAAATCAAGAAGTAGTTCATGGTATTCCTAGTAATAGGAAACTAAAAAATGGTGATATAATATCAATTGATATTTGTGCTTGTTATAAAGGTTATCATGGCGATTCAGCTTGGACATATAAAGTAGGGAGCGTAACTGATGAAGTTGATAAGTTATTAAAGCATACTGAGGAAGCTTTATATGAAGGTTTAAAAATGGTTAAACCTGGTAATAGAATTGGTGATATTTCTAATGCAGTACAAAAAACTGCTGAAAAATATCATTTAGGAATTGTTAAGGAACTTTGTGGACATGGTGTAGGACATAATTTACATGAAGAACCTGATATTCCAAATTATGGTAAAGCACATACAGGAGCTTTAATTAAAGAAGGAATGGTATTTGCAGTTGAGCCAATGTTAAATATGGGCGATGCAGATATTTGTATATTAGATGATGGTTGGACAATAGAAAGTTATGATAATAGTCCATCTGCTCATTTTGAGCATACTGTTTTAGTTACAAAAGATGGATATCAAATTTTGACAGGAGAGTGAAAAGATGGCAAAAGAAGATACAATCGAAATAGAAGGTAAGGTTCTAGAAATTATACCAGGTGGAAAGTTTAAAGTAGAACTTGAAAATGGTTACATTGTGGAAGCTCACGTTTCTGGTAAAATCCGAATGAATTACATTCGCATCTTACCAGGAGATACCGTAATGTTAGAACTATCGCCTTATGATTTAACACGTGGGCGTATAACCTATAGAAAACCATAGGAGGGATAAATATGAAAGTAAGAGCATCTGTAAAACCAATATGTGAAAAATGTAAAGTTATTAAACGTAAAGGTAAAGTAATGGTTATTTGTGAAAATCCAAAACACAAACAAAAACAAGGTTAATAGAAAGGAGTGTAATTTATGGCTCGAATTAAGGGTGTAGATATTCCTAATGATAAGCAAGTTGAAACTTCAATAACTTATATTTATGGAATAGGTAGAAATTTAGCAAAAAAAATAGTTACTAATGCAAAAGTTGAAGGTAGCAAAAGAGTTAAAGATTTAGATAATGATGAATTAACTAGATTGCGTGATGAAATATCTAAATATGTTGTTGAGGGAGATTTAAGACGTGATGTTAATATGAACATCAAGACTAAAATGGAAATCAATTCATATCAAGGTACACGTCATAAAAAAGGTTTACCAGTAAGAGGTCAAAGTACTAGAAGTAATGCTAGAACTCGTAAAGGAAAAGGTAAAACTATTGCTAATAAAAAGAAATAATAATTAATATATGTTAAAAGGAGGAAAAAAACATGGCTTATAAGACAAGAAAGAAAAAAGTCAAGAAAAATGTTCCTGAAGGTGTAGCTCATATTCATTCAACATTTAATAATACAATTACTACAATAACAGATAAAGAAGGTCGTGCTGTTTCTTGGGCTAGTAGTGGTGCTTTAGGTTTTAAGGGAAGTAAAAAATCAACACCATTTGCTGCTGGTATGGCTGCAGAAGCTGCTGGAAAAGCTGCTTATGAACTTGGTATGAGAAAAATTGAAGTAAATGTTAAAGGGTTAGGACCAGGAAGAGAGACTGCTATTAGATCACTTCAAACAGCAGGTTTGGAAATAACTTCAATTACTGATGTAACACCAATTCCACATAATGGATGTCGTCCACCAAAACGTCCACGTGGATAATTTGTTGTTAATAAAAAAAGGAGGTAGTTTCATGTTAGAATTTGAAAAACCAAATTATAAAATAACTGATTATGTAGAAAGTAATTTTTATGGTAAATTTGAAATCGAACCACTTGAAAGAGGTTTCGGTACAACTTTAGGTAATGCGTTAAGACGTGTTATGTTGTCAAGTCTTCCAGGAAGTGCAATTAGTAGTGTTAAAATTGATGGTGTTTTGCATGAATTTCAAACTATTGAAGGTGTAGTTGAAGATGTTACAACAATTATTTTAAATTTAAAACAAGTAGTTATTAAAAATCATGCGAAAGAAATGAAAACAATTAGAATTAATGCTACTGAAGAAGGCCCTGTTACAGCAGGTGATATTGAGCACGATGCTGATATTGAAATAATTAATCCTAGCTTAGTAATAGCAAATGTTGCTAAAGGTGGAAAGTTAGTTATGGAAATGACAGTATCTAATGGTAGAGGTTATGTAAGAAGTGAAGAAAATAAAAGACTTTTAGATATTAAAAAAGTAGGAGTTATTGCAATTGATTCAATTTTTTCTCCAGTAGAAAGAATTTCTTATGATGTTGAAAGTGCTCGTGTTGGACAAGATGAAAGTTATGATAAATTAATTCTAAATGTTTGGACAAAAGGGTCAATAAAGCCTGAAGAAGCAATAGCTTTAGCTTCAAGAATTTTGATTGAGCATTTCAGTATTCTTACTAATTTAAGTAATATTGCTGATATGACTGGAATGATGATAGAAAAAACTGAAGATCCAAAAGTAAAAGCATTAGAAACTACAATTGAAGATTTAGATTTTTCTGTTAGAGCATATAATTGTTTGAAAAGAGCAAATATTCATACATTACAAGACTTAGTAAATAAGAGTGAGAATGATATGATGAAAATACGTAATTTGGGAAAGAAATCTTTAAAAGAAGTATTAGATAAAGTAAGGGATTTAGGTTTAATTTTACGTAGTGATGATTAGTAAGGAGGGAAATTATGTCATATAGAAAATTAGGTGTTGATAATAAACATAGAAGAAGTATGCTTGCTAATTTAGTTAAAGATGTTATTATGAATGGTAAAGTTATTACAACAGAAACAAGAGCTAAAGAAGTTCGCAAATTTGTTGATAAAATGATTACTTATGGAAAAGATGGTAGTTTAGTATCTAGACGTAGTGCTTTAGCATTTCTTCATAATGATAATGAAGTAGTTAAAAAAATATTTGATGAGTTAGCCGTAAAATATGCTACTAGAAATGGTGGTTATACTAGAATATTAAAATTAGATGAAAGACGTGGAGATAACGCTTTACTAGCTATTATTGAATTAGTATAATTTAAATAATATTTACTGTAATAGGTAAATATTTTTTAATTTTTATGGACTATTTTAAATAATTGTAATATACTATTTTATATAGTAGAGGAGATTGTTATGGGTAGGAAAGTAAAAAAAATTTTGATTGGTTTATTTGTTATTATTGGTGTTATAGCAATATCAGTTGGTGTTGTTTTAATGTTACAACCAAGTGATAGAGAGATTTTTACTGAATCATTTAAGAAAAATTTTAATAGTATAAAAAATATTCAAAAAGATAACGATTTTGTTTTGGGTAGTATATCAGATTTAAAAGAAGATTTAAAAGTTAAGTTAAGTACTGATACTTCTATTGAATCATTATTAGATACAGCAAGTATTAAGGGAGATTTTTATTTAGATAGTTCTGCTCAAAAATTATATACAACTTTCGATGTAGAATCAAATCTTGAAAAATATTCAATTGAAGCAGTTTTAAAAGATTCTAAACTTTATCATATGATTAAAGATGTTTATTCAAAATATTATTATATAGAAGTTGATTTATTTAGTGATGATGATACTAATGATGAAGTAAATATTGACTTTACAGTTATTCTTGATTATCTTGAAGAAGCAGTTATTGAACATGTTAATGATGATAATTTAACTATAGAAGATAAAAAGATTACTTTAGGTGATGAGAATTTTAATGCAAAGAAATATACGGTTAACTTTACACAAAAAGATGTAATTAGTATTTTAAAATCAATTGTTGATAAAGTAAAAGATAATAAAGAATTATATAATTATTTATCTGAGTTATTTACTACAGCAACTAGTGGAGATAATTTAGATAGTTATATTTCAATGTTAGATGAAATGTTAGAAAATTCTGATGATACTGATACTTTTATATCATATATTATGTATTCAGATGGCGATGATGTAATATCAAATGAAGTAGCTATTAGTATTGAATCAGAAGAAAGTACAGTTACTTTACGACTTACTATTAATTCTTATGAAAATAAATCAGGTTATAATAATTTTGAGATATATTTATCTGCAATGGGTATTAAAGTATTTAGCTTTGAAATATTAGGAACTAGTGATACGAAATCTAATATTTCAATGAATATATTAAATTCACTTAATGTTGAAGGTACTCTTGAATCTTCTGATTCTAAGTTTAATCTTGTACTTAATGGAAGTATTCCTGAAACTACAACAGATGATTTTTCGGCTTCAACGGAATTAAAAGAATTTTTAAGTTTGGATTTGTTAGTGGAAGAAGCTGTTGAAAATAAAGAATATAATATAAATTTGATACTTGACTTATCAACTGATGAAAAAGTTAATATTAATTCAGTTAATAAACTTCTAATTGGTGAAGAAGTTCCAGATATTGATGTTTCTAATAGTGCCGATATGACAGAAATGACTGATGCAGAAATGGAAGTATTTAATAAATTATTTGGAAACTTTATAGATAATGGGTTAACAGATTTGGAAGGAAGTATAAACGATATAGGAAAAGACTTATTATTTTAAGTCTTTTTTTTGTTTTATGATATAATAAATTTGGAGTTGATATTATGAAAGCATTAATAACTGGTGGCTCTTCTGGAATTGGTTATAGTATGGCTAAATATTTGAGTAGTCTTGGCTATGATTTAATTTTAGTCTCTCGCGACAAAGAAAAGTTGCAAAAAATTCAAAAAGAATTACCAACTGAAGTAAAAATAGTAGTTGCAGATTTGACAAATGAAGCTAAATTGAAAGAGATTTATGTTTTATGTAAAAATGATAATATTGATATACTTATAAATAATGCAGGTTTTGGTTTATTTGGTGATTTTTCTGATACTGATTTAAATAAGGAATTAGAAATGATTGACGTAAATATAAAAGCTGTTCATGTATTGACTAAATTATTTTTAAAAGATATGAGAAAAAGAAATAGTGGTTATATTCTTAATGTATCAAGTGCAGCTAGTTTTCAAGCAGGACCTTTGATGGCTACTTATTATGCAACCAAATCATATGTAACTAAATTAAGTCTTGCTATTTATGAAGAATTGAGAAAAGAAAAATCTAATGTTCATATTTCCTGTTTATGCCCTGGACCAGTTAATACTAATTTTAATAACGTTGCTAATGTTCAATTTGCTATGAAGTCACTTAATAGTGATGATGTTGCAAAATATGCAATAGATAAAATGTTTAAAAATAAATTAATTATTATTCCTGGATTAAAAATGAAAATGGCAATATTTTTTAACAGGTTTATTTCGTTAAAGTTTGCCTTGAAAATAGTTTATAAATTTCAAAAAAAGAAAGAAAAAAAATAATTCTTTCTTTTTTTTAAAAATAAGATATAATAAACATTAATGAAAGAGTGATTGTATGAATAATTTATTAATTTTAAATAATTTATCAATTGGTTATAAAGATTTAATTATTTATAAAGATTTGTCTTTTAATATTACTGAAAATACAATTACTGCAATATTATGTCCAAATAATGGTGGTAAAAGTACATTAATTAGAACATTAAGCGGTATTATTTATGGATTAGATGGAAATATAGTGCTAAATAACGTAAAATTAACTAGAAGAAATTTTAAAAAGTATATTCGTAATATAGGTGTTGTTTTAGAGGATTTAGATTATCAGTTTATTACAGATAATGTTAAAGAAGAAATAACATTTCCACTTGTTAATTTAGGATATAAAAAAAATATTATTAATAAGCATATTAAAGATGTTTCTAATATCTGTGAGATTGATAACATATTAAATAAAAAAATAAAAGTTCTTTCTAATTATGAAAAAATAAAGGTTTTAATTGCTACTAGTATTATTCATTTCCCTAAAATATTACTTTTAGATGATCCTTTTAGATTTATAAATATTAAAGAACAAAAAAAAATCTTGAATATTTTAAATAATATAAAAAATAATTATAATATTTCTATAGTTTTTACTACATCGCAAATTTCTTCAATAATCGATTTGGAAAACATTATTGTTTTAGGAAATGGAAAAATTGTTATGCAAGGAAATTATAATGATATTATAAAAAGAGATAATGAGTTAAGTAAATTAGGAATTGAAATACCTATTATGATAGATTTATCTTTAAAACTACAATTTTATAATTTATTAGACGATATATATTATAATGTTGAGGGGATGGTTGATAAATTATGGAAATAATTTTGCGAAATAATTATAATTGTAAAAAGAAAATTAATGTTGAAGAAGGCATTATTATATCTTTACAAGCAAGTAACCTTAATGCTATTGTTAATAACTTATTAAATGATTATAAATTTATTAATATTAATAATAATCAAATGTATTTTGTAGGTGAAAATGTATATGAGGAGATAAATTTATATAATAAAATTTATAATTTAAGTTTAATTAATGATGTTCTTAATATTTTAGGATTAGATGATAGTTTTTTTAATAAAAAAATTGAAAATTTATCTTACACTGAAAAAATATATTTAAATATAATTAGAAATTTATCTTTGGATAATAAAAAAGTTTTATTTTATGATGTTTACAATTATTTGGATTATGCTAATCAGAAAAAAATTAAAAATTTACTTTTATATTTAAAAGATAAAAAATATATTATTCTTATAACTAGCAATGATGTAAATGTTTTGTATAAACTTGCGGATTATTCAGTATTATGGAATAAAAATAATTTTGAATATTCTAAAACAGATGATTTATATTCTGATGTTGAAAAACTATTAAAGTTTAAGTTAGAAGTACCAATTTTATCTAAAATTACATATAAAGCTCTAAAAGATAAAAATATTAAATTATTTTATAGTAAAGATGTAAGAGATATAATAAAGGATATTTATAAACATGTATAGTGTGAATTGGAAGATTAGAGCTTTAATAACAACTATTCTTATTATAATAACTTCTTTAATAAATAATTATTATTTGTTCTGGTTATTATTATTTTATTTATTATTAATTTCAATTGTCGATAGAAATATTAAGTCTTTACTTTTAAATTTTTTAATAGTTTTAATTCTTTTGTTTTGTTTTTATACTTCTAAAATAAGATTGCTACTTAAAATAATTTGTATTATAAATATTTTAGTTTTATTTTTCTATTCTTTTACTAAAAAAGAAAGAAAATTCTTAAAATTTAAAATATTATATAAATATAGAAAAAGTTCTCAAAAAAAATTATTTTATAAATATAACATCGATAAAATAAAAGTTTTCAATAAAGAAAAAGCATTAAAAACATATGATGAAAATGTTAATATAGATAATAAAGTAAAAAAAGATATGGATTATTTATATCTTTGCAGTAGAATTAGATTTTATGGTTATAGTAATAGACTAGGTAATTATATGGAAAGAAAAATAGGAATATATGATTTTGTTTTTTTAGTAGTGTTTATATTTTTTGTTATTCTTTGTGTTTGTTTATGGTAGGTGATGTTTTTGCGTTATTTAATTTATTTTTCTTATGATGGTAGTAATTTTAATGGCTTTCAAAAACAACCAAATAAAAGATGTGTTGAAAATATGCTTGAAGATGCTTTATATAGTATTAATAATTATACAAAAACAAAAGTTACTGGTGCTGGAAGAACTGATCATGGTGTTCATGCTTTTTGTCAATGTGCACATTTTGATTTAAATATCAATATTACTTTATATAAATTGAAATGTGCCTTAAATAGTTTATTACCTCCTGATATTCATATTTTTAAAGTTATTCAAGTAGATAGTAATTTTCATGCACGTTATATGGTTAAATATAAAACTTATAAATATGTTTTAAATTGTGGCGAGTATAATCCAATAGAAAGAAACTATGTATATCAATATTGTAAAAAATTAGATGTTGATAAAATGAAATTAGCTATTAAAGATTTTATAGGTGCACATGATTTTAAATGCTTTGTTTCCGATTCTGTTGTGAAAGAAAACTATGTTAGAGAAATCTATGATGCATCTATAGATGTTGATAATAATAAAATAGTTTTTAGTTTTACTGCAACTGGTTTTATGAAATATCAAGTTAGAAATATGGTTGGTACACTTGTAAAAATAGGTAATGGGAAACTTAATGTAGATTTTATTAAAAATGTTTTTTTAGATAATACATTAAAGAAATATATTACTACTATAAAACCAGAGGGACTATATTTAGTAGATATTGAATATTTTAATTAATTTTTTGTATAGGAATTAAACTATTTTGATTATAATAAAATAATGTCAAAAATTGTTGAATTTTTTGTTTTTTATGTATAATAGAAAGCTAATGAGAAAGAGGGAGCAAAAATGGAAAGATTTAATTTATTAAAATTATTAAAAAAATTACGAGAAGTTAATGTACCAAATGAAAAAATTGCAAATATTATTTTGAATCAAGAAGAAAACTATTGAATTTATTAGCTAATTTAGATGAAGTAAAATTACAAATGTCAATTGAGATAATTGAAAAATATTCATCTACAGATTATGATGTTTTTGAAGCAGTTAGTTTATTGAATGACTCTAAATATTACCAAGAAACTTATAAAGTTTTAACAAATGAATATGCAATAAAAGCAGGAATAGCACTAGAAGGTGCAAAAATAATAAATGAGTCCCAACACGATTTTAATGCTAAAAATGCAATGAAAGTTTTAACAAATGCGAATGCAATAGAAGCTGGAATAGTGCTAGATGGTGCAAAAATAGTAAATGAGTCTCAACACGACTTTAATGCTGAAAATGCAAGTATAGTTTTAACAAATGCGAATGCAATAAAAGTGGGAATAGCGTTAGAAGGAGCGAAAATAACAAATGAGTCCCAACACGATTTTAATGCTCTTTATGCAAGTAGAGTTTTAATAAATGCTAATACAATAAAAGCAGGAATAGCGCTAGATGGTGCAAAAATAGTAAATGAATCTAATAAAGGATTTAATGCCGAATATGCAAGCGCAACATTAACAACCTTTGAGTTAATAATATTTAGACAAATAGGAAACGAATTAATTTTAGAAACTGCTCGAGCAATTAGTAAATTGAAGGATGAAAATAGATCTAGATGGGCATATCATCATTTACTTGACGTCCCATTCTGTAAGTTAACCTCAACATGTAAGTTCACAATAGAAATGAGTAAAAAAGAAAATATTATTGATGAATTAATTTCAGAATTGGAAAGTGATTCTTGTAAAAATGTTGAACCTAAAAGGTATATTAAAAAAATTATGTCCTAAAAATTAATAAATAGCTAAATTAGATTTGTGTGCTAGTTAATTTAAAATATTAACTAGTTTTTTTGTAAATATTATTTTAAAATTATTGCACATAAATAAAGAAAAATTATATTGAATTTAAAAATACACTGCCAAATAATAAAATTTATAGTTTTCTTACATTAATATTTGCTAGTAAAAGATATTTAATTAAATGAACTATCACGTAATATTATAAAATTTAACATTAATTTGTATTCACAAACTATAATATTTTTGGTAAAATAATAATATTGAAAAGAGGTATATATTATGAAAATTATGTCAATAAATGCTGGAAGTAGTTCACTAAAATTTTCATTGTTTGATATGGCTACAGAAGGAGTACTAATATCAGGATTATTTGAAAGAATCGGAATAGAAGGAAGTGGATACACTTTAAAATATAAGGGCGATAAGATAAAAGTTGAAACTGAATTACCAGATCATTCAGTAGCAGTTAAAATTTTACTTGAAAAGTTAATGGAACTTCAAGTTATTTCTACATTAGAAGAAATTGAAGGAGTAGGACATAGAATTGTTCATGGTGGAGATAAATATACTAAATCAGTTATGGTAACAGATGAAGTTATTGATGATATAATTAGATTTAGTGATTTTGCACCATTACATAACCCAGCTCATGCAATTTGTATAAAAGCTTTTAAAGAAGTGTTGCCAAAAACACCTATGGTTGTCGTTTTTGATACGGCATTTCATCAAACAATAGAAAAAGCAAGATATTTATATCCAGTACCATATCATTGGTATGAAGAATATCATGTTAGAAAATATGGAGCTCATGGTACATCACATAGATATATTGCAACTAAATTAGCAGAAGAATTAAAAAATGAAAATTTAAATATAATATCATGTCATTTAGGAAATGGTGGAAGTATTACGGCTATTTCAAATGGTAAATGTGTTGATACATCTATGGGATTTACTCCTCATGCAGGAATAATGATGGGAACGAGAAGTGGAGATATAGATGTTTCTATTGTTCCTTATGTTATGGAAAAAGAAGGAAAAAGTGCTAGTGAAATAATGAATGATTTAAATAAAAAATCAGGATTTTTAGGAGTAAGTGAATTCAGTAGTGATTCTCGTGATATTGAAGAAGGCATTAAGCAAGGCAATGAAAAATGTATTTTAGCTGAAGAAATGTTTGTAAATTCAGTCGTAAAATATATAGCACAATATTATGTTCTACTTGGACATGTTGATGCTATCTGTTTTACTGCTGGAATAGGAGAAAATAGTGTTGATACAAGGCTTCAAATCATCGAAAAGCTTGCACCATTAGGTATAAAAATTGATGTTGAAAAAAATAATGTTAGAGGAAAATTTGCTAAAATAAATAGTGATGATTCAACAGTAGAAATCTATGTAATACCAACTAACGAAGAATTAATGATAGCAAAAGATACTATGGATATTATAAATAGATAGGAAATTATAATGTTAAAAAGTATATATGAAAAAATAAAAAAATTTAATACAATAGTTATTGCTAGGCACATTGGAGTAGATCCTGATGCTTTAGGAGCACAATTTGCTTTGAAAAAATCAATAGAAAAAACTTTTAAAGAAAAAAAAGTTTATGCCGTAGGAAGTAAAAGTTCTAAATATAATTATTTCCCTAAATTAGATAAATATGAAAACATTGATAAAAAAGCTTTACTTATAGTTGTAGACACTCCTGACAAGAAAAGAATAGATATAACGGATATAGAGAATTATCAAGAGATATGTAAGATTGATCATCATCCTTTTATCGAACAATTTGGTGAATATGAATATATAAAAACAAATTCTAGTAGTGCATCAGAGTTAGTACTTGATTTTATAAAAGAAAATAATATGTTTATTGATGAAGAAATAGCTAAATATATATTCTTAGGAATTGTTTCAGATACTAATCGTTTTTTATTTAATACAACAGCAAATACTTTTGAAATAATATCCAGTTTAATAAAAAAATATAATTTAGATATTGAAAAATTGTATCAAAATTTATATATGAGACCAATAGCAGAGATAAAATTTCAAGGTTATATTGCTCAGAATATGAAAATAACTGAAAATGGATTAGGGTATGTTATAATAACAAATGAAGTAATGAACGAATATGGCGTTGATTCAAGTTCTGCTGGCAATATGATAAATAATTTTAATAATATAGAAGAAGTTATCGTCTGGGCAACTATATCTGAAGATATAAAGAATCATTTAATAAAGCTAAATATAAGATCAAGAGGACCAATTATAAATACGGTAGCTGAGAAATATAATGGTGGTGGTCATAAATTTGCAAGTGGTGCAAGAGTTCCTACGATGGAAATAGCTAACATGCTTATAAAAGATTTGGATAATGCTTGTAAAAATTATTTAGAACAAATGGAGGAATAGACCATGAAATTTAACGATGTTAATTTAGAAATAAGTGCTGTCAGAAGAAGTCAGTATCCAGACGATGGACTTATCGAGTTTATAATGATTGGAAGAAGTAATGTCGGAAAAAGTAGTTTTATAAACACAATTGTTAATAAAAAAAATTTAGCAAGAATTTCTTCGAGGCCTGGAAAAACAAGTACCTTGAATTTTTACAATGTTGATAATAGTTTTTATCTAGTAGATGTTCCTGGTTATGGGTACGCTGATACTAGCAAAGAAGAAATAAGAAAATTTGGCCTTATGGTTGAAGAATACTTAGAAAAAAGAGAAGAGTTAAAAAGAGTTTTTTTACTAATTGATTTTAGACATAAACCAACTAGCGATGATGTATTAATGTATAATTTTTTAAAGTATTATCAAATACCAGTTACAATAGTAGCAACTAAAGCTGATAAAGTAAGTGCAAAAGAAAAAGAAAAAAATTTAAAGGCTATTAAAGAAACTTTAGATATAGTAGTAGGAGATAATATTGTATTATTTTCTAGTATAAGTAAATTAGGTAGAGAAGAAATAATTTCTATTATGGAAAATATTTTAAGTAATAAATTACTAGAAATTAAGGATAATTAATAAATAATTTTATAATTTGCAAAAATAAGAAAGAAACATACTATACAATAGGTGAAATTTGGTGAAGTTTTCTATTGTAGACAATAATAAATTTAGTATTTATGTTAACAATAAATATTTAGAATTCAAGAATGATAATGAAAGCAATCTATATAATTCATTAAAAAAAATTTTGATAAATGTCAGAAAAAAATACGGAATAAATATTTATGGTTTTTTTGATGTAGATATTTATGAAATAAATAAAATAGGCACAATATTGAAATTTGAAAAAAAAGATGATGATGAATTTATTAACAAAACTGTTGATTTAAAAATTACAAATCATGATAATAATAATATATATTTGAAGTTCTCTGATTATTATTTAATAAATAAATATAAAAATATAAAATTTTTAAATAAAAGTTATTATCTGAATGTTAATGAAATAAAAGAAGAAGATATAGACAAACTTATAGAATTTTGTGATATTACAATTGGACTTTGTTGAATAAAGTCTTTTTCTTTGCTATAATATAGTGGAATTGAGGTGGTAATATGAAATTACCGACAGTAGCATTGGTAGGTAGACCAAATGTTGGAAAAAGTACAATTTTTAATAAATTAGTTGGGGAAAAAATATCTATTATTGAAGATACTCCAGGTGTAACTAGAGATAGAATTTATAGTGAAGCTAGTTATAAAAATTATAGATTTAATGTAATTGATACAGGTGGCATTGATTCTAGTAATGAAGAATTTAATGATAATATAAAAATTCAGGCTGAAATAGCTATTGATGAGGCAGATGTTGTTTTATTTGTTGTCGATGGAAAAGAAGGATTGACAAGTAATGACTATTTAGTTAGAGATATGTTACGAAATAGCGGAAAAAAAGTTATAGTAGTAATAAATAAAATCGATAACAAAAAAGCAGAGGAAAATATTTATGATTTTTATGAATTGGGTTTCGATAGTTATATACCAGTAAGTGGTGAACATGGAATAGGTTTTTTTGAATTATTTGACGAGATTGTTAGTAATTTTTCACCAAACGATAATGTTGTAGAAGATAAAAGATTAAAATTTTCTGTTATTGGAAGACCAAATGTTGGAAAAAGTAGTTTAATAAACGCTTTATTGAATGAAGAAAGAGTTATTGTAAGTAATGTTGCGGGGACAACAAGAGATGCTATAGATACGATATTGAAGTATAATGGTGAAGAATTTATTATAATAGATACAGCCGGAATGAGAAAAAAGGGAAAAGTTTATGAAAATATTGAAAAGTATAGTCTCATGCGAAGCATGAAAGCAATTGATAGAAGTGACTTATGTTTGCTGGTAATAAATGCTGAAGAAGGAATAATAGAACATGATAAACATATTGCAGGATATGTTTTAGAAAAAGGTAAAGGCTTAATAATCGTAGTAAATAAATGGGATAAATTAGAAAATCCTAGTATAAAGGAATACACACAAAAAATAAGAAATGAATTTCAATTCTTAAGTTATGCACCGATTGTGTTTGTTTCAGCATTAACTAAAAAAAGAATTCATACGATAATGCCAGAAGTTTTAAAAGTAGGAGAAAATATAAATAGAGAAATAAGTACAAGCTTATTAAACGATGTAATAAGTGAAGCTTATCTTTTAAATATACCACCATCATATAAAGGAAAAAGACTAAAAATATATTTTACAAATCAATCAGGAACAAAACCTCCAAAATTTACCTTTCATGTTAATAACAAAGGACTTGTGCATTTTTCTTATGAAAGATATTTAGAAAATAAATTAAGAGAAAATTTTGAATTAGAAGGAACACCAATTGTGTTACAATTTAAGAATAGAGGTGAATAATTATGTGGTGGCCATTTAATAAAGAAACAAAAGAAAATAAAGAAGAAATTTTAAAAGGTTTATTAAAGGCTCAAGAATTATTAAATCAAAGATTTGCTATGAAACAAATGGATAATGAAACTTATTTAAAAAAAGCAGAAGAATTACGTAAAAAAATAGAAAAATATCAAAAATAACAAATAAAACGTCTTTACATATAATTATGTAGGAGGTTTTTTTATGTTTGGAGATTCTTTTTTTAAGAAAGTAGAAGATAAGACAAAAGTAGATAAAAATACAATTATATCTTTAGCCAATAAATTACAAAATTCTAATATGAAAGATGAAAATGTATTAAGTGAATTAATAGATGATATATCAAATTTAACTGGTAAAAAGGTAAGTGAAGAAAAAAAGAAAAAAATAATAGATACAATTGCCAAAGACAATGTACCAAAAGATATAGACAGTATGTTATAAAATAATATTTGTTACTGACATAAAGTAGTTTGACAAAATTATTCATACATATTAAAATTTATTATAGGAGGAATAATAGATAATATGAGTAACAGAGATAAAAAAAATATTATGATTGTAGCTCTTTTAATAGCAGTTGTTTTTATGTCAGTAGGATATGCATTATTATCAACAAAATTAGACGTTCAGGGGACTTCAACAATAGTTGATCCAGTTTGGGATGTAGGAATTATATCAATAAGTGAAAATTCTACAGAAGGCTATGCTAATAGTTTAAATTCAACAGTTATTAATAAATTTTCAGCAAAATTTAATGTTGAATTGCAAATGCCAAATGATAAAGTCACATATACAATTAATGTCAAAAATGAGGGGACAATTGATGCTAAACTTAATTCTATATCGATAATGCCAGAAGATTACAATGAGGGATTTATAAAATATGAAATAGAAGGAATAAAAGCAGGGGAAGTATTATCAGTAGGAGAAAGTAAAACTTTCACTTTATCTGTTATGTATAACAGTGATGCAACTGGTCAGCCACAAGAAGAAGACTTAACTAAAGAAATTAGTTTAATACTTGATTATATCCAAAAATAAGTAATTTATTATAAGTTACTTTTTTTACTTTATTATTGTTTGTAATAAAAAAATAATGGAGGATTTATGAAAAATAAAAGAATTATACTTTTATATTTAATGTTATTTGTATATATTACAATAAACAATTTAATGATGCAGTCTAAATTTGTTTATTATAATTCAGTAATAATTTCTCCATTTTTATTGTTTGTAATAACCATAATTGCATATTTCTTATTGCCAACAGCTCAAAAAAGAATTAAATATAAATATGAAAAAAATCAAAACGTTATTATAATAATTTTTTTATATCTAATTATTTATTTTATTTCTGGATTAATTTTCGGCTATTCATATTCTATATATAGTAAAGACTTATTGACTTTAATAAAAAATATATATAGTGTATCAATTATTATAGTTTTAAGTGAATATATAAGAAATAAATTAGTAGTCAATAGTAGTGATAATTATATAAATAATGTACTAATTTCAATAGCTTTAATTTTGATTACTTTTAATTTTTCTTATTTTTTTAGAAATATTTATCCTTTTTCAGTAGGATTTAAGTATATAGCATCACAAATTATTCCTAATTTGGTAATAAGCTTTACTTTAACTTATCTTTCAAGAAAATGTGGATTGATTTCAACTTTAATTTGTAATTTATCTCTTGGTTTAATTGCAATAATTTTACCAATTTTACCTAATATATCTTGGATAATATTATCAATATTAAAAATAGTCTTAGCAATGTTTCTTTATTTTAACATTAATTATTTTGAATTAATGTATGATAGAAAATATCATCGATATTTACTTAATAAGAATACGAAATCAACAACGATTTTGTTTATTATAGTAATAATATTAATTATGTTTATTTTAAAATTTTTTAAATATTATCCAATTTCTATCTTATCAGATAGTATGAAAAATACTTTTTCTCGTGGTGATATAGCAATTATCGAAAAATTAGATAGAGATTATATTGAAGAAATTCAAGTTAATGATATAATTTATTATAAGAAAAATAATAAATTAATAATACATCGTATTGTAAATATTGAAATAATTAACAACAGAATAGTAATAACAACTAAAGGTGATAATAATGATGATATTGATCCATGGAAAGTATATGAAGAAGAAATTGTCGGAATAGTTAAAGGGAAAATACCTTTTCTTGGATATCCAGCAGTATGGCTTAACGAAGCATTTAACGATTAGGAGGAACTATGAAAAATAAAGAGAAAGAAGTTTTAAAAAAGACAGTAATTAGAAGCTCTCTTTTATTAATATCCATTTTTTCTTTAATATTTGGAATATTAATAACTATTGAAGGAATAACAAACAACAAAGAAGAAAAAGAGGAATTAATTAGTTATGAATCAAACGGTAATATTGATTATCAGATAAGTTTAAAAGAAAATGATTTTTATAATATTGAAAATACAAATTACAAAAATATAATAGGAAAATATATTGATAATATAAATTTAAGATTTAACTATGAATTTTCAGCATCAAATTTATTAAATTCTGAAGTTAAATATTCTTTAAAACTATATTTAGTAAGTGAATATACTGCAAATAATAAAAAAGAAGAAATATGGAAACAAGAATATGAACTAATTCCTGAAACAGAAGAATTAAATATTAATAGTGGTATAGTTACGATATCTAAAGATATTACTTTTAATTATGACGAATATAATGAAATAGCTAAGAAGGTAAGATCAGAATCTGGTGTATTAACTGATTCTTACATAAAAGTAGAGTTTATTGTTAATAACAAGTTAGAATTGATAGAAAAAGATATGAATTTTAACGATAATCATACATTAGTAGCAAAAATATCACTACTAGATAATATTGTAACGTTTGAAAAGATAAATGAATACAATAATAAAGAAACATTGTATAATACTATTTCTGAAAATGCAAATTATCCATTATTAATAACAGGAATATGTTTATTACTAGTATCATTATTATTATTAATTCAGTCATTAAAAATGTTTATAAACACTAGTGCAGAATCAAAATACATAATAGAACAAAATAAAATTTTAAAAAGATATGGTGATGTTATTGCAGAGACATCGACAAAGCCAAATTTAGAGGATACTAATATAATTGAGATAACTAATTTTATTGATATGATTAATATAGAAGATGAGCTTAGAATACCAATTTTATTTTATGAAAGCATAAAAGGAAAAGAATCATGGTTTATTATTATTAACAATAATAAGGCATATAGATATATATTAAAAATAAAATTAAAACGAAAAAGTAATGTAAGTTAGAAATATAAAAAGGAAAAAAATAGCGTAAAAAAACAAAAGACAAAACAAATGCTCAAATATAAATATTTTAATTTTGTTTCATATTTTAGTAATAATGAATTATTTATTGATAGTTTTTCATTTTATATGGTATTTTCATATTTTTCTTTTTATATATGGAAACCTTAATTTTGATCTTTGTTGTTTTATAATTAAACTAAGTACGTAAGTAAAAATATATTTAATAATAGGATATTTTGTTTATGCCAATTGCAAATATTTGTAATTGGATTTTTTATAATAATTATTAATGTTTGCAAAACACATTTATTTGATTTATTTCTTTTGATTTGATACAATTAACTTGTATTTATATACAATTAGAGGTGATTATTATTGATAGAAGTTAGTATAATAGTTCCTGTTTATAATAAAGAAAAAGAACTGAGACGTTGTTTGGATTCATTAATAAGTCAAACTCTAAGCAATTTGGAGATTATAGTCATAGATGATAAGAGTACTGATGATAGTAAAAAAATTATAAAAGAATATCATGAAAAATATCCAAAGAAAGTAATTCCAATGTATAATGATAAAAACGAAGGAATTGGCTTTTGTAGAAACAAAGGAATAAAAAAAGCAAAAGGAGAGTATCTTGGTTTTGTAGATGCTGATGATTATGTTGATTTTAAAATGTATGAAAAATATTTAGAATTTGCTAAAAATAATAGTTTAGAAATTGTAACAGGTTATTATATTAAATGTGGAATGATTAACGAACTATTTAAAAATGAATATTTTTCTATTGGTTCTTTAAAAGAAAACTCTGAATTATTATTAAAACTTGATTATGGACCTTGTAATAAACTTTTTAAAAAATCATTGATTATAGATAATAATATTTTATTTGAAGAAAAATTAAAATATGAAGATATGCCTTTTGTATTAAAAAGTCTTAAAAATGCTAATAAAATTGGTCATATAAATAAAGCTTATTATTATTATTATATTCATTCTAATAGTGAAACAACAACTGTAGATAAACGTGTATTTGATATATTTAAAATAATGAAAATTATAAATAAATATTATAGTGATTATGAAAATTTAGAGTGTCTAGACGCATTAAATATTTTACAAATAACAAGATATATGGTACAACAGAGATATCAATGTAATCATAATATTGCAAATAGTTTTATTAATTATGGTTATCAATATTTGAATGCTATTAATAAAAATTGGAGGAAAAACAGATATTATCTTAAAGAAAATTTTCTTAAAAGAATAATTAAAAATAATAAATTTATTTTAAAAGTATACTGTTTTTTTTACAAAATATTTAATAGATAGTATATTAGAAAAAAGCAAATAGAGGAAAGAGGTAAAAAATGAAAAAAAGTATATTTAAAGATAAAATTTTATTAATAACAGGTGGAACGGGATCATTTGGTAATGCCGTTTTAAAACGTTTTTTGGATTCTGATTTAAAAGAAATTAGGATATTTTCAAGAGATGAAAAGAAACAAGAAGATATGCGTATTAAGTATAATAATGAAAAAATTAAATTTTATATTGGTGATGTAAGAGATTATCGAAGCGTTGAAGATGCTATGGATGGTGTTGATTATATCTTTCATGCTGCAGCTTTAAAACAAGTTCCTTCTTGTGAATTCTTCCCAATACAGGCTGTTGAAACAAATATTCTAGGAACAAATAATGTTTTAGAAGCAGCAATAAATAAAGGTGTTAAAAAGGTTATTGTATTAAGTACTGATAAGGCTGCATATCCAATTAATGCAATGGGAATGAGTAAAGCTCTTATGGAAAAGGTTGCAGTTGCTAAAGGAAGAAATTTAAAAGAAAATCAAACTGTTATTTGTAGAACTAGATATGGCAATGTTATGGCTTCACGTGGTAGTGTAATACCATTATTTTGCTCTCAAATAGAGGAAGGAAAGCCTTTGACAATTACTAATCCAGAAATGACTAGGTTTATGATGACTTTAGAAGATGCTGTTGATTTAGTAATATATGCTTTTGAAAATGGAAAACAAGGAGATTTATTTGTTCAAAAAGCTCCTGCTGCAACGATAGATGTTCTGGCTCAGGCAGTAAAAGAATTGAAGAAAAGTAATGCTCCTATTAAACATATCGGTTCACGTCATGGAGAAAAACTTTATGAGGTTTTAGTTACTAAAGAAGAAATGGTTAATGCTGAAGATTTGGGTGATTATTTTAGAATACCTGCTGATAATAGAAATTTAAATTATGCTAAATATGAGAATTTAGGAGATAAAGATTTAGATAAAATAGAAGAGTATAATTCACATAATACTAAGAGACTAGATGTAGAAGGAATGAAGAAACTTTTGCTTAAACTAGATTTGTTTAAATAATATCTGTAATTATGTCAGGAGGTTTCATGAAAAATATTTATAATATTTATTTAATGTTTGGTACTGTTCCAAGTTTATATGCTCAGATGAATATTTATATTGATGATAAACCAAGTGTTGTATTTGTTAGGAGTAGTGGCTATTTTAATATTAAAAATAAACCTAGTAATTTAATCTTTTATGATGATTGTATTGGAAATGATTTAGTTTATTTATCTAAAGATTATCAAAAAATAGTTGATAGTTTAAATAAAATAATTAGCAAAGATAAAAAAGCAAAATTTATAGTTTATATAGATGATAGTAGAGTCCAATTTTTATTAAAACCGTTTATTTTAGCAGATTGCTATGACAAAATAGAAAAAATCGTTATGATATCCGAGGGTAATATTACAGAGTATATGTATTCTGATATTGCGGAAAATGATTTTGAATTTCAAGAAAAAAGATGGAATTTACTAATAAAAAGCATAAAAGATAATAATCAAGAATCTGAAAAAATGCTAGCAGAAATATCTAATTATTGCTTTTATTTGTCTACAATTAACAATAATGAATTACTTTTACCATATTCAGAACTGTTAGAAAATAAAAATGTTTCTAAAGAATATAAGGAAAAAATGAATCTTAGAAATCTTGATTTACAAATGATGTTAGACAAAGTAGGAAAAAATATTTCTTTTGGAAAAGAAATAGAATCATTTAAGTTTGATGAAAAATCTATTGTTATAATTGGTACTTATAATTTTTATGATAATAGTTTTTCAAAAGTCATTTACGAAAACTTAATTGATCAAGTTTTAGTTGATTATCCAGAATATAGCTTTTATTATAAAGCACATCCGTTGTATCCTGTCGAGAATAATGCCGAACTTTCTAGTTATTTTAAAAGTAGAAAAATTAAAGTTATACCTGAAAAAATTCCATTAGAAGTTTTATTATATAGGAATAAAAATGTTTCTATAGGAGGTTTTTGTAGTTCTATTCATTCTTTAATATCATTAAATAGAATTAAATTTATGTTTGGTGAATTTATTGGCTTTTCTAAGCTTTTGAAAAAGAATAATTTATTAAAAGTTAAAGTTTATAATGTTGAAATATCTCAAAAAATTGCTGACGCTTCTTTAAAAATTTATTATAATAGTCAGTCAAAATTTGGAATAGTTGATTATCATAGTATGCAGATTGAAAATTTAAATAATAAAGTTTATGAATTAACAGATAAAATAAATTCCTTAGAAGAAAAATTAAATAAAATTGGTATAAAAAATAATTTAAGAAGAATAAAAAATAAATTTATAAAGAGGAGTAAATAATATGAATGTTTTAGTTACTGGTTCAAAAGGGTTTATTGGTAAAAATTTATTAGTATATTTAAGAGAAAAAAAAGATGTTAGAATTTATGAATACGATATAGAAAATAATTTTGATGATATTGTAAAAATTATTGATGATATTGATTTTATTTATCATTTTGCTGGTGTAAATAGACCAAAAGATGTTAAAGAGTTTTATGAAGGAAATTCTGATTTAACAGTATCTATAGTTGATTTACTTAATAGTAGAAATAAAAATATTCCTTTGGTATATGCTTCTAGTATTCAAGCTGATTTAGATAACGATTATGGTAAAAGTAAAAAGAAAGCTGAAGATTATATAAGAAATAATTATTCTAATGGTATTATTTATAGATTTCATAATGTTTTTGGAAAATGGTGCAAGCCAAATTATAATTCAGTAATAGCAACATTTTGTTATAATATTTCTCACGATTTGGAAATTAACATTACCGATAGAGAAAAAGAAATAGAATTAGTTTATATAGATGATATATGTGAAACATTAGTTACACTATTAGATAATTGTGTCGATGTAAGCAAAGATATTAATTATGTATTTCCACGTTATAAAAAAACATTAGGTGAGTTGGCAGATACATTATATGTATTTAAAGAATGCATGAATTCAATCTATGTACCAAAAACAGGAGATCCTTTTATAAAAAAATTGTTTGCTACTTATGTTAGCTATGTTGAGCTTCATAACATGGTTACTGATATAAAGACAAATGTAGATAATCGTGGAAGTTTCAGCGAATTAGTTAGAACAAATGATAGTGGCCAATTTTCAGTATCTTTTTCAAAACCTGGGATTGTAAGAGGAAATCATTATCACAATACAAAAATGGAAAGATTTATTGTTATAAAAGGAAAAGCTAAAATTAGTTTTAAGAAAGTTAATAGTGATGAACATATAGAATTTACTGTTAGTGAGGATAAATTGCAAGTTGTTACGATACCTGTTGGTTATACTCATAATATTGAAAATATTGGGGATAATGAAATGATTTTATTTATATGGTGTAATGAACTTTTTGATCAAAGTCATCCAGATACATATTTTATGGAGGTATAACATGAGTAAGTTAAAAGTCATGGTAGTTGTTGGAACAAGACCAGAAATAATTAGATTGAGTGAAACTATTAAAGCAATAGATAAATATTTTAATTTAGTTTTAGTCCATACTGGGCAAAACTATGATTACACATTAAATGAAGTGTTTTTTGAAGAATTTGGACTAAGAAAGCCTGATTATTATTTATCAACGCCAGGAAAACATTTAGGAGAAACAGTTGGAAATATTATTTCTAAATCTTATGAAGTAATTAGTAAAGAAAAACCAGATGCTATGTTAGTTTTAGGAGATACTAACAGTTGTTTAGCTGCTTATTCCGCTAAAAGATTAAAAGTTCCTATTTTTCATATGGAAGCAGGAAATCGTTGTTTTGATTTTAATGTTCCAGAAGAGATTAATAGGAGAGTAGTAGACCATTTAAGTGATGTCAATCTTGCTTATACAGAAAATGCTAGAAGATATTTGATAAATGAAGGAATTAAAAATGATTTTCTATATGTTACTGGTTCTCCTATGAAGGAAGTAATTTTTAGCAATATGAAAAATATTGAAAAGTCTGATGTTTTAAAAAAATTAGGTTTAACTAAAAATAAATATTTTGTTGTTAGTGCTCATCGTGAAGAAAATGTTGATATTAAAGATAATTTTAATAGTTTAATGAATAGTCTTAATAAAGTTGCTGATACTTATAAGATTCCAATTATCTTTTCAACACATCCAAGAACAGCAAAAAGAATAAAAGAAAGTAATATTGTTTTAAATCCTTTAATAAAAAATATGGAACCATTAGGCTTTTTTGAATATGTAAAATTACAAATGAATGCTTTTTGTGTTTTGTCAGATAGTGGTACTATACCTGAAGAAAGTGATATTTTGAATTTTCCAGGTGTATCTTTAAGAACAAGTACTGAAAGACCAGAAGCACTTGATGCTGGTAGTATAGTTTTAGGTGGGATAAATGAAAAAGATATTTTAAGCTCAATCGAATTAGCAATTAATTCTAGAAAAGATAGAGAAGAAAATTTAGTTAGAGATTATAAAGATACTAATGTATCATTAAAAGTAGTTAAAATAATTCAAAGTTATTATAATATTGTAAATATTAGAACTTGGAAAAAATAATTATAGTGAGGTGTTATTATGAAGGTTATAGGAGTAATTCCAGCAAGATATAAATCAAGTAGATTAGAGGGTAAACCTTTAAAAGATATTTGTGGAAAGCCAATGATTTGGTGGGTTTACCAAAAAGTTTTAAAAGTAAAGGAAATTGATGAAGTTTATGTAGCAACTGATGACGAAAGAATAATGAACACTTGCAAAGAGTTAAATATAAATGCTATTATGACAAGAGACGATCATAAAATGATGCTTGAAAGAGTATGGGAAGTATCTGAAAAAATTCCTGGAGATATTTATGTTTCTGTAGCAGGTGATGAACCTTTGATTGAACCAGAAAACATTGCAAAAGTAATTAAACCTTTATTAAAAGATAAAAATTTACTTGTTTCAAACTTGAAGACTAAAATAACTAATCCAGTAGATTTAGTAAATTGGACAACAATGAAGGTTGTTTGTAATGAGCAAAATGATATTATCCTTGCATCACGTTCTCCAATCCCATATCCAAAGGCAACAACAGAAGTTATTTATTACAAACATATGGGAACTTATGCTTTAAGAAAAGAAGCTTTAAATTTTTTCTATAATAAGGAAAAAGGAAATATTGAATCAATTGAAGACTTTGATTTATTAAGATTTTTAGAAAATCATATTACTGTTAGAGCTGTCGAAGTTAAATCACAAACAGTATCTGTTGATACTCCAAAAGATTTAGAAAGAGTCAGAGATATTATAAATAAAAACATGAATAGGTGATGTTATGAAAGAAAAAATATTACTTTTAACTGATATACCACCATGTACAAATTATACTGGTGGAATAATGCTTTCACAATTAGTTAGATTTTTAATAGAAGAAAAAATAGAAGTTGAATATTATTCTATTGAAGATCCGTATTTGAATGCTAAAATAGATACAACTGTAAGTGATGAGGTAAAGTTAATTAGAGTTAATAGGCCTAATGAGATTATTTCTAAAAAGAATACATACAACAATTTTAGTAAAAAATTAAAAGCAGTTATAAAATCCGTAAAAAATTATATTAGTAGTAATAGTTTTTCTAAGATTTGGATTGTAATTCAAGGGGAGGTTATGACTGAAATAGCATACCATATTATGAATGATAAAAATTATAAATATATTGTTCAAATATGGGATCCAATAGAATGGTGGACTAAGGAGCATAAATTCGATAAAGAAAGAGAAAAAAAAGTATTAAATAAGCATGACGAAGTGTTAAAAAATGCTGAATGTTGTATTACTACTTCAGAAGCAATGACTGAATATTTTAATAAAAAATTAGGGATAAATTGTATAGAGGTTATGCCACCATTAAAAAAAGTTAATTTTGTATCATCTAAAACAAAAAAAGAAAAAGATAAATTTGTTATTGCTATGAGTGGACAAGTATATTCGCAAGATGAATTAGAAGCTTTATTTCTAGCTTTAGATAGTATGTCATGGAAGATTGGAGATAAGAACATCTATTTTGAGCATTATGGTAGTTGGTATAATAGTCAAGATTTTATTAATGAAAGAGAGAAATATAAAGATAGAATAATTTGTCATGGATTTGTTCATCAGTCTATGTTATTAAGTTATTTGAGCAATGCAGATTTGTTATATTGCCCATACTTTTTTTCTAAGGATAAAGCGTTAAAAAAAGTTTCAGAATTATCATTTCCAAGTAAATTAATTACTTATTTATCTTTAGATGTTCCAGTTTTGATGCATGGACCAAATTATGCAAGTCCAGTAAAATTTCTAGAAAAGTATAACGCTGGATATGTAATAACTAGTGATAATCCTAATGATATAGCTAAAAAATTAACTAATATAGCTAGTTTAAATTCAAAAGAAATCTTAATTAATGCTAGAAAAGTTTTTGAATCTAATTTTACTTATGAAGTAGTAAAAAATAACTTTTTTAAAGCATTGAATATTGGCTATGATAATGAGAAAAAGTTACATATTTTAGAAGTAAATAATGTTGATTTATCTGGTAGAAGATTTAATGGTTACGATTTGTCAGAAGAAATTAATACAACGACAAATAATCAAGCAAGACAAATAGTAGTATATAAATCTTCAGATAATGATGATGTTAAAACTTTTTATCCAAATAATAGGGGTATATCTTTAGATTGGTCTTTAATTGAGAATGAACAAAAAGAACTGTCTGTTCATTCTCAATTGTCACTAACTTCTAATGTTCTAAAAAATAATGATTATTTTATAAATGCTGATTTAGTACATTACCATTTGATTCATAATACAAAATTATCTTTGTATCAAATGATAGAACTATGTTCTAATAAGCCATCTGTATTTACTTTTCATGATCAATGGAATTTTACCGGTAGATGTGTTAATCCACAAGAATGTGAAAAATGGAAAACAGGGTGTCACAATTGCCAATATTTAAATACATTATTTCCTTTTTTAGAAGATAATTGTCATTCGCTATGGAAATTAAAAAAATATGTATATGAGAACTTAGATGTTGACATTGTAGTAAGCACTAAGTTTATGAAAGAAATGATTGAAACTTCACCTTTGACTAAGTGTTTTAAACATGTTCATGTTATCCCATTTGGAATAGATTTGGAAAAATTTAAAAAAAAACTAACAAAAGAAGAAGCAAGAAAAAAATTAAAATTACCTGTTGATGATGTTGTAATTTTTTTCCGTTCACAAATGGCTGCTAAAGGAACAGAATATATAGTTGATGCGATGAAACAATTAAAAACTAATAAAAAGATAACATTATTAAGTTGTAGTGAAATTGGAAATTTAGACTCTTTAAAAGACAAATATAATGTCGTTGATTTAGGAAATATCGACAATGATAAAATGTTTCTTGCATACGATGCTTGTGATTTCTTTCTAATGCCATCACGAGGTGAAAGTTTTGGACTTATGGCAATAGAAGCAATGGCTTTTTCTAAAACTGTTGTTGTATTTAATAATACATCTTTACCAGAGGTTACTTTTGCCCCTGATTGTGGTGTTTTAGTTGAAAATAAAAACTCTAAAAAGTTAATGGAAGCTATAAAGATGTTAATTGATAATCCAGACGAATGTGAAAGACGTGGAAATTTAGGTAGAAAATTAGCAGAAGAACATTATGATATTAAGCTTTATAATGAACGCATTAAAAAAATGTATGATGAAGCCTATAAACGCCAGAAAGATAAACCTGTTAAGATACAAGATATGAAAATTGATTATAATTTAATTGATGTTAAAGTTTTAGCATATAAATTAAAAAAGATCTATAAAAATATGTATCATATTGATATGAAAGATGATATATTTAAAAATATTAAGGAAATAAGTTTACCAAATTATAAAATAGATTATTCAAATATAAATGTTCAAAATCTTATATATCAATTTAACTTAAGTATATATAAAAAGTATTTAGAAATCGAAGCAAGTAAAACTAATAAATATACAAAAGGCTTTTTCAACATGTTAAGGTATGATAGAGAGCATCTTTTAGTAGCAATAGATAATAGATTGAAAAAAATTCCAGTTTTGTATCCAATTATAAAAATAATTGCTAATGTTTTGTACTTTGTTTATAGAATATTTAGGAGATTAAAGCGTATTCTATTTAATGACTATGCAAATAAAGCTAAAAAAGATATTGAAGAATTAAATAAAGTTATAGATAATCTAAGTGAAGAAATAGCATCTTTAAAATATGAAAATGAATTACTTAATAATGAAATCTTGCAATTAAAGAAGAAAAGTAATAAGAAGGTGTAATTGATGAAAAAGCCAAAAGTATCAATAATAATACCTGTATATAATGGTTCATTATATTTAGAAGAAGCTATTGAATCAGCAATTAATCAAACTTATTGCAATATAGAGGTTATTGTTGTTAATGATGGTAGCAATGATAATAATAAAACTAGATTAATTGCCGAAAAATATAAAAATAAAATTAAATATTTTGAGAAAGAAAATGGCGGTGTTTCAACAGCTTTAAATTTAGGTATTAAAAAGATGACAGGAAGTTATTTTTCTTGGCTAAGTCATGATGATAAATATAAGCCGGATAAAATAGAAAAGCAAATTAAATATTTATTTGATAATAATTTATTAAATAGTAATGTTATATTATATGGTGATTTTGAGGCAATAGATAAAAAATCAAAGTATTTATGGACAGAAAGAAAAGATCATAATATTTCTATTGATAAACCTGAATATATTCTTTTAAGGGGACAAATAAATGGTATTACTTTATTGATACCAAAGAAGGCTTTTGATGATTGTGGTTTATTTGATGAAAAACTTCGTTGCACTCAAGATTATGAGCTTTGGAATAAGATGTGTAGTAAATACAAATTTATTCATTTACCTTATATTGTTGCTGAGTCTAGATTTCATCCTAATCAAGTAACTAATAAAAGTCCGTTAGTCATTACTGAAGGAAATAAATTATGGTTAAAACTAATTAAAAATGTTCCTGATAATAGAAAAAAAGAATTGGAAGGATCATTATATGCCTTCTATATGGAAATGCTAAATTTTATTAAAGATTCTGGATATGATGAAGTTATATCCTATTGTAGAAAACAAGTTGAAAAAATGGAAGATAATATTAAGTATAATGATGATGTAATTAATTATCAAAAAAGAAAAAAAAATGAAACTATTAGAAAAGACAATAAGAGCATAACAAAAAAAATAAAATTATCTATAAAGACTGTTGGAGTAAGAAAAACATTAAAAAAGATTATTGATAAATTTAATAAAAGTTAGCTTCTTTTTTATTTGCTCATTTATAACTAACGTGATAAAATTTGTTTAGGGTGTTAGAATGAAAAAGAAATATTTGTGGTTAAGTGTTTTTATATTGGGTGTTTTAAGTGTTATTTATATTATTAAAGGTATATTTCCTTTTGGTAATGAATCAGTTATTTGGAGTGATATGCATGAGCAAATAACAGCAATTTATTATCATTTTTATGATGCAATAAGGGGTAATTCTTCTGTTTTGGTCGATTTTACTTCTGGTGGAGGAGTTAATTTTGTTGGTATATTAGCTTATTATATTTTAAGCCCATTTACTTTACTTTTACTTTTATTTCCTCGTGATTTAGTGGAAAATGCTGTTTCTATTGTGGTGGCTTTAAAAATACTTGCTTCTGGAATTACTTGTTTATACTTTTTAAGTAAAACATTTAAAAAAGTTAATTCAAGTTATCAAGTATTATTATCTATTTTATATGCTTTTTCTAGTTACACTTTAGCTCTTTATATTATTACTCCATGGATGGATTTAGTTTATCTTTTTCCACTATTAATGTTCGGTTTAAGAAAGCTTCTTGATTTAGAAGATACTAAAGTATATATTATAGTTCTTAGTATTTGTTTAATATGTTCTTTTTACGTTTCTTTTATGATTCTTTTATTTATTATTATTACGTCTTTAATATATTTATTAATTTATAATAAAAATAATAGAAAAAAAGCTATTTTTAATTTAGGTGTTTCAACAGTTATTTCTCTATTAATTTCTTCAATAGTTTTAATTCCAAGTTTTATTCAAATTTTTGATTCTCAAAGAGCAGGATTTGATTTAAATGTAATTTTAAATTCTAAATTTGGTCCACTTTCTGATAAAATTTCATTTTTATTTGGTAGTACTATATTATTTGCTTTTGCTTTATTATTAATTTTTAATTATAAAAAACATAAGAATTTCAGTTTATTTCTATTATTAAATTTATTTATATTAATGCTTCCATTAATTATAGAACCTCTTAATAAAATGTGGCATTTTGGAAGTTATGTATATTTTTGTTATCGTTATGGGTTTATCTTAATTTTTATGTTAGTTGTAGGAGCAGCTTATTACTTAAATAATATCGATGTTAAAAAAGATTATTCATTTAAAATTAAAAGAATATTACCAATTTCTTTATTTGCTTTTTCTTTATTGATAATGATTTTTATATTTATTAAGTTTCGTATTAATATTTTAGAAGCAATTGACCAGTTAACTTTAACTAGAGATAAAAAAGCTTTATTTTCTCTTTTTATTGTTTCTTTATTTGTTTTTATTGTTACCTTTAGTTTAATCTTTACTAATAAAAAGAATGAAAGATTTACTATATATTTTATTTATTCTTTATCAATAGTTCAAATTTTATTTAATTGTTATTTTTATTTTAATAGAGAAGATAGCATTATTTTAGCTAAACAATACGATTGGATGTTAGAATTGAATAATGTTGATGAATTAAAGAGTAATTATTATGTTAAAGAAATTAATAGAGATTTAATTAGTAATTATGGAATGGTTTCTGGTGTTAAAACTTTTTCTAATTTTACATCTCTTACAGATAAAACTAATTTTTTTACTATGCAGAGATTAGGATATGATTCATATTGGATGGATACAGAATCAATTGGTGGAAATCTGTTTACTGATATAGTATTAGCACAGAAGTATATAATTTCTAAAGCTAATTTTAATGATTCTTATTATTCATATGTAAATAATATTAGTGGCCTTAATTATTACAAATTTAATTCAAATATGTCTTACGGATATTTTATTAAAGAAAATAATTCATTAATTAATTCTAAAAATAGTTATGATGCTAGTAATATTATTTATAAGTCTATTACTGGTAATGATAATTTATTTGATATATATGATCTTTTTGTTAATAAGAATAATAAAATAAATTTTTATGAAAAAGGTATTTTAATTGATAAAGATATTGAGATTAAAGGAAGAAGAAGATTATATTTAGAGATATTTACAGATTATGATAGCTATGTAAAAAACAATAATTATAATGGTTTTGATATTTATATTAATGATAAAATTTTTACAAAAAATTATCCTAATGATGATAGAAATGGTAGTATTTTTTTAGGTGAATATTCAAATAATACTGTTAATATTAAAATAGTTTCAGTAAAAAATACTAAAGTTAGAAATATTACAATCGGTAGTTTGGATTTAGATAAATTAGATAATTTTATAAACAATAATTATATTAATAATTTAAGTGTAAATTTTAATAGGAATTCTATTGATGTTAATGTTGATGGAAAAAAAGGTGATATTTTATTTCTTCCAATAACTTATTTAGATGGTTATAAATCTAATACTCACGAAATTTTTAGAGTGTTTGATAATTTCGTAGGTATAAGGCTTAAAAATGGTAGTAATTCTATTGAGATTACCTATACTCCTAAAGGAATTATTTTAGGTAGTATTCTTTCTCTTATTGGTATTTTAATGTTTATTGTTTGGGAAAAATATCTTAATAAGTTAAATTTTAATATATTATATACGTTGTTTTATTTCATTTATTTAATTATTTATATTTTTCTTGTTTTCATTTTTTATATTTTAATGCCTTTATTTTTTATTAAATCATTTTTTTGATAAAAAAAATAATACTTTTTGGTATTATTTTTTTAGCTTTTTATAAATTGTAAAACTCTTTTTATATATAAAATACATAAATTTATTAATTATTAAATCGAACTCTCCGATGTATTCTTCAACTTGACCACCAAATCCTTTTTTACATTCATATAATCCATATAACTCATCATTTTTGTTATTAAAGTCTCCACTTATACCATAGAAATTATATTTATTATAACCATTATGTAAAGCATGCTTTATTAATTCCCAATGCAATGTATAAAATGAAGAGAACTCTTTATATTTATCATAATTTCCACCAAATAAAGCTAATATTTCTTTATTATAAATCATAAATATTATTCCACCCAAAATTATTCTTTTTCCATCTGTATCGATTATTTTTTGATAATGAATAATTTTTTCTTCAAATGTTGCATTTAATTTTTTTAATTCTTCTATTTTTCTTTTTGCTTTATTAGTATTTACAATTTTTGTTTTGTCTTGTAGTTTTTCTTCTTCTTCTTTTAATTCTTTTTTGTTATCTTCTATTTCTTTTTTTGTTTTTTCAAGAAGATTTTCAATATTTAATTCTGCAATATAAATTTTCGCATTTTCTTTTAAAACTTCAAGCATATTTTTGTAATATTCAAAAGGTCTATCAATAAAATCTCTACGTTCTGAAGTATGATTCATAATATCTTTAAAGATTGCTAATTCTTCTTCTTTTATTTCTCTTACTTCAATATTATATCTTTCATTTTTACTTATTAATTGTCTTGTTTTTCTTTCCATATTATCAAGAATTTCTTGTTCAGTTTTTCCTTCGAGATTAAGTGTAAATGCCCATCTTGGTTGCATGTTTTCTTGTGATAAGTTAAATCCCGTATGATGATAATTTAATTTTTTTAAATTCTCTACAACATTTGAGTTATCAATTCCATTAGGAATAATATTTCCTTCTATATCACGTTCTTTATGAATTAAATATGGATCTATTTTTATGAAAATTCCTTTTTTGTTCTTGGCAAATTTTTTCAATTCATCTGTAAAAAACTCTAACAATTCTCTATTTTGATAATCCATTAGATATCCACGAGGTGCATAGAAAATACTATATTTTTTAAGTACTTTTTTCTCTAATAAAAGAGTTACTGCTATAATTTCTTTTTTCTTTTTAACACCTAAAAAATGTGGAATCCAACCATTTCTTTGTTTTAATTTTCCCCATTTTACTGTTTGATAAAAGTTTGAACACGGTAATTTTAATGCTGCTACTTCAAATTCTTCTTCATTTAACTTAGAAAATTCCATAAATTCTCTCTCCCTTTTATAGGAAATAGTATAATATTTATATTATTAAAAGTCAAATTAATGAAAAAAAGATGTTTCCATCTTTATATCATATAGTTATTTGATAATTGGTCATTGTTTGGTACATTAGAAATAGGCATTGGTCTAGGATATGGATAGTTATTATTTTCTAGAGTATTGACTCTTCTTTCTAATCTTCTTAATTGACGTTCTAAATTGTCTATTCTGTCGTTTACTCTTCTAAGTTCCATTGTGCATTTGCATTGTTGGTTATTAGGATTTTGGGGTGGCATTGGTGGTATAAAACCATAAGGCATTTGATTATTCATATTTCCTCCTTTATTCGTTTTATTATATGCAATATTGCAATAGTGTGTTATAATTAAGTAGGTGATTTTGGTGAGGTTACGAAATGTAAAAAATAAAGATCAGATTATTAATAATTCAAATTATTTAGTAAATAATCCAAAAGAATATAAAGGAAAATGGCAAGTTTTTTTTGCTAATGACAATCCTATTTATTTAGAAATTGGGATGGGAAAAGGTGATTTTATAATTGAAAATGCTAAGAGATATCCTAATGTCAATTTTATTGGAATTGAAAAATATGATAGTGTTATAGTTAGAGCACTTCAAAAACTAGAAAATGAAAATTTAAATAATTTAAAACTAATCAGAATAGATGCAAAAATGTTAGGAAATTTATTTTTTCAAGAAATTGACAGGATTTATTTGAATTTTTCAGATCCATGGCCTAAAAAAAGACATAGTGAAAGAAGACTTACTAGTTATACTTTTTTAAATAAATATGATGATATCTTTAAGAAAGATAAAGTTATATGTATTAAAACAGATAATACTTCTTTATTTGAATTTTCTCTGGAATCATTAACTCAATATGGTTATTTTATCGATAAAGTATCACTAGATTTACATAATAGTGATGTAAAAGATAATATAATGACTGAATATGAAAAAAAATTTGTTGAAAATAATATTAAAATATATTTTTTAGTTTGTAAAAAAAATGATTAATTTAAAAAAAAAGTGTTAAAATTATATTAATATATTAATTTATTTGATATAATTAAAATAGAGTAGGTGTAATATGAAAAAAATTATGTTTTTAGTTACCTTGCTTGTGCTTTTCACAGGTTGTTCTATAAAAGATATAAATAAATATGATATTAATGATGTTATAGATGATGCATTAAGTAATAATATTAATGTTACTAATGTTAATTTTGATGGTTATAAATATTATCTGCCACGTGGTATGAAGATAGTTGATAAAAAAGATTATAATTCAAAATTATTATCTAACGGAAATTATTATTATTTATACGTCGATGTTATTTCTTATTATTATAAGAGTAGTTTAGATTATAAAGTAAATAATGATATTTATTTTTCTAAAAAAATTTCTTATGATGATAAAGAAGGATATATTGAGATAGAAAAAAAAGATGATGATAAATATTTCTTAAAGATAGTGTACAATTATTCAAAGATTGAAGTTTACGTAGACATTAATTCATTAAATAGTGCTATAAGTGATTCTATTAAATTATTATCATCAGTTACGTACAACGATATAGTTTTAGCTACTATTATTGGTGAAAATACTTTGAATTATCAAGAAGAACAATTTAGTCTTTTTGATTCTAAAAGAGAAGATGGAACTTTTCTTGATTATATCGAAGAATATGATGTTTATGATGAAAAAGATAATGAGCTAAAAGATGAAGATATTCTAGATTCTGAAAGTTAATAAGTGAGGTGCTTTTAATGGGATTATTTGATAAATTAAAAAATGTTTTTTTCGAAGAAGAATATGTTGAAGTAGAGGAACCTGTAAAGAAAGAAAAGGTTACTGTAGCTAAAAAAATTGAAAACCCTGAAATTAAAGAAATAAAAAAGATAAAAGAGGAAATAAAGCCTAAAGTTGAAAAGGAACCTGTTAGTGAAGAAAAAAAGGAATTTCCAAAGCAACCAGAGCATGATTTTAAATTTCCAATGGATTTTGATGATAAGGATTTTGAAGTAGAAGAAAAGAAAGTAATACCACCTAAAGAAGTTGTTGTTGAAGCTGAAAGTGTTTATGTTCGTGATAAAGTTATGTATGAAGAACCAATAGTAGATTATCACAATACCAATTATCAAGGATTATATGAAGGTAGTGAAAAAAAAGATAAAAAAGTTGGGTTTTCTCCATCACCTATAATATCACCTATATATGGTATTTTAGACAAAAACTATAAAAAAGAACAAATCGTTACAAAAAAAGAAATACGTCTTTCAGTTACTCCTAAAAAAGTTGATTTAGATTATGTTAGAGAAAAAGCATATGGTGATTTAGCTAATGATATTACTGCATCAATTCATGAAGAAGTTAAAAGCAATAATGATAAAAAAGTCAATAATGATGATTTACTTTATGATTTAAGCGAAGAAGATTCTCCAGCTGTTAAAGTAGTGACAGTAGGTGACGCTGAGGAATATTTTAATGATTTGGGGTTAGAATATAATGTAGATTATAAAGTTGAACAAGAAAAGAGGGATGATAAGGAGAAATCTAAAGAGAATATTACTAGAAGAACACAGAAAAAGCATGATATTGATATTAAAGATGAATATGATTCAGACAATTCAGATGTAACTGTCGAAAATAAAAAAGATGACGATGATTGTAATTTATTTGATTTAATCGATTCAATGTATGAAGATAAGGAGTGATAATGTGGAAGTTTTAAATGAACTATTTCCTGTAGTATTGTATTTTTTAGGAGTTATTTTACTAATATTATTAATAATTTTAGTTGTTAAATTGATAAATACTGTTGAAAAAACTAATGTTCTTTTAGATGATTTGACTGAAAAATCAAAATCGTTAAATAGTTTGTTTGATGCGATTGAATCAGTTAGTGATACAATAACCTCGGTTAATATGAAAATTATCAGTACATTTACAAGTATTATAAGTAAGTTGTTTAGAAAAAAGAAAAATAAAAAAATTAAAAAGGAGAATGATGAATATGAGTAAAGAAAAAAAACGCGGTTTAGGTAAATTTTTTGCAGGTCTTGCAGTAGGGGCAGGACTAGGAATTTTGTTTGCACCTAAAAAAGGTAGTGAGACAAGAGAGGATTTAAAAAATTTGTTTGACGAGATGATAAAAAAAGTAAAAAGTATTAAGCCTGAAGAAGTTAAAGAAACGATTGAAAAAAAAATTGAGGAGATTAAAACAAGTTTAGCGGAGTTAGATAAAGAAAAAGTACTTGCTATTGCAAAAGAAAAAGGAATTCAAATAAAAGAAAAATGTGAATCTTTAGTAGCTTATGCAAAGGAAAAAGGGACTCCTGTTATAGAAAAAACTGCTAGAGATTTAAAAGTAAAAGCAGCAGATGTTGTTCGTGATGTGTTGGAAAAATTAGAAAAATAAAAAAACTAATGGCAAAAATGTCAAGAAGTATTGTGAAAATTTAATTTTATCTTTACAATTCTTCTTTTTTGTTTTAAAATAAAACTGTGAATAATACAGAGTGTGTGATTTTAATTTAAGCTTTTCTATTAGAAAAAAGATTTATTATAAGTTTATTTACAATATAAAAAATGATTTCTACAATAGTAATTTTTTTTAAAAGTTAGTTTAAATTAAAGCTACCACATTTATTTATTCAAATAGGAGGAAAAAAATGGAAAAAGATCGAAAAACAAAAGTTTTGGCTGTAATAGCAATAATCATAGCAGTAGTTAGTTTAACTATTGGTTTTGCAGCATTTAGTACCACATTGTCAATTGATGGTACAGGAGATGTTAAGTCATCTTCATGGAAGGTAAGGTTTGAAAATTTACAACCTGTTCAAAGGGTAGGTACGGCAGTAGAAACAACTGCACCAACAATTAATACTAATGATACAACTATTAGTAATTTTGATGTAAGTTTCACAACTCCAGGAGACTCAGTTAGTTATACATTTGATATAGCTAATAAAGGAACATTTGATGCTGAGATTACTAGTATAAATATTCCAACACCTACATGTCAAGGAACAGGTACAAACGCTGAACAAGATGCTACTAATGTATGTAATAATTTAGAGTATAAGCTAACTTATACTGATGGTGGAGCACCTTTAGCACAAACTGATACTTTAAACAAAGGTGAAAAAAAGAATGTTACACTTACTTTAACGTATAAAGATACTATTGGTGAAGCAGAACTTCCACAAGATAATGTTGACATTAATACTTTAGGAATTAGCATTGTTTATTCACAAAGATAGATAATTGTAATAAAAAAGTACAGTTATTTTATAACTGTACTTTTAAATATATAAGGCATTTATTGGGGTAAAATATGAAACAAAGTGAAAAAAATATATTAATTATTGAATTTATTTTTATGGCAATACTTATTTTAAATGCTTTCTTATTTAGAATTGAAAATACTATTCTGATAAGTATTTTTCTGTTGATTTTTTTAATAATATCTATTGAAGTTTTGGGTTATGAAAAAGATAGACATCGCTATAAAAAAGATGGTATTTTACTTGGGATTATTTTTGCATCAGGTTTTCAAATATTTATATATTTATTAGGGCTTATAACAGGATTCTTAGAAAATGGATATAGCTTAAAACTAATTAATATTTTTAGAAATACTTTACCAAATTTAATACTAATAATAATAACAGAATTATTTCGTTACCAACTTATAACAAAAAGTCAGAAAAGAAAATCATTAAAACTATTAACTACAATATTATTTATTGTGTTAGATATTGTTATTATGATTCCTTTGTATAACTTATATGATTCTAGAAATTTTATTGAGTTTTTATCTATTATTGTTATTCCAAGTATCTCAAAAAATATATTATTTACTTATTTTATATTAAAATTTGGATATTTAACTAATATATGCTATAGAGTAATAATGGAACTAACAATTTATATAGTTCCTATTTTACCGAATATTAATATTTATTTAGATTCAGTTTTTAAGTTTACTTTTCCAATTATTATATTAATGTGTTTACAAAAAATATTAAACGAAAAAAAGGATATAGAAGTAAGAAAACCTAAAATTTTAAAAATAGTTGATGTCTTTGTTACTTTATTTTTGTTAATTGTTGTATTTTTAACTAGTGGTATTTTTAGTCATTATGCACTAGTAATAGGATCAGATTCAATGAATCCAAACATAAATAAAGGAGATATAGTTATTGTTAAAAAAATTAAATCTGAGCAAATTGAAAATATTGAAGTTGGAGATATTTTAGTATTCAACATGAGAAACAAAGTAGTAGTACACAGAGTACAGAAAATAAATGATAATAATAACAGGATATCGTTTATAACAAAAGGTGATAACAATATTGATGTAGATAATTGGGTTGTTAACGAAAATGATGTTATAGGTATAGTAACTGCAAAAATACCAATAGTTGGTTATCCTACTGTATGGTTAAATGAAATGATAGGAGGATGAAAATAGAATGAGTGATGAGAAGAACATAAAAAATAGTAATCTTTACCAATCTTTTACAAAGAGAAAAAAAAGAAGTCGCGCAATAATGTTAATTCTTTTATTAATATCTTTGTTCTTAATTATATTATCTTCTGTATTTTTAAAATCATCAATGAATTTTAAAGATAACTTTATCAATTATAATGAAAAAGGAGATATTAATTATAAAGTATATTTAAAAGATAATGATTATTATGATGAACCATTTTTAGATAAGGGCATGCAATACATTGCAAGTTTAATTAATACTATAAATGTTGACTTTAAATATGAAATTAATTCTTCTGATGAATTATCTTATAAATATAAATATAAAATAACTGGTGATTTAGTAATAACTGAAAAAAATAATCCTAGCAAGGTTTTGTACAAGAATACGGAAATTTTATTAGAAGAAACTGCAAAAGAGATAACTGATAGTTCATTTGTTATTAACGAAGATTTAGATATTAATTATGATAAATATAATGAATATGTTGTTGCATTTCAAAAGGATTATTCTTTGAGTGTCGACAGTAATTTAGTGTTGACTTTAGCAGTTGAAACTGTTGGAGAGAACAATATATTAGTTAATAATTTTAATAAAAATAGTAATTTAATTGTTTCTGTTCCTTTATCAGAACATACAATAAGTATTACAACTGATTTAAATTCACTTAATGGATCAGGAATAATTAGAAGCACTGAAATTGTTAAAATAGATAATGTAATGTTATTCGTTTTAAGTATATCTTTAGGATTAATTGGTTTAATAATTCTTATATCTATTGTTTATCTTTATCTATCAAAAAATAATAATAACAATCTTTATGAAAAAGAAATAAAGAATATTCTTAAAAACTATGATCGTTTAATTGTTAGTAGTAAAGTATTAGATATAGATGAAAATAAATTTCAAAATAAAGTTCGTGTTACAAGTATTGAAGAACTTATTGATGTATATGAAACTACAAAGCAACCGATTATTTATTATGAAGTTATTCCAAATGAAAAAAGTTATTTTATAATTATAAATGATGATACATTATATAAATTAACAATATCAAAAGAATGGTTAGAAGAAAATAAAAAATAATAATTATTTAGATTGTAGGAAAACTCTGGAAAAACTGGAGTTTTTTTTCAATAGTAAATCCTATCATACAATAAAATGACATGTGTATATAAAATACTCATGCTTTTAAATTTTCTAATATAGCTTGCTATAAATATTAGAATATAGTAAAATTTAACTATAAAATAGAAAGAAGGTAAAAAATGGGATTTAGGAATACAAACAAATATTCGAGTGGGGGGGGGGGGACACTTTACTAAATTAGAAGCCTTTACCTTAAAAGATAAAATAGGTTTAATCATAATATTAAAAGAAATAATGACAATATTCATATATGAAATAAGAAATAAATTGATATATGAAAGGCGTGAAGTAATATTATGATAAAACCAAAAATAATGTTTTTAATAACAATAACAATTTTAGGATTATCAATAGGATATGGAGCTTTTAATGCTGAATTATCGATAAGTGGAGAAGCAACAGTTAATGGTCAGAGATATAAAGAAGAAATATTAAATGGAACAGAACCGAAGTTAGAAGAACCATTAATAGCAGTAACAATAGAAGATGATGGAACAGTAAAGAAAGCAGATTTAACAAGTAAGTGGTATAGTTATGAAGAAAAAAGATGGGCAAATGCAGTAATATTAAAAAATGAAAATAAAGAATATGTTAGTGGAGAAATAATACCAGAAGAAGAAATAGAGAGTTATTTTGTATGGATACCGAAGTATAGTTATAAGTTATGGGATTTAGGAAATTATACAGATTGGACAGAAATAGATGAAAATAAAGTACATGCAATAGAAATAAGATTTGGGACAACAAATACTACTGATAGTGTTTCTGGAGAATGTACAACACCAGGAATATCAGGAGAGAGTGGAAACTGTGAAGTAGGAGATTACATGACCCATCCAGCTTTTTTAGCATTTAATACAACAGGGATGTGGGTAGGAAAGTTTGAAACAGGATATAGTGGAGCAACAAGTGTAAGTGAAGCAGAAAAGAACACAACAGAAGTAGATAAAGTAATAGTAAAACCGAATGTATATAGTTGGAGAAGTATACAATTATCCAATGCCTTTACAGTAAGTTATAATTATAAAAGAGAGTTAGAATCCCATATGATGAAGAATACTGAATGGGGAGCAGTAGCCTATTTATCACATTCTATATATGGAATAAATTATGAAATAAGAATAAATAATAATTCTAATTTTTTAACAGGATATGCAGCAACAACAGAAAACGGAAGTGGAAGTACAACAGATGTAGCAATGTGGAACACACCTACAGGTTATTTAGCGAGTACAACAGGAAATATAACAGGGATATATGATATGTCAGGAGGATCAGAAGAACATGTAATGGGAGTAATGAAAGATGCAAATGGGAATTTAATGTCAGGTTATGATTCTACTTCTAATTCAGGATTTAATGGAACATTATATGATGGAAGTAGTATAACAAATGGAATAGATTTTCCAGATAGTAAATATTATGATGTTTATAATTACAATAAAAGCCATACTAATTATTCACGAAGAATATTAGGGGATGCAACAGGAGAGATGGGACCATTTGATTATGTATCATCATGGTATAATGATAATGCATCTTTCGTTTATCCTTTATCCCCTTGGTTCGACCGTGGGGGCCACTATTTCGATCGTTCTGGAGCTGGTGCGTTCTTTTTCGACTACTACTACGGGCATGCTTACAGAACCATTTCTTTCCGTTTGGTTTTGTGCATATAGTTTTTCCACTTGTGGAAAAACTTAACCCTGATCTTTGTGGTTTAATGAATAAACAAAGTATATAGATAGACAGATTTAATAGTAGAAGAATATTTTAATTATGCCGATTGCGTGCGTTTGCAATCGGCATTTTTATTTTATTTTTTTAATACTAGTTTCTTTAGTATTTTCTTTTTCATATCCTGTTATATCTTCTAACATTTTGTACTGAAATGCTAAATCAATACATTTATGAATTATTTCATCTCTATCCCATGCATATCTAGTAGAATCAATCATTTTTTTACCATTAGGTAATATTATACTTTTTTGTTTTCCGTTAGTGATTATTCTTTCTTTTTGATTACTATCTATAAATGTCATTCTATTATGACTTCTATTACTTAATAATGAAAAATTAATATTATTTATTGGGTCTACAGTTAATTGTGTTCCACTCCATCCAGCTATTGCAAAACTTTTACCGCTTAGTGAATGATGCACTTCACCACTATTAGGCAGTGGGTGTTTTGAATAACATAACATTGCTAAATATTGTGAATACTTATCTTTTCCATCATCAGTTACATAGTGAAAACCACATCTATTTTTTGCCATGTAATCTCTTGTGTTAAAATTTATAATTTTGTTATCTATTAATGCTCTTGCAAGTTTTGTCATATCACTTGAATTAGAAAATAGACCAGCATGACCACTTAGTATTCCTTGTGGTTGACCTAATATTCTTGCTTTATCATCAGTTGATACTCCAACAGGTGATGTTGTTCTTATTAGGTAATTTCCATCTTTATAGTATCTTCCGTCATAATTTGAATTTGCAACATTTTCTAAATTTTCCTCTGGTATTTTAACAAATGTATTATACATTCCTAAATTATTTAGAATATTTTTAGAAAGATATTCGTAATAAGACATTCCACTTGCACTTTCAATTACGTATTTTAATACCATAGGTGCAAAGTCGTTGTATTTATTTGCTCCATATGGTATTTCTTTTTTTGAAGTAGTAAATAAAATTTCTTCTGCTTCTTTTACATCTTTTGCTTTATCAATTCTTGTTTTTGTTTCAAGTGGTTCAAATGTTAATAAATCAAAAATAGTAATACCTTTTAGGTTTTCAAATTGTGGTGCATATTCTGTTACGTCTTCTGATAAATCTATTTTTCCTTCTTCAACTAATTTAAGTATAGTAATTGCTGTAAATAGTTTTGTACATGATGCTAAGTCAAAGATAGTATCATGATTCATTTCTTTTTGACTAGGAATAAAAGTCCCTTCATCTAGAATAGTTTCTTCACGATTTCCAATAACTAATTGTTCTTGAAATGTTTTAGTACCATAGGAAATTACAGCACCTGGAGCCATTTTTTTTATATAAAAAAAATCTTTTAATAAATCTTCTATTCCAGACTTTTTATAAAGTTCATTACGTAATTCATCAATATTTGCATCTTTATGTTTATTAAGTACTTCCAAAACATCTTTTAATAGTCTTTCATATTGTTCTTTTGGATATAGATTCTTTTGTGTTTCATCTGCTCCAATATTTTGATTTTTTATTAATTGATTAAGATAATCATTATAACTCATATTTAATCTCCTTTTATAAATGTAATATATTATAACATATTATTTAAATTTTATAAAATTTCTTGATTTATATTATTTTTATGATAAAATTATATTAATTATTTGACAGTGATAAATGATTTAGTTACATTTTATTTTTTAGAGAAGTTATGTTTGGTGAAAATAACTAATAATTGTAATGAAGTTACACATTTTGAGTCAAATCGTATTCCTTGCGTTAAAAGTAAAGTGTATAACATTTTCGTTATAAAGTAAGATGGTACCACGATATTTCGTTCTTACGTTATAACGATTTTTTTATTTAAGGAATATGTTTATTAGGAGGATTAATATGAAATTTTTTGATGAATTAAAGTGGCGTGGACTTATTAAAGATATTTCAAGTCCAGATTTAGAAAAAAAGTTAAATGAAGAGTCAATTACTTTTTATTGGGGAACAGATCCAACAGCAGATAGTCTTCATTTAGGTCATTATTCTTCGCTTGTTACTGCTAAGCGTTTAGCTAAAAAAGGGCATAAACCAATATTGTTAGTTGGAGGTGCTACAGGGTTAATTGGTGATCCAAGACCAACTGCTGAGCGTGAAATTATCTCTTATGAGACAGTAGAAAAGAATTTAAAAGGAATATCTAATCAGGTATCAAAACTTTTTGATGGAAACGTAACAATCGTTAATAACTATGACTGGACTAAAGATTGTTCTTTTATTGATTTTTTACGTGATACTGGTAAATATATTAATATTAATTATATGTTAGATAAAGATATAATAAGAAGAAGACTTGATTCTGGAATAACTTATGCTGAATTTTCTTATACTTTGTTACAAGGAAATGATTTTGTTCATTTATTTCAAAATAATAATTGTATTTTACAAGCTGCTGGTAGTGATCAATGGGGAAATATTACTACAGGAATTGAGCTTATTAAGAAAAAACTTGGAAAAGATGCTTATGGTTTTACTATGCCTTTAATTTTAGATAAAATGGGAAATAAGTTTGGAAAAAGTGAAGGTAATGCTTTGTGGTTAGATATAAATAAAACGTCTTCTTATGAATTGTATCAATATTTAATTAATACTGATGATGATATGGTTATTCATTATTTAAAGGTATTTACTTTTTTATCAGTAGAAGAAATAGAAGAATTAGAAAAAGAGCATAAAGAACATCCTGAATTAAGAAAAGCACAGAATGCTTTAGCTCATGAAATTATTAAGGATTTACACGGTGAAGAAGAATATCAAAAAGCATTTACTATGAGTAAGGCATTATTTAGTGGTGATGTTTCTAATTTTTCTTCTAAAGATATAGAGACTGTTTTTAAAGATTTGCCTAAAAATAAATTGGATGGTGATATTAATATAGTTGATATGCTTGTTAATAATAATGTATGTAGTAGTAAAAGAGAAGCAAGAGAATTTATTACTTCTGGTACTATAAGTGTAAATGGTGAAAAAGTTGTCGATGTAAATATGATTATAAATAAAGATTTAGCAATAGAAAATAAATATATTATTGTAAGAAGAGGTAAGAAAAAATATTATATTTTTGAATTTTAAAAAGTAACGTTGTTGTTACTTTTTTTAATCTAAAATAGATGATACGTGTAATGGTATTATCTTTTTATTATTAATTAATTCTTTTAATACTTGATGATCATCATCTATGTGGATATTTATTTCTTCGTTGTTAGTATTTTCTTCTAAATACTTGCTTTTAATAATTTTTGGATGTACAAAATTATATTCTTCTCGTGAAAAAATATGAATGTTATTTGTATTAATAAATGGTAGATATTTTTCTAGCCATTTTATTTTTCCTTCTATTTGATTTTTATATCTTGTTATAGATAAAATATGAATTCTTATATTTTCTTTATTTTGTAAATTGTTTAATATTTCTATAACAGTATATATTGGTCTTTTATTTAGAAAAGTATTTTCTTCATTTTGTGTTAGCCTGTGATTGATTAAATCATAATCGACAATAACTCCATCCATATCAAAATAAATATTAATTGGTTTATTAATTTTTAATTGCTCTATATAATTTAAAAAATAGTTTTTCATTTTTTCCTCCAAATATTATTATAGATTATTTTTATAAATAAAAAAAGCTTACTTTTGTAAGCCTATCTATTATAGAATTCAACGATTAATGATTCATCAATATCAGCATTTAATTCTTGTCTTTCAGGTAATCTTACGAATACACCTTCAAGTTTGTTTTCATCAAATGTAACAAATTCTACTCTTGATACTATTTTTTCTAGAGATTCTTTTACAACTTTTAAATCTTTATCTTTTAAGGAAATAGTTGAACCAACTTTTACTCTATATGATGGAATATCAACTTTTTGTCCATTTACTAAGATGTGACCATGATTTACAAGTTGTCTAGCACCTCTTCTAGTTGTTGCAAAACCTAAACGATAAACTAAGTTATCCAATCTAGATTCAAGTAATTTTAGAAAGTTTTCACCATGAATACCTTTCATTTTTCCTGCTTCTAAGAAAGTCTTCTTAAATTGTTTTTCGTTTAAACCATACATAAATCTAACCTTTTGTTTTTCTTTTAATTGTACACCATAGTTAGAAAGTTTTCCTTTACGGTCTGCACCATGTTGTCCTGGACCATAAGGACGTCTTGCAATTTCTTTTCCATTTTCTAATAAGCTTAAACCAACTCTACGAGCTTGCTTATAACTAGAACCTGTGTATCTTGCCATTTTTTAAATCCTCCTTTATTTATTTACATAAACAAAAGACTTTTGATATTTCTATTCTTAGGGAGTTTATTTTAATATTTTCACTTAAACAGCCAAGTTACTAATAAACTTAATAAACACATTAAAAACTAAAATATCAGCTGTTTTGAATATGCATAAGTATTATACAAAAAAATATAGTATTAGTCAAACATTTCTTTTTTAAGTTTGTTTAAAAAAAATAGCAAAATCTATTATTTTTGTGTTAATATATTATTATAAGTATTATTATAGGAAAATTTGAGGTGATTATTTTGGATAATCTTTCTTTAATTATTATATCTTATGTAATTATTGCTTTAGTACTTATTTTTGTTGTACTTGGCTTAATAAAGAAAAGAAGAATTAATTCTTTTAAAGTTGAATTAGAAGAATTAGATAGAAGAAAAAATGAAATTGAAAGTGCACCAGTAATTTCTGAGCTTGCTAAAATAGAGACAATTGTTAAAAATGATAAAATGGAAGAAAAGTATAAGTCTTGGCTTAATTCGTTTGAGCATATTAAGAATGAAATAATTCCTAAAATTAACGATATGATTATTGACCTTGATATTTATTTGGATAAAAAAAAATATAGAGAGTATATATCTCAAGTTGCTAAGACAGAACTTGCTATTTATAAGGCAAAAGAAGTAATAGATAAAATATTAGAAGAAATAAAAGAGATAAATTCTAGTGAAGAGAAATATAGAAATATTATTATTAAGTTAAAAGCTAAATATCGTGAATTGCAAGCTAGTTTTGAGGATAAAAAATCTAATTATGAGGATATTGCTAATGTAATAGAATTACAATTTGAGAATATTGAAAAAAGATTTCAAGATTTTGAAGATTGTATGGAAGTAAGTGATTATCAAGAAGTATTTCATATTGTTAAAGGAATTGATGTAATGATAGATCATATGGGGATTGTTATTAAAGAAGTTCCAGATCTTGTATTGCTTGCTAACAAATTGATTCCTAAAAAAATAGAACAAATTACTGAAATATATGATGATATGAAAGCAAAAAAATATCCTTTAAAGCATTTGAAAATCGAATATAATGTCGAAGAATCATTAAAAAATGTTAATCAGATTATTGATAGAATAAAAGTTTTAAATTTAGAGAATTGTATGTTTGAGCTTAAGACTATGCTTGAATATTTAGAATCTTTATTTAATGAGTTTGAATATGAAAAGAAAGCTAAAAGAGAGTATGATGATAATAAAGAGATTTTTGACAAACGTCTTGATAAAATGGTTAATGTTGTAAGTGATATCTATGCTCAATTAGATGATATTAAAAATATGTATGATCTTACTGATAATGATGTTAAAACAATCGATTTGGTAAATACAAAATTAAATGATTTAAATGATAAATATAAATTGATGGTTAAGAGTTTGGGTAAGAAAAAAATACCTTATTCAGAGGCTTATGAATCATTGAGTGATTATTTGACTGAATTAAAAATAATTGAAGATGAACTGGATGAATCTTTGAAAAATCTTGGTAACATGTATGATGATGAAGTAAGAGCAAGAGAACAATTAGATGAAATTCAAGAATTGTTAAAGCAATCAAAAGTTAAGATTAGAAGCTATAAATTACCAATAATTTCTAATAATTATTTCGTAGAATTACAAGAAGCAAACGAAGCTATTTTGGAAATTATAAAGGAATTAGAAAAAAAACCTATTGTTATAAAAATTCTAAATACAAGAGTTGATACTGCTCGTGATTTAGTTTTAAAGCTTTATAATACTACTAATGATATGATAAAGACAGCTAAACTTGCTGAATATTCTATAGTTTATGGTAATCGTTATCGAAGTCAAGATATTAATATTAATAGTGGATTAAACCAAGCGCAAATTTTATTTTATAAGGGTAATTATAAAAAATCTTTGGATGTCACCATATCGACTATATCTCGTATTGATAAAAATATAAGAGAGAAAGTAATGGAATTATATGAAAAGAAAGATTAATAAAAAAGGATTTGGGAGATCTGAAATAATTATTTGTTTGTGTGCTTTGTTAGTTTTTATGGCTATAGGTATTAAATCTTTAATTGAAAACAATGATAATAGTAAGTTTTCTCTTTTAAAAAAGCAAGCTGAAAATTTTGCATACAAAGTTATGCTATATAAAGATAAGTATACAAGAAATGACAATATATATTATCTTGATTATTTGCTTGATTCTGAATATTCCGTTGATATTGTTAATCCTTTTAATGGAAGTGAATTTTGCGATAGATATGAATCCTTTGTTAAAATTGATGGTAATGAAAAAATAATAGAATTAAAATGTGGCAACTATTTAATTGTCGGTGTTTTGGAAGGTAACTTTACAGTTTATCGTATATCACAATGGCAGGAGAATGCTACTAATGGTGAAATGGCAATTTTATATAATTATTCTAAAAACAATAAAATAGTTAATAGTAATTATTTATTAGAAAATGAATTCATTGACACTTTTAATTTTAACGAAGATGAGAATATTAAAAATTTAGCAGATATTTCTTTTCCTAATATTGAACTTTTAAGTAAAGCGTTATATAGGGAGAAAACTGTAGTTAAAGAATTTAAAAAATAAGATGAATTATCATCTTTTTTTTGATATACTTATTTTGGTGATGTTATGGGAATTTTTAATAAATTAAAAAATATTTTTAAAAAAGAAGAAAATTATAAAGAAAAAGATAATTTCATCGACAATGAAAATAATATAGAACTAGATAATAAAGAGGATAAAATAGTTATTGAGAAAGAAAACGTAAAAGTCTATGAAAGGGGTCTATCAAAAACTAGAGATAATTTTGTTTCAAAACTTATTAATCTTACTAACAAATATAGTAAAATAACTGATGAATATTTTGATGAACTAGAAGAGATACTTATTATGGCTGATATCGGTGTAAATACAGTAATGGATTTTATGGATAGACTTAGAAAAAGAGTTAAAAATGAAAAAATTGAGGATTTAGAATATTTAAAAGAAGTTATTGTAGATGAATTGTTTATTATTTATGTTAATGATGAAGTTATTGTTAATAAAATAAATTTTAGTAGTGATGGACCAACAGTTATTCTTTTTGTTGGTGTTAATGGGGTTGGAAAGACAACAACTATTGCTAAAATTGCTGCTAAGTTTAAAGATGAGCATAAAAAAGTTATGATGATTGCTGGAGATACTTTTAGAGCTGGAGCTACAAAACAATTAGAGGAATGGTCTATAAAAACTGATTCTTTATTTGTTGGAAAAGAAGAAGGAGTTGATCCATCAAGTGTTATTTATGATGGACTAGAAAAAGCAAAAAAAGAAAATGTTGATGTTGTTTTAATCGATACAGCTGGAAGGTTACAAAATAAAGTTAATTTAATGAAAGAATTAGAAAAAATAAATAAAGTAATAGGTAAAGTTATCCCTAATGCTCCCCATGAGACTTTGTTGATAATTGATGCTACTACTGGCCAAAATGGTATTTCGCAAGCTAAAGCTTTTAAAGAAATTACAAATATAACTGGTATTGTTCTTACAAAACTTGATGGTACTGCTAAAGGTGGTATTGTCTTAGCGATTAAGGAAAGCATTGGAATACCTGTTAAGTTTATTGGCTTGGGAGAAAGAAAAGAAGATTTACAGGTATTTGATATTGAAAAATATATATATGGACTATTTAAGGATATGATGTAGAGTTATGGATAAAGTTATTTATTTAAATGATTTATATGATTGCTATAAAGAATTATTTACTGATAAGCAAAGAATGTATTTTGAGGATTATTATTTTAATAATTTATCTCTTAGTGAAATTGCAGAAAATTATAAAGTTAGTAGAAATGCAGTACATAATCAATTGAAAATTATCGTTGATAAGTTAGAAGAGTTCGAATGTAAGTTGCAATTACTTAATAAGAAAAAAATGATTATTAAAATACTTGATGGAAAAATAAAAGATGATCTTTTAGAAAATATTAAGGGGTTATTATAAATATTTATAAGTAAGGGATGATAAATATGTTTGAGAGTTTAGGGGAAAGATTACAAAATGCTTTGCATAAAATAAAAGGCTATGGAAAAATTAATGAAGATAATATAAGTGATATGATGCGCGAGATACGTCTTGCTCTTTTAGAAGCAGATGTTAATTATACAGTGGTTAAAGAGTTTACTAATAATGTTAAAGAAAAAGCTTTAGGGGAAGAAGTACAGCGAAGTTTAAAACCTGGTGATTTGTTTGTTAAAATTGTAAAAGATGAGCTTACTGCACTTTTAGGTGGAGAACAAAAACCACTAAATTTAGTTGGTAATCCTGCAATATTGATGCTTGTAGGACTTCAAGGTAGCGGTAAAACAACTGCTATTGGAAAATTATCTAATCTATTGCGCAAAAAACATAGTAAAAAGCCACTTTTAGTAGCTTGTGATGTTTATAGACCAGCTGCTATAGATCAATTAAAACAAATTGGTAAGCAATTAAATATTGAAGTGTATGAAGAAGGAAAGAAAGATCCTGTTGAAATTGCTAAAAATGCTATAGAATATGCAAAAGAAAATAAATTTGATTATGCTTTAATAGATACAGCGGGAAGGCTTCATATTGATGACAATTTAATGGATGAATTAGAAAATATTAGAATCAATATTAATCCTCAAGAAATACTTTTAGTTATTGATTCAATGATGGGACAAGATGCTATTAATGTTATAGAAGGTTTTAATAATAAATTACCGCTTACTGGCGTAATTTTAACTAAACTTGATGGTGATACTAGAGGGGGTGTTGCACTTTCTGTAAGACATCTTACTAACGTTCCTATTAAGTTTATTGGCACTTCTGAAAAAATGGATGGTATTGATTATTTTGATCCAGAACGAATGGCAGGAAGAATTTTAGGAATGGGTGATATTGTATCCCTTGTTGAAAAAGTTCAGTCAGAAATAGATGAGAAAGAAGCTAAAAATGCGGCTAAAAAATTACAAAGTGGAAAATTTGATTTAGAAGATTTTTTAACACAAATGAAACAAATAAAAAAATTAGGTCCATTAGAAAACCTTTTAAAACTTATTCCAGGAGCTTCTAAATTAGGTCTTAATAATATAAATATTGATCCAAAGCAATTAGGACATATTGAAGCAATTATTTTATCGATGACACCTAAAGAAAGACATAATCCTGATATTATTAAAGCTAGTAGAAAAACAAGAATTGCAAAAGGTTGTGGTCTTTCTGTTCAAGAAGTTAATAAACTTTTAACACAATTTGAGCAAATGAAAAAAATGATGAAACAGTTTAGTAATGGCAATATGAAACTTCCATTTTAAAAAAATAGTATTAAATATACTATTATTTTTTGTTTAATTTTCTTTTTTTAAAATTCCATAACTGTTTTTTTGTGTATCGTAAAATAAGTCTATTTTAGGAGGAAAATATGTTAATGTTAGGAAAACTAAATAGGTTATTATAATTAAGACTATACTTATTATTTTACTATTTTTAATTTCTTTTCTTATAATTAATTTGTAACTTAGTAATTCAATAAATAAATAAACTATTATTAAAATTATTATAGAAATTATTAAGTTATGTCCAATAGTATAATGAATTGGTAAATATATCATTAAGTAAATTATTATTCCTAAAATAATAGAAATAATATAAGAAAGCGATAAATTATTATATTTAATATTTTTTTTCTTATAAAATAGATATTCAAAAAGCATAAAAATTAATGTAGGTGTTATTATTAATTTCATATGTTCCCATATACTTTCATTTACTGGGAAAAAAATACTAAAGATAATATTAGGAAAAAAGTCATATATGAAATGACTAAAAATAGATAATAATAAAATTATAAAAATACCAATAAATTTAAATTTTTTCATATTAAATATTATGTTATATGTTTTGAAGTTTATACTATATTTATGTTATAATATTTTATATAAAATAAGGAGTACTATGATGAAAAAAATAGCTATTTTCGGTAATATTTATGGTAATTATCAAGCATTGGATAGTATTTTAAAAGATATTGATAAATATTCTTTTGATAATGTGATTTGTCTTGGTAATTTAATTGGTAAGGGGCCTAACTCGATAGATTGTATAAATGCTGTTATAGATTCAAAAGTAATTTTATTAATGGGGAATGAGGAGTATTTTATTACTAGAGATGATGTAGAACTTAATAAAAAAAGTTTTACTTCATTTTTGAAAAGTCTTTTAGATGATAATCAGAAAAATTATTTAAAGTCATTAAAATTTAGTTATGAAATACTAGATAATGGACATTTATTTACGTTTTCTAATTTTTTTATAGATAATAATTCTAAAAATAAATATCCATTTGTAAACTATAATTTTTTATATGGTAATGATTTTTATAATTTGTTGGAAAAATCTGATTATGAATATTTGTTTTGTGTTAATAATGGTGAAAGTGTTAATACTTATATTGGAAAAAGACTATTTTCTTTTATAAGGGGAAGCGGATGTACTGATAGTGAATATACTTCATATACTATTTTGGAATTTAATAAGAGTATTATTAATGTTAGAACTAAGATTATTAAATATGATAGAAAAGAATTTATAAAATCTTTTGACAAAAGTAATGCTTTTAAAGAATATATAGAAGATATGAAATCCTTTTTTAATTTATAAAGTTGGTGATATTTAATGAAAAAAGAAATTTCTTGTGGTGCTGTCGTATATGATATTTGTGACAACAACATTAAATTTTTAATTATAAAACACGTTTTAGGTCATTTTTCTTTTCCCAAAGGTCACATTGAAAACAAGGAAAAAAAACAATTTACTGCAATAAGAGAAGTATTAGAGGAAACAGGAATTTTAATAAGTATAGACACAAATTTCGAAAGAGCAAATACTTATTGTCCCTACAATAATGTTGTTAAAGATGTTATATATTTTATAGGAAAGCCATTATCTGGAACTATTAAAGCTCAACAAACAGAAATTTTAGAAGTTTTTTGGGCTGACTATATTAGCGCTAGAAATATTCTTACATATGATTCTGATAAAAAAATATTAGACGATGCTTATCGATATATAATTGATTCTAATAGTTAATATAGTTAAAAATCTATTTTTATTTGTAAAGTAATATTTATTATTTTGTCAATTTTTGTCTAAACTATTGAATTTATATATTTAATAATATATTCTTAAAATAGGGAAGGTGATAGAGTGATATATCCATCTATTGATAAACTTTTAAATATCGTAGATTCAAAATATCAATTAGTGTATATTTCAGCTAGAAGAAGTAAAGAAATAGCAAGAACAGGACACTTACAAATGCCAATTAATAAATATATATCAAAGAAAAATATTGGAAGAGCATTAGAAGAACTAGCCGAAGGTTATATAAAAGTAAAAAAATAGACATTGTAAAAAAATGTCTTTTATTTTGTCAATTTTTGAACAATAATGTATAATTTATTTAGGTGGTCAATATGCAGATAAATAAATTTGTAAAAAAGAAAAATGATATGTACAATATTGTTTTAGAAGACGGAACAGTTTTAGTTGCTCATCAAAATCTAATCTTAAAATATGATTTGTTAATAAAAAAGAGTATTACCAATGAACTTAGAAATATTATTGAGGAAGAAAATTTAACATATATTGCATACAACATAGCATTAAAATATATAGCAAATAAAATGCGAACTAAAAAAGAAATAAAAGAGTATTTACTAAAAAAAGAAGTCGATGAGACTATAGCAAATAATGTAATAGAGATGCTTGAAAATGATAGTTATATAAAGGATGAAACATATGCTGTAGCTTTTATTAATGATAAAATAAATTTAAGCAATGATGGTCCAAATAAAATATTAAGAGAATTGGTTGATAAAGGAATTGATCAAAGTATTGCATTTTCAAAAATTGAAATATTTGATAAAGAAACTCAAAAAGAAAAAATAAAAATGATTGCTGATAAATTAATAAAAAATAATAAAACTAAAAGCACATATTTTTTAAAAAATAAGATTATTGAATATTTAAGCAATTTAGGATATGATAAATCGTTAATATTGGATGCTATTAATAATATAAGTTTTGTTGAAAATAACAATATTGCAAAAAAAGAATATGAAAAAATATATAAAAGGCTATCAAGAAAATACTCAGGTAAAGAATTAGAATTAAAAATTAGGCAAAAAATGTATAGTTTGGGTTTTAAAGAATATTTAGGTGAATAGCATATTAATTATAAAAATATTAAAAAAATTAAAAAATATGTTATATTAATTCCTGTTTGACTATACGCAGAATAAAGATGGTTTTTAAGATACCTGTTTCTTTTTATTTCTTTAGATATAGT
>CALVZC010000007.1 GCA_944372425.1 uncultured Bacilli bacterium
ATCCTAAAATTGTTATTGTTATTAAAAACATTATTTTTGGTTTCATCATAATATTACTTCACACCTTTCATATACTAGTTTATTTCTTATTTCATATATGAATACTGTTATTATTTCTTTAAATATTATGATTAAACCTATTTTATCTTTTAAGGTAAAGCCTTTTAATTTAGTAAAGTGCCCCCCCCCCACTCGAATATTTGTTTGTATATTTCTTCTCATCTTTTACCTTCTTTCTATTTTATAGTTTTATTCTACATTATTTTTATTTTTTTAGCAATAATTTAATAATTATTCCATAAAAAAAACGGTTTTACCCGTTTTATTTTAAAAACTAAAATTTATTTCCACATGAAGTACAGAAACTAGCATTTTCTTCTATTTTTTCTCCACATTTTGGACAAAATTTACCTTTGGTTGAAGTTTCTTTACTAGCTTTGTCATCTTCGTAGAAATTATTATTAGCAAATGTTACTATTTTATCAAGTAATCCTTGAACTGGGAAGAATACACCTTTCATTTCTTTATTAGAAATTACAGAAAGAATAAATCTAAATTTAACTACTAATATAACTAATGTAACAACTTCACCTAATATTTCAAATAGTTTTACACAAATTGGAATATAGAAATAATCATCATATCCATTAACTAAATTTGCACTAACTCCCCAAGATACTAACATTTCGAAGAATTTTCTTAATCCCCCAAATATTGTTGTAATTCCTTGATTAATTACATCCCAACCAAGTAATACTAATGCACATGCACCATATAAAGCAATAATTTTAATTGTTAAATTTTTTAAGCTTTTTCCAGCCTCACAAAATACCCAAATAAATGCTGTAACAATAATTAAATATTGCCATCCTGCAAACATAGCTGCAAACATTAATAACGCTAGTAAATTTTCGTTTACCTTAAACTTCTTCATACTTTCCTCCTTCTTTATTTTATATTAGCACATATTAAAAAAAAGAACAATATTTCTATCAATTTTTTTAAAAAAAAATACCTATCAATTATAGGTATATTATTTTGTTTCTTCTGTTGTAAATCCATACTTTTTATTAAACTTATCTACTCTACCTGTATGAGATTTTCTAGATTGTTTATTAGTATAGAATGGATGACATTTAGAACATACTTCAACATTAATAACATCTTTAGTTGATTCTACTTCAAAAGTTTCACCACATGCACATACAACTGTTGCTTTTTTGTATTCTGGATGTATCCCTTTTTTCATAATATTCTCCTCCCGCCATGATTACTTTAATCATAGTAATAAATTTATTGCAATTCTTCTACTCTTTTAAGATGAAATTTATTTAATAATTTGACTAATTTAGTAACAACGTACAATGTTAACATTCCTGGTACAAACAATATTGTTAATATTTCAATAGTAACTAAACCCTTCTTATTCATAAATTCACCTCAAACATGCATGTATAATATACACTTTATTAATATTTTTGTCAACTCTTATGTTTATTAATCAATAACTTTTATAATTTTATCCGCTATTTTTTCATAGCCTTTTGTATTTGGATGTATATCTAAAGAATTTGGTAATAAATCTTCATTTCCATCAAAAATATCAAAAATATCAATATAAGTTATTTCATAATCATCACAAATTTTTTCATACATATAGTTAGAATATTTTACTAATTCATCAATTTCTTCTTTAACTACTTTTAACCTTGGCAATGGATTATAATAACCTAATAAAATTATTTCATTATTTGCATAATCTTTTATTAATTCTATAAGCTCTTTTAAATTTTCTCCAATTTGATCAATTTCTTTTTTTGATTGTTTAAGATTTTCAATTTTGCTATAAACATTAGTTATTGTTAATCCTTTTATAAAATCATTAGCACCTATAGATATAGTAACTAAATCAGATTCTCTTAATGCTTCTTTAATATTAACTTTTTTTCCATCTACTTCAATAGTTTTATTGTTATCAATATCATTTTTTACGTTTTCTATAGTATACCCAGATTTTGCAAATCCCTTAGTATAAAAGTCTAATCTATCATTTTTATCTAAATATTCGCTAACATAATCTGTATAGCCATATCCGATAGCACCATAAGAGTTCATTCCCTCAGCAACGGAATCTCCTAAAGCAATATAAAATATCTTATCTTGTTTATATTCAAATCCTTTATATATTAAAAATATTGTTAGTAAAGAAGCTATAAAGATTATCAATTTTATATGCTTTTTCATACTTGCTCCTTTCAATCTTTATACATCACTATTATATTTCTTCAAGTGTTATTTTAGCACCTACATCTGCTAATTTTTCTACTATACCTTCGTATCCTCTTAGTATATGTTCAGCATTTGTTATTATTGTAGTTCCTTCAGCTGTAAGTGCTGCTGCAACAAGAGAGGCTCCTGCTCTTAAATCAGTTGCATTAACTTCAGTACCTTTAAGAATATTTGGCCCTATAAAAGTTGCTTTCATTCCTTCTTTTGATATATTCATGCCCATTTTTTTTAATTCTGGTAAATGCATAAATCTATTTTCAAATATTGTTTCTTCAATTGTTGATTTACCATTACATTTAGACAATAAAACAGAAAATGGTTGTTGTAAGTCTGTTGGAAATCCTGGGTATACTAATGTTTTTATGTTAACTGGTTTATATTCATTTTTTTTGTTAATTACTAAATAGTCTGATCCTATCTCGATATCAGCACCCATTTCTTCTAATTTTGAAGTAAGTGCTTCTATGTGCTCAGGAATAATATTATATATTTTTAGATTATCTCCTGTTAATGCACCAATAATTGTATAAGTTCCCGCTTCTATTCTATCTGGTATCACTTCATGATAACATCCATTTAATTTTTCAACTCCCGTTATTCTAATTTGTGAAGTACCCGCACCTGTTATTTTTGCACCCATGTTGTTTAAAAAAGTTGCGACATTTACAATTTCTGGTTCTTTGGCGGCGTTTTCAATTGTTGTTTTTCCTTTTGCTAAAACACTAGCCAACATTATATTAATGGTAGCTCCAACTGATGCAATATCAAGATAAATATTTGCTCCTTTTAATTCTTTAGCATCGACGATATATTTATCATTTTCTGTTGTTATCGTTGCTCCTAATGACTCAAATCCTTTTAAATGTAAATTTATTGGTCTTGCTCCTATCGAACATCCACCTGGTAGAGATATTTCTACATGTTTAAATTTTCCTAATAATGCACCCATAAAGTAATATGACGCACGTAATTTTTTAGAATATTTTTCAGGAATAAACTTATTTTCAATTGTAGTTGGGGTTATAACGACACTCTCACTTGCCCTTCTTACGTCGGCTCCTAAAAACTCTAACATTTCGCATAATACATCAGTGTCTGTTATTTCTGGGATATTGCAAATAGTAACATCTGTATCAGCCAATATTGAAGCAGGAAGTAAAGCAACAGAACTATTTTTAGCTCCACTTATTTTAATTGTTCCCGATAAATCATGGTTTCCTTCAATTTTTATAACTTTCATAATCTCACCTGTTATATTTTATTTTTTTTATTTATTTTGGACACTATAGCCTAAAAAACAAAATGTTTTTATCTTCAATAGCTTTTAACATTGCATTCTTTCCAGAACCAATTACTTTTCGTGGATCATATACACTTTCAAATTCTTTAACAAATTTAACTACATCATTATGCCAAGCGATTTGCAATTCTGTATTAATATTTATTTTACTTATTCCACATTCTATAGCTTTTTTTATATCATCATCTGGTATTCCCGTTCCACCATGTAAAACTAAAGGTATTTCTAAATTATCATTAATCTCTTTCATTGTTTTAAAATCTAAATTAGGTTTTCCTTTATATAATCCATGAACACTTCCAAGTGCTGGTGCTAAAGAATCTATTCCTGTTTTAGAAATTTCTAAACAGTCTTCTAAAGTAGCATTATTTGCATTAGATGTTATATTATCTTCTGTTCCACCAATATGACCTACTTCTGCTTCTACTGTTACATTTTTTTCATGAGCATAATCAACAACTTCTTTAGTAATTCTAAAATTTTCATCTAAAGGATATTTTGAGGCATCTATCATTACCGAAGTAAAACCTGCATCGATTGCTTTTTTGCACAATTCAAAACTTTGTCCATGATCGACATGTAAACATACTGGTATTTGAATATTTAAGTCTTTTATTAAACCTTTAACCATTCCAACAACAGTATTACAACCACCCATATATTTGATAGCACCTTCACTTACTCCTAAAATGACTGGTAAATTCATTTCATTACATTTTTCTAAGATTGTTTTTGTCCATTCTAAGTTATTAATGTTAAACTGAGGAATTGCATATTTTTTTTCTTTTGCTTCCAACAACATTTGTTTGCTATTAACTAGCATTATTATCACCGTACCTTTAATTTAATTGTAGCATATTACTAACAAGAGTCAAGAGAAGCAAAATAATATGTACAGATTTTAACAACCTTTTAATATATAAGTTATAGACAATAATAAAAGTAAAATAATTCCTAATACTTGTGCTTTTTTCTTTATTAAAGTATTTAATTTTTTCCCCATTTTTAATCCTATATAAGTGAATATTGAACTTATAATCATAAAAATAATTGCCGCTAAAAAATAAGAATTAGTAATAGCTTTTAAACCCAGTCCAACACTAAAACTATCCAAACTAACAGTAAAAGAAAAAACTAATATTGATAGTAAATTATTTAATGATTCTATTTGTTCTTTTTTAAAAAGTGAAACGAATATTTGAATAGATAAACATAAAAAAACTATTCCTATTATTATATTTGCGTTAAAATAAATTTTATATAAAAAGTAACTTCCTAAACAATTTCCTATTATTGGCATAAAAAAATGAAACATTCCTACACAAATACTAACTAATTTAATTACTTTACTCTTTAAGTCAAACATACCATAAGCAATTGACAAAGAAAATGTATCCATACTTAAACTTACTGCTACTATTATTAAAGTAAAAATATTTGACATATGACCTCCTAAGTAATCATATGTCAAATATTTTAATTATTCATATATCTATCTAATATTTCTCCTACAAAGGTCTTATATTCTATATCACTTCTTTCAACTTCATCAAATTCTAACATACATAATGGAGGAAATAAAACACACCACCAATTATCTCCTTTTCCTTCTCCTAAAGTTATTACTAATGATTCATAATATCCTTCTTCATATGTAACACCTTTAAAATTTTTTTCTGGGAAATAATTTAATCCATAATTAATTTCATATTTTTGATTAGAGTTTTGTTTTTTTAAACTTTTTTTAACTTCGACATCAATATTAGAAAGATTACTTTTAATTATATTTCTAGCTTCTTCAATAGACGTAACATCTTTTAGCAAATTATATATTTTAGGTTGTATTTCTTCTTTTAATAGTTCTTTTTCTTCAATATCCTTATTATCATTACTATTAGCTATAACTCGTACTCTTATCGCTTCTGTTGGAATTATTATACTTGTACTATCATAATCATTTACAATAATTATCATAATTATTGCTAATACAATTACTAATTTTTTCAATTTATCACCTGTTTAAATAATGATATAAGTAATTAAAAATTATTCAAAAAAAAAGATTTTATATATTAGTTATAAAAACCATTCTATCTTTATCTGATAAATCTTTTTTAGTTATTATATTAACATTTTTTAAATTTTCTTTTATTAATTTTATAATTTTTTCTTTTTGATCATATCCTATTTCGAAAGCTATTAAAAAATCATCTTCTAAATAATCTTTAATATTTTCAAGTATCTTACGATAATAGTAAAGGCCATCTTCTCCAGCATATAAAGCTAAATGAGGCTCATTATTTTTAACAATGTCTTCAATTTCTTCACCAACTTTTATATACGGAGGATTACTTACAATTATGTTATATTTTTCTTTTATGTTTTCGAATAAATTACTTTCTATTATTTCAGATTTTAAATTTAATTTAGCACTATTTTGTTTTGCAACTTCTAAAGCACTCCTACTTATATCAGACATTGTTACATCAATTTCTGGAAAAAGATTCTTTAATGCAAGTCCAATTGCTCCACTTCCACAACAAAGATCTAAAATTTTAATCTTTGAAATATCTTTAAATTTTGTTTCTATAATTTTTTTAGTATTTTCAACTAGTTCTTCTGTCTCAAATCTAGGAATTAACACATTTTTATTTACTATTAGTTCTAATCCATAAAAATTTGTTGTTCCTAATATGTACTGTAATGGTTTATTATCTAATCTTGCTTTTATTAAATCTTTAAATAAATTTACTTTGTTTTCTTCAACTTTTTCATTAAGAATATTTATTAAATTTAATGGATCACATTCTAATACTCTAGCTAATAACATTTTAACTTCGATTGAATGTAAAAACTTTTTCCCATAAATTATTAATTCTTCAACTGTCATTTTATTCTCCAGCTAGTTTTCTTTTTTGATCTTCTGTTATTAATGCTTCAATAATTGGAGATAATTCTCCTTCCATAACACGATCTAATTGCATTAATGTAAATCCAATTCGATGATCTGTTACTCTGTTCTGTGGATAATTGTATGTTCTTATTTTTTCTGATCTATCTCCAGTTCCAATTTTACTTCTTCTTTCAGCTCCTTCTTTTTCTTCTTTTTCTCTTTGTTTTAAATCATATAGTCTTGTTTTTAAAGTTTTTAGAGCCATTTCTTTATTTTGAATTTGACTACGTCCTACTTGACAATAAACAATTATTCCTGTTGGAATATGCGTTGCTCTTACTGCAGAATCAGTTGTATTGACACCTTGACCACCACAACCACTAGATCTTGTTATATCGATTCTTACCTCAGACATATCTAATTCAAAATCTAAGTCTTCTGCTTCTGGCATAGCAAGAACAGTTGCTGTCGAAGTATGAACTCTTCCTTGTGTTTCAGTAACTGGTACTCTTTGTACTCTATGAGCTCCACTTTCATATTTCATTTTTGAGTAAACATTTTTCCCTTTAATCATAAAACTAACAAGAGAAAAACCTCCTCCCTCAGAATATTCTTCTGTAATAGGCTCTACTTTCCATCCTTCTTTTTCAGCATATTTTAAATACATACGATATAGATCTCCTGCAAAAATATTTGCTTCATCGCCACCTGCTGCTCCACGAATTTCCACTATTACATTTTTACCATCATTAGGATCTTTTGGAATCAATAAAATTTCTAATTCATTACTTAATTTATTTTTTTCTTCTTCTAAGCTTACTAATTCTTCTTTAGCAAATTCTCCCATTTCTGGGTCTTTTGCCATCTCTTTAGCTGCTTCAATATCTTCTTCTACCTTTTTATATTTTTCATAACATTTAACAGTCTCTTCTAACTCTGATACTTCTTTTGATAGTTCTTTTGTTTTTTTTATATCTTTTAGTGTTTCTGGATTTAATAATTCCTTATTTAATTCATCATATTTTTCTTTTATTATATTTAATCTTTCTATCATGGTATCACCCTCACGTTTATATTATATCATATATTATTTTAAAAAAAAGAAACTAAAATTATTCTTCCAATTCTAGTTCTTCTTCATCTAAAACGACTAAATCTTTTAAGTCATCATCACTATCATCAAAATCATCTTCATCTGACACAGAATCATCATATTCATTGCTTTCTTCTTCTTGTTCTTCTTTAATCTCTAATTCTTCCTCTTCTTCTTCATCTTCTTGGTCATTAGGAATTATTACTTTATCAGAAGTATGTCTACTTCTCAAATCCCAATTTCCATCTTCTAAAAGTAAAAATCGTTTATCTGTTGTCAATGTAGTATAATAATCACCAATTTTATTTTGATATACTGAATCTGGTAATTCTAACAAACTAGTAATTTTCTTAAATAAATCTGCAGTATTCATTGCTCCTTTTTCTTCTAGTAACATATTAGTAATATCTTTATATGATAATAATTCTAAGTCTTCTTTTTTTAAATTTTCTATACTCATAAAATCCCTCCATAAGAGTAGTTTTTGTTATTCATTTTTGTGAGTAAAAAATACTCAATAAAACTTATATCATTATTTATATTTAAAATCAATACATTTATTACATTTTTTCTGGACAATTAATTCCCATAGTATTTAATAATAACATATTTGTATCATAAACAACTTTAGATAAAGTAAGCCAAGACTCTCTTAAATCAATGTTTTCTTCAGTTAAAATCTTATTTTCTGAATAAAATTTATTATAAATACTTGTTAATTTGTATATATATTCAGCAATTTCATTTAATGATTTAGTATCATAGGCCCTATCTATTACAGTAGGCATATTTAATAGAGTGATTAATAATTCTTTTTCTGTCTTGCTATTTATTATATTGAACTTATTAAAATTAATATTTTTTTCTTTAGCTTTATTTAAAAGAGATTTTATTCTAATTGTCGAATATAGTAAGTATGGTCCTGTTTTTCCTTCTAAGTCACTAAATTTTGTCTGATCAAATATATAGTCAGTTTCACGATAAGGTAACAAATCTGCATATTTTAAAGCTGCTAAAGCTATTATTTCAGCAGTTTCTTTTTTATTTTCTTCCTCAACAATATTATCATTTATTCTTTTATAACATTCTTCTGTTATCAAATTTATTAACTCTTCAAGACTCATTACTCCACCATTTCTAGTTTTAAATGGTTTTCCATCTTTTCCATTCATCGTTCCAAAGCCATAAAATCCTAGTTTTGTTTCTGTAACAATTTGGGATTTTTTTGCTGCCCTAAATACTTGTTCGAAATGAAGTTCTTGTCTTAAATCTGTTGTATACCAGATTTCATCTGGATTAAAACGTTTAATTCTTCCATAAATTGTTGCTAAATCAGTTGTTGCATAAAGATAAGCACCATCACTTTTTTGTAAAATTATTGGTGGTATCTCTTTATCATCAGTTTCTTCTTTAACATCCATTACTTTAGCACCTTCACTTATATAAAGTAAATTTTTTTTATTTAAGAAATCAAACATTTCTGGAATATATTTAAAACTATCTCTTTCTCCTTCCCAAAGATCAAAATTTGTATTTAATTTTTCATATGTTTCTTTAATATCTTTTATTGATAATTCTGTAATTTTATCCCAAAGTTTACTATATCCTATGTGATTATTTTGAATTTGGTATGTAATTTGTCTTGCTTTTTCTAATAAATTTTCATTTTCTTTTGTTTTTATTGATCCAGTAGGATATATTACTTTCAAATCTTCTTTTGTTATTGGTAATTCAAAATCTTCACCATTGTAATCTTTTTTAAAACAAATTAAGTCTGGAAACATATTCTCAATTTCCATAACGACAATTCCTGCTTGTAGACCTGAATCACCTAAATGAACATCTGCTATCGTTTCATGCCCCACTAATTTAGCTAGTCTATTTAAAGCTTCACCAATATTAGCACTTCTTAAATGACCTACATGTAATGCTTTTGCAACATTTGCACCACCATAATCAATAACAATTTTCTTTTTCTCTTGCATATTTACATTTTTTAAAATATTATCTTTTATTTCATTTAAAAATTCTATTAAAAATTGATTAGATAAACTTATGTTAATAAAACCTGATCCTGCTACATTAACATCCTCAAAATATAAATTTTCTTTTATAACGTCTTTTATTTCATTAGCTATTATTAAAGGACTTTTATGATAAATTTTCGCTAATTTCATGGCATCATTTATTTGATATTCTCCTAAATCTGGTCTATTAGTTAATGATAATGTTACTTTATCATCATAGCCAATATTTTTACATAAATTGTTTAATAAATTTTCTAACTCTTGAAATTTAGTCATTAAAATCCTCCTTAACTTCTAATAAAAATTCAATAATATCACTATCAATTTTATATTTAATTTTTACTTTTTCTTCATTACTATATAACTCAATTACTTCTATGTCAAATTTAATAAACTCATTTTTAGTAATTATCATCATATTTTTTTGATTAAAATCTATTCTAAGTTCTTTTTCTTTATCTTTTTTTATTAAGCGTTTAATTTTTTTATCGTACATCAGTTTTTCTTCTTTTTTTTCATAACTTATTATATCTTTATCCAAAAAACCTATTCCTGTATAGTTATTAAAATTATTATTATTTTTTATTTTTAAATTTATTTTTACTTTTTGCATAATTTCACCATAAAATTTACAACTCGAATTATAACATATTTACTTTATTTTTAATACATATTTTTTTGATTATTTATTCATACTAATTTTAGATTGGAGTGTTTAAATGAAAATTTTTAAAAAACTATTAAAATTTTTGTTTTTTGTTTTTCTTATTTTGTTTATTTTAGGATTTTCAATTTATGGTTATTCTCGTGTTTCTTCAAAATTAGAAATAAAAAATGCTAATAATATTTCTTTGTATGATAAAAATGGAAATTTATTTTTTATGGGGAATGGTACGAGTCAATGGATAAATCTTGATGATATTTCTAAGTATTTAATTGATGCTACTATTTCTACAGAAGATAAAAATTTTTATAATCATTTTGGTTTTGATTTTCTTAGAATTTTAAAAGCTAGTTGGATTAATATCACCAGTGGAAAAACAAAACAAGGCGCTTCAACTATTTCACAACAGTATGTTAAAAATTTGTTTTTAGATTTCGATAAAACTTGGGAAAGAAAATGGAATGAACTTTGGTTAACGTTAAATATTGAAATGCATTATTCTAAAGATGAAATACTTGAAGGATATCTTAATACTATCAATTATGGGCATGGTATGTATGGCATAGAAAATGCTAGTCAATTTTATTTTAATAAAAGTGCTAGTAATTTAACATTAGCAGAAGCTTCCCTTTTAGTTGGTATTCCTAAGTCTCCTTCTAATTATTCGCCGATAGTTAATTTTGATCTTGCTAAAAGTAGACAAAAAATGGTACTTTCTGGTATGGTTAAAAATGGATATATTAGTGAAGAAGAAATGAATGAAGCATATAATGAAGAACTAAATATTATAGGGAAGAAAAATAGTATAAATCTTTCTACTTTAATGTATTATCAAGATGCTGTATTGAATGAATTAGAAAGTATTGACAATATTCCTACATCATTTTTAGATACTGGGGGACTAAAAATATATACTTCTTTAGATTTAGATGTTCAGACAATACTTGAAGAAAAAATAACAGATAACTTAGCTGATAATGAAACAATTCAAGTTAATGCTATTATGATGGATCCTAATACTGGTGGAATAATTGCTTTAGTTGGAGGAAGAGATTATTCTTTATCACAATATAACCGTTCTCTTTCTTCAAAAAGACAAGTCGGATCTGTTATGAAACCTATTCTTTACTATTCAGCTTTAGAAAATGGTTTTACTTCTTCAACTTGTTTTACTAGTGAAGAAACAACATTTACTTTCTCAAATAACCAAAATTATTCACCGAGAAATGCTAATGAAGTTTATGGAAATAAACCTATTAGTTTAGCTGCTGCTATTGCATACTCTGATAACGTTTATGCAGTTAAAACACATATTTTTTTAGGAGAAGATAATCTTGTTAATATGGCACAACGTCTTGGAATTACTTCTTCTATGGCTGAAGTTCCATCTTTAGCTTTAGGTACTAGTGAAATGAACATTATTGAACTAACTAGTGCTTATGCTACTTTTGCTAATGAAGGCTATAAAATTACTCCGCATCTAATTGAACGTGTAGAAGATAATAATGGCAATGTTTTATATGAAGTAGATGATGTTAAAGAATCTATTCTTAATCCTAGTTTAGTATATATTTTAAATAATTTATTAACATCAACGTACGATCCTACTTTTATCGATTATAATTACCCTACTGTTTTAAGTATTGCTAGTAAGTTAAGTAAAAAATATTCTATAAAATCTGGTACTACAGCAACGGATAGTTGGACAGTTGGATATAATCCTCAAGTAATTACTTCTGTTTGGGTTGGATACGATGATAGCTCTAATATTTCTAGTTCTGATTATATGTATACAAAGAATATTTGGGCCGAAACAATGGAAGGCTATTTGAAAGATAAAGAAGATATTTGGTATGATATGCCAAATAATGTTGTAGGAGTTGTAGTAGATCCGATAAGTGGATTACCAGCTGATAATTCTTCAACAAAGAAAAAAGTTCTGTACTATTTAAAAGGTACAGAACCAAGTGAAACACAGGTAGTATTTGATGAAATTAGTGAATAAAATTTTCTAATATTTTATTATTTCTACTTCGTCTCCAGTTTTAGCTAATGAACCGTTTCCATCATCAGTATCTAAATGTAACTCTAATACATAATTTGGATTTTCTTTTACGTATACATCTTCAAATATTGTTGATTTTTCTGATTCAATTTTTACTTTAACCTTTTCTACTCCTTCAAGATTATATTTTATTCTATCTTCTTTATTTATATGTAAATGTCTTGTTGCTATTATGCAACAATTTTTTGTTACTTCTCCATATGGACCAACGATTGTTATTTTTTCAGCATTTTCTAAATCACCTGAATTTCTAACTGGTGGTTTTATTCCTAATGTAAAACTATCCGTTTTAGATATCTCGACTTGTGAGTATTTTCTTAAAGGTCCTAATAATCTTACATTATTTATTGTACTTTTTTCTGTTTTTATTGATACTTTTTGATTAGAAGCAAATTCCCCAGGTTGTACTAAATCTTTTACTTTTTCAAGTGGAGCATCATTAAATAAAGTTTTATAATCTTCTTCTGTTAAATGCACATGTCTATTTGATATTCCTAATAATACTTTCATTATATTTTTCCCTTTCTTTTTTTAATTATAACATCTTTTTATTTTCGTGTAAATGTATTGTAATTAGTTATTTTTTATGGTAGTAATTTAATTTATATGTTATAATTTTTTTAGTATATAAATAAACTAACGGAGGAAAAATATGACAAAAGTATATGATAGTATAGATTATTATATAGATGATTTACTTAGTTACTTATTTTTTTATAAAGAAATTATCTCCCAAAATTTATTTGATCAATATTATAAAGAGAAAGCTGAAGAACTATTACAAAATATTTTAAGTCTTGAAAATATAGCCAATGAAAAAGGTGATTTAACTACTTATGATTTTAATGGCTTAAAAAAAGAATTAGCAACAATTTTTCATCCTGATAGATTTAAAATTCAATTAGAGCATGTCGAAAACCCTGAAGAAATATTTGGAAAAACATTAGGAATTATCCAAGATATTAGTGACATTGTTAATGATTCTAAAAGTAAACAAACTACTTTTAAATATAATACAGCTACAGATGAATGTTATTGTAATCCAAATGGATATTCTTCATCAAATAAAAGTTCTAGTAACGAATATTATTATGAAACAGATGCTAATACATTTTTTCAATACGTTTCAGAAAGATTTCATGCTTTTTTCTACGGAATTCCTTCTAATTCCGATGATTATGATAAAATTTTAATAAGGCTTGAAAAAAGTATTAAAAATCTTAACATAAAAATACAAACATTAAATCAAAACATAAGTTTTCTTGAAAGAGAAAATGAAAAAAATAAAATCGAATGGATTAATGGCACACGTGACGAATTTATTGAACACTTATATCAAGAAGAACTTAATTCTTTGTATGTAGATTATATGAAAAAAAAGAAAGAACATCAAAAATCATTATCAGCTTGTGATAAAAGATATAATGAATTATTACCACAAATTAATTATGAAATGCAAAAGTGGCAAACATCAGCAAACAAATATATTAGTTATTACAATCAATTAATAAACAATTACGCAACTGCAATGAGAACTTTTGATTTTCAAAATGCCGATAAATTACGTCAAGAAATTGACAAAATGAAAAATCTAATTAGCCAGCATTATAGTGATAGAAATTCAGCCTATAGAAATATTAAAACAGAAATTTTAAGAAATGATCCAGAGTTTAACAAATTGGATAATGCTTTTGTTAGAACAAATAAAAATTTAGACTTAGCCGAAAAAAAATTTAATGAATTTAAAAATAATAAAAAGCAACAAAAAGAAAAAATTAAAATAAGGTTAGATAATCAATATAGAGAAAAAGCTCAAAAATATGAATCCTCACTAATAAAAATGTATTCAAAAAGAAGTGCTACTAGCAAAAAGTATACACAAGCTACAAAAAAAAGAGAAGAATTAATTAGAGATTATGGTCCAATATTTGGTAATCAATATCAAAAATAAATATAAATCGAGGTGATATTATGTTTTTATACATTATTATTATTATAATTATTGTATCAATTATTTTATCTATATATATTATTAATTATAATAAATTTCAAATTTCTATTATTAGAATTAGTGAAGCCGAAGAAAATATAAATATCTTATTAAAAAAGAAATTAGAATTAATGTTAAGAATTAAAAACTTTATTGAGGATAAAAAAGAAGATTATAAAATCGCAGGGCTTGAAAAACTTGAAAAACAAGAATTAAACACTTTTGAACTTAATATTGAATTGGAAAAATATAATAAAAAAATTATGGAAATAACAGATTATGACAAAAATATTATTTTTGATGATGATGAAATGTTAGTAATAAAAGAACTTTACGATATAAATACAGAGTGTCTTGCTTCTGAAAGGTACTATAATGATAATGTTGTTACTTATAATAATCTTATAAAATGTTTTCCATCTAATATTATTTCTAAAATTTGTAAATATAGATTTAAAGATTTTTATTCTAATGAAAAAGAAGAGATATTTGAAATACTAAAGCAGTAAATCAAATATCTTTTATTTCCCAATTAATAGGTTTAATTCCATTTTTTATTAAAAAATTATTAGTTTTAGAAAATGGTTTGCTTCCAAAAAAGCCCCTATATGCCGATAATGGAGATGGATGAGGAGACTCAATAATATAGTGTATAGGATTAGTTATTAGTTGCTTTTTGCTTCTAGCATCACTACCCCATAAAATAAAAACTACTGGTTTATTTTTTTTATTTATAATTTTAATAACTTCATCTGTAAATGTTTCCCAGCCTTTATTACTATGTGATTTAGGAGTATCTTTTACTACCGTTAAAGTTGAATTTAATAACAAAACTCCTTGTTTTGCCCATGATACAAGACTACCGTGATTTGGAATATTGCACCCTAAATCATCTTTTAACTCTGTAAAAATATTTATTAATGATGGAGGTTTAGCTATTCCTACTTTAACAGAAAAAGAAAGTCCTTCAGCTTCGTTTTCACCATGATATGGATCTTGACCTAAAATAACTACTTTAACATCTTCATAGCTTGTTTCTATAAAAGCTTTAAATATTTCCGACATTTTAGGATAAACGATTTTATTTTTATATTCTGATATTACAAAATCTTTTAAACTTTTAAAATAATCTTTTTTATACTCTTCACTCAATAAAATATCCCAACTATTACCTATCATATTTACCTCTATAATTTTTTTCTTAATTTATACATTGCATATACATTTATTAGTGATATTAAAGCTACTATAATATCAACTATTAGCCATAATTTTTGTGGGTTAGTAAATGCACTATATATAATAATTATTATAACAATTATTTTCAATAAATTAATATATTTATTTGATTTAGTTAAATATTTGATATTTATTTCTCCATAATAATAAGAAGTTACAATTGTAGAAAAAGCAAATAAAAAAATTATTATAGTTAACATAATTATTCCAAAATATCCAAAATGTTCAAAAAAAGCATATGAAACTAATTCTATACCATTAATATTTGCTACACTCAAATTTTGATAATTACTAGTTAATATTATTAAAGCTGTAATTGTACATATTATAAGACTTGTAAAAAAAGTACCTATTATTTGAACATTTGCTTGTTTTTCGATATCATTATCATTAGAAAGACCTGCTATCATGGCCGTTGTACCCATTCCTGCTTCATTAGAAAAAATGCCTCTTTCTATACCAACAATTATAGGTATTAATATACTTGTTTTTAATGCTTTAATATTAAAAGCACTAATAAATATTTGTTTGAATATTTCTATTACACTAGACAAATTATTAAATATTGTTATCATTCCTATAATTATATAAAAAATACCCATAATTGGAACTAAATAATTAGTAATACGGGTTATTGTTTTAATACCCCTAAATATTGAAAAAAAAGTCAATACTATTAACATTAAAACTAATAATAATTTATTAACATTAATTATATTTTCTAATGATATTATAATTGTATTTGATTGAATTGAAATAAAAGAAAATATATAAGTTATAATTATAAGAACAGAATAAAATTTAGCAAGTTTTTTCATATTTAATCCTTTTTCAATGTAAAAAGATGGTCCACCAATAGATTCACCATTATAAGTTTCTTTATATTTAATTCCTAATTTAGTTTCTACAAATGATAATGATGCTAATAATATTGCAGATATCCAAAGCCAAAATAATGAACCAAGACCACCATACAAAATGCATAATGCTATTCCTGAAATAGAGCCTACACCTATTTTCCCAGCTAACGTTAAAAATAATAATTCAAAAGTATTACTCTTTTTATTATTATTTTTTTTTAATGATTTTATAATTGAAATAAAATTAAATTGAGGAAAACGTAAAAAAATTGTATAGTAAATTCCTACATAAAGTATTAAAAATGCTGTTATAACCCATATTATAGTACTTATTTTGACAAGCATAGCTATCACCAGTACAATATATGCAAAATAAAATGTCAATTGCAAAAAAGCAACTGACATAATTTTTTAATATTAAATTTTTCTTTATTTATACTTCGTTTATTTATTAAAACGTATAAATTATGATTAAGTTTTTCCATAAGTGGAAAAACTATAAGCACAACACCAAACGGAAAGAAACGTTACCGCTAGCAAGACCGTAGCTGCTAACGAAATAGAACGTACCAACGCCAGAACCAAAATAATATCCACCACCACGGCCGAACCAAGGACCACTAGAGTAAACAAATGAAGAGGTATCACCATACCATGAACTAATTGGCCTATTACAAATTCCGCTTGTTCCACATTGTGAAACAGTTCCTATTGTCTGAATAGTTCCAAATGGCCCCATCTCTCCTGTTGCATCTCCTAATATCCTATTTGCTCTATTTCCATTACTATTTACTTTATAATTATCATAATATTTACTGCTAGGTAAGTTTATACCATTTGTTATACTTGTTATACTACTATCTACTCCACTTACTGCTGAATCACATGTTGGACACCCTAACATTCCATTAAATCCTGAATTATATATGTTATGTCTTCCTGATAATGGTAATCCATTATTATCTACTTGGACTCCCATTACATGTTCACTTGCTCCTCCTGACATATCATATATTCCTGTTATATTCCCTGTTGTACTTGCTAAATAGCCGGTTGTTGTATTATAAGCTTGAGTTATACTACTACTTGTTCCATAATCCTTATATTCTGGCCAATCTACTGTCGGTTCATTTACCGCTGCATAGCCAGTTTTATAACTACTATTATTATTTATTCTTATACTGTCATTTATCCCATAAATAGATTGTGATAAATAAGCTACTGCTCCCCATTCTGTATTCTTCATCATATGAGATTCTAATTCTCTTTGGTAATTATAACTTACTGTAAAGGCATTGGCTACTTGTATACTTCTCCAACTGTAGACATTTGGTTTTACTATTACTTTATCTACTTCGGTTGTATTCTTTTGTGCGCCGGATGTACTTGTTGCTCCACTATATCCTGTTTCAAACTTTCCTATCCACATACCTGTTGTATTAAAGGCTAAGAATGCTGGATGAGTCATGTAATCTCCTACTTCACAGTTTCCACTTTCTCCTGATATTCCTGGTGTTGTACATTCTCCAGAAACATTATCGCTAGTGTTTGTTGTTCCAAACCTTATCTCTATTGCATGTACTTTACTTTCATCTATTTCTGTAGTACTACTATATTTTCCTAAATCCCATAACTTATAACTATACTTCGGTATCCAGACAAAATAACTCTCTATTTCTTCTTCTGGTATTATTTCTCCATTATTATATGTTTTTGTTTCATCTTTCAATATAATAGCATTTGCCCATCTTTTCTCTTCATAACTATACCATTTACTTGTTATATCTGCTTTCTTTACTGTTCCATCATTTTCTATTGTTATTGGTATTAATGGATCTTCTAACTTTGGATCTGTTCCATTTAATATTGCTTCTTTATATTCTGGTGGTGGATTAACTGTTGCTTCTCCACTTATTGATAATTCAGCATTAAAGGCTCCATAACCTATTGATAGTCCTAAAATTGTTATTGTTATTAAAAACATTATTTTTGGTTTTATCATAATATTTCTTCACACCTTTCATATACTAGTTTATTTCTTATTTTATATATGAATATTGTCATTATTTCTTTAAATACTATGATTAAACCTATTTTATCTTTTAAGGTAAAGCCTTTTAATTTAGTAAAGTGCCCCCCCCCCCACTCGAATATTTGTTTGTATATTTCTTTTTCATCTTTTACCTTCTTTCTATTTTATAATTTTATTCTACATTATTTTTATTTTTTTAGCAATTAAAAAGAATAGCATAATTTCTATTTATGATATTCTTCATTATTATTAATTTTAAATGATCTATATATTTGCTCTAATAATATTATTCTAAATAATTGATGAGGAAAAGTTAATTTGGAAAAAGATAACCTTAAATCTGCTAATTTTTTTATTACATCATCAATACCATATGATCCACCAATTATAAATGTTATGTTACTATTTGTTATAAATATTTCATCTATTTTTTTTGCTAATTGTATAGAGTTTAATTCTTTTCCATCTATATCTAGTATTATTAAATAATCTTTTGGATTTATTATTTTTAATATTTTTTCTTTTTCTTTTTTTAATGTTGTCTGTTTATCTAATAATCCTTCATCTTGTAGTTCGTAAATCTCAATATTATGATATTTAGAAATTCTTTTTTTATACTCATTTATTCCTTTATTTAAGTATTCTTCTTTTATTTTTCCTACGCATATTATTTTTATCATTATACTTCCACCATTTCAGTTTCTTCATATTGCTTTGCTACAATTATTTTTTCGTAGTCAAATTTTATATCTGATAGTTGTTCTTTTACTTGTTCTAAAGCCAATTCTGGAGTGTTATTATTTTCACTTAAATGAGCAAGTATTATATATTTTGTATTATTTCCAATTGTTTTGTTTAAATAACTTCCTGTATATCGGTTTGATAAATGTCCCCTATCACTTAATACTCTTTGTTTTAATATATATGGATAACTTCCTTCCATTAACATTTTTTCATCATGATTTGACTCTATTATATATATTGTTTTGTTTTTAGTTAGCTCATAATATTTTCTATTTATATATCCTGTATCTGTTAAGTAAACCACACTATTTATTCCATCATCTATTATAAATCCAAATGCAGGAACATCATGCGATGCTGTTATAAGCTTTATGTTAATGTCATTTATCAAAAAGTCACTATTTATTATTTTTATATTTTCAATTGGTATTATCTTTTTTATTTCTGAATATAAATCTTCATGAATGTATACAGGAATATCTACTTTTTTTACCAGTGAAGCTAAGCCACTTATATGATCATTATGAATATGACTTATTAATATTCCATTTAATGATTCTATTTTAACATTTATTTTCTCTAGTTCGTTTTTTATTCTTAAAAAACTAATTCCACAATCAATTAATATTTTTGTATTTGCTGTTTCAATATATGTACAATTTCCTTTGGAACCACTTGCTAATACTTGTATCTTCATTAATAGAAGTTTAAAGGATTAACTGAATATCCAGTAGTAAACGGATATCCTCGATATATTCCAAAATGTAAATGTGTTCCAAAAGCATAACCTGACTGTCCCATTGTACCTATTTTATCTCCCATTGATACTGCTTGCCCAACAGTTACATTTATTGATGCAAGATGGGCATATATTGAATAATATCCATTATTATGATTTATATATATATAATTACCATTAGTAGAAGTATATCCTGCTCTATCTACAGTACCATTATTTGCTGCATATATTGGAGAACCATATCCTGTTCCAGAAATATCTAAACCTTCATGAAGTTTTCCCCAACGCCATCCATATGTACTAGTAATAATATAAGGTTTATTTGTAGGCCAATACCATACACCAACGTTACCTACAGTAGGAATAACTTTGCTTCCTTTAACTACTATTTTTGATACTGTTGGTTTAACAATTTCAGTAGTTGCTATTATAGCCGATTCAATTTCACCATTTGATTTTTGAACTTTTTTAGTTACTTTAACGGTACCATCTACACCTTCTTGTACTACTTTCTCATATCCAACCAATAGCGAAGAATCATATTCTATTATAGTATCATATTTTTGTGTTTGTATTTCTACTACGTGATCTTCTTCAATTAAATTAAACATTGGATCTATTAATCCTAAATTAACTATCTGTCCTTCATATAACAAATTGCTTGCACTTGTAAATTCAGGATTAGCTATTAAAAATTCTTCTACAGATAACTTATTATTATAGGCAATGTCACTTATTACATCACCATCTTTTACAGTATATTTCTGTTGTTCCTCTGTTGTACCAAATAATAAATATTTATTTAATTCATCTAAATCAGTAAATATTGTCTCATCTGTCGATATTCTACCTTCTTTTATTGTTATTTCATTCTTTATATAAATATCTTCTATAATTGTCCCAACATCAGTTATTTCTTTTTGAGTATTATTTATAAAATTATTATAATTTTCTTCTGAAACAAAAACTTCTACTGTATTCTTTACTGCTTCATTAAACAATTCTTTATCCAAAACATAAACAACGGTATCTTCAGTAGTGATTTCTCCTTGTTCTTCATCAATAATTTGAATACCTTTAATAGTTATTTTATAACCATTAATTGTAAATGGTGATTTATCTTTTATTTTTTCATATATTTCTTCTTCCGTTGAGATTTTTTGATTATAAGTTATTTCTTTTATAACATCTAATTCGTTAGGTGCATATACTTTATCAACATTATATTTTTCTTTTAAAGCTATTTGTGCATCATCAATATATTTTTCTAATAATTCCTTATTTTCTATATACCCAATAGTTTCTCCTTTTAAATAAACTCTATATAGTTCTTGAGGATTATCCATCTTTTTATAGCCGACAAAGAATACAAACGAACTTAGTATTAAACATATAAACGTTATAAAAACAGTTTTTTTATTCATTTTTTTCACCACTATTTTCATCAAATATTGAAAAGAATTTAGATATATCTTTTTTAAATCTTAATGGAATTGTACCTGTTGCACCATTACGATGTTTTGCAACAATAAACTCACAATCACTAACTTGATCTTTTTTCTCTAAATCTTTTTTGTAATAATCTTCTCTATATAAGAATGCTACTATGTCAGCATCTTGTTCTATAGAACCTGATTCTCTTAGATCACTAAGAATTGGTCTTGGATTTTCTTTTCTCTGTTCAGCAGAACGAGATAATTGAGCTAATGCTACTACTGGGACTTTTAACTCTAATGCCATAAGTTTTAAAGCACGAGATATATCAGATACTTCTTGCTGTCTATTTGTTCCATAGTTAACTGATGAAGTTATTAACTGAAGATAATCGATAATAATTAAATCCAATCCTTTATCACTATTAGCTAATCTTCGGCATTTACTTCTTATCTCTCCAATCGTTATTCCTGCTGTATCATCCATATATATATTAGTATTTTCTAATTTGCTTAATGCTTCATTTACTTTGTCCCAATCATTTTTTAAATTACCTGTTGCTAGTTTATAACCTTCAATATGCCCTAAAGATGCAATCATTCTTGATGCCAAGCTTTCAGCACTCATTTCTAAATTAAATATAGCTACTGTTTTATTTGAATTAATTGCAGCATTTGTTGCCAAATTTAGTGCCCATGCACTTTTTCCCATAGCTGGGCGTGCTGCTACTATTATAAGTTGTCCTTCATGAAGACCAGCTGTTAATTTATCTAAACGTTCCCATCCTGTGGAAAGTCCTGTTACTTCTCCTTTTTGCATAGATAGTTTTTCTAAATTATTTTTTGTACTATTTAATACTTCTTTTATATTCCTAAATTCAGTTGATCTTCTATTTTTTACTACACTTAATATTTTTCTTTCTGCATCATCTAAAACATTATTAATATCAAATGATTTATCATAAGCTGTTGTTGTAATATCAGTTGATACTTCTATAAGTCGCCTTAATATTGCTGAATTTTCAACCAATCTTATATAATGTTCGATATTAGCTGCCGTTGGAACAATATTAAATATTTCTGTTAAATATTCAACACCTCCAACTTGTCCTAATATTCCTTTATTTTTTAATTCTGAGGTAACTGTCGTAGCATCAATTGATATTTTATGATCAAACATTTCTTTTATTGTAGAAAATATTTTTGCATTATTATTATAATAAAAAGAATCTTCATTTAAAGCATCACAAGCTTTTTGTAAAGCATATGTTGACAAAAACATTGATCCTAATACTGACTGTTCTGCTGTTATATCATTAGGTATTTCTTTTAATGCCATCTTTTACCTCCTACTTTTCTAATTTTACTTTTACAACTCCATAAATGTCTTTGTATAGTTGAATATTAACATTATGATATCCAAGTATCGATAATCCCTCTTGCATATCAATCTGTTTTTTACTTATAAATATTCCCAATTTTTCTAAATCTTCTTTTATTTGTTTTGAACTAACACTTCCAAAAACTTTATCCATCTTTCCAGTTTTTACTTTAAAAATTAATTCAATTTTTTCTAATGATTTTTTTATTTTATTTGCTTCTTCTCTATTTTTTAAATCTTCTTCTTGTTCTTCTTTTTTATCATTCATATATTTTTGATATGAAACTTCTGTTAGTTTATCTGCATAACCATTTTTTATCAAATAATTTTGAGCATAACCATCTTTTACTTCTTTAATTTCACCTTTTTTAGCTTGCCCTTTTACATCCTTTAAAAATATTACTTTCATATTTACTCCTTTCTTATAGAGCTTTTAATAATTCTTTTAATTGATTTTCTACCTTTTTTACACTTGTATTTTCAATTCTTGCACCTGCTTCATGATTATCTCCACCACCTTGAAAATTTTCAAGTATTTTTCCAACATCTATATCTCCTATTGATCTAGCACTTATTCCAGTAGTTTTTTTATCTAATTTACCGATTACAAAAGAAGCCTCTATTTTGTTAAACAATAACAATGTATCTGCTATTTTTGCTAAGTCTTCTCTTCGATATGTTATTGTTGATTTTGCTGATGAAATAGCAATATTTTTAATTATCTTTACATTAGTTATTACTTTTTGCCTTGCAATATAATCTTTAATATTTTGTTTTAATAAATATTGCACGTATGTTGGGTCAGCACCTTTTTGCGTTAAATGATATGATGCTTTAAATGTATTTGTTGTTGTCTTTAATACATAATTATTAGTATCTAATACTATACCAGACAATAATACTGTAGCAACATCTTCATCGATATAAGTTTTACTTTCTTCAATAAAATCTGCTACCATTTCACAAGTACTAGAAGAATCTTCATCAATTATTATTAATCCTTTTTTTATTGAATTTTCATTTAAATCGTGATGGTCTATAACTATTACATTATTAAAATATGGAAATAATTCACTATCCTGTAATAATTGCTCTTTATTTGTATCTACTATTATTAATAAACTTTTATCAGTTATTTTTAATTTTATTTTTTTTCCTTTATTTATAGAATATAAATCTCCCATTCTATCAATTATTTTTTTTACACCCGGCTCTAACTTTCTATCATTTATAATAATAGTTGATTTTTTATTAAATGTTTCTATATACTTATAAATACCAATTGCACTTCCTATTGCATCTAAATCTAAATATTTATGTCCCATTATAAATATAGAAGTTGCTTCATTTATTAAGTTGTCAATTTCTTTTTTCTTATCTATAATTTGCATAATATACCTCCATAATTACTATACTAGTATACACTAAAAAGTAAAAAATTAAAAGAGCAGAATATTTGCCCTTTTGAAACCTGTTAATTTTCATTTGGAAGTCCGTTTTATAAATAAAAACTGCAATAAGTCTGATTATAGTATAATAAGTAACGTTTCTTTGCTAAAAAGGAGGAAATAAAAATGAAAGAACAAAGAAAGGTTATTGCTAATGGTATATCACACAATTACAAATTAAAAGATATTACAGAGGCACTAGGTTTTGATCCTACAAGTATATCAAAAGAAGTTAAACGAAATAGAGAATCTACAACTATTGGAAAGAATATTACCAATTGCAAAAAAACTCAAAGATGGCCTTATGTTTGTACCGGGTGCCCTAAAAAATATAATAATCAATGTGTTTTTACAAAATATAAATATGATCCTAAAAAAGCACAAAATAAGGCAGAAGTAAACTTAATTAATTCTAGAAAAGGCATTGATATTGATTCTAATGAATTTCAAATTTTAGATAATATCGTAAAAAATGGTATTGATAATAAAAAATCTATTTATCAAATAACAATTGAAAATAAAGACATAATAAATAAATCTGTCACTACTCTTTATAGATATGTAAATAATGGCTATTTGACTACTAAAAGGATTGATCTTCCTTATGCTGTTACTTATAAAAAAAGAAAGAATAATAAAAAGTATGACTATTCTGAAAATAAGATAATTGACAGAACTGGTCATACTTATATTGATTATCTTGCCTATATACATAAACATCCAGGAATCTACGTCTAGCAACTAGATTTTCTTGGAACCATTAAGACAGATAACAATAATATTTTATCATTTATTCTACCAAATTTGCAATTTATTTTACTAGATTTAATAAAAAAGCCTAATGAAGAAAAAGTTGTTGAATTCTTTGATGAATTATAAGAAAGGATTGGAATTAATACATTCATTGAATTAATTCCTGTTATTTTAACTGATAGAGATCCATGTTTTACTGACATTACAGGCATTTGTTTTTCTAAAATAACTGGAGAAGAAAGATGTAAATTATTTTTTTGTGATCCATATGTATCTAATCAAAAACCTAATGTTGAAAATATCAATAAGCAATTAAGATTATTTTTTCCAAAAGGAGAAACAATAGATACATATAAAAAGCAAGATATTAAAAATATTAATCAAACTTTACTTAACAGGCCCTTAAAATTTTTAGATGATTTTACATCTAAAGAATCGTTTATTAATGTATTTGATGATGAATTATTTAATAAATTATTTTAGTTAGTTAAATATTTTATAGGCAAAGAAACTATTTATAAAACGGAAATAAGTTTGAAAACCGGAAATAACTCCGTTATTTTGGCATGCAAAAATTTGTATCTTTATTAACAAAATCAAAAGCATTATTTCCGTTTTTAATATTTAATACTGAAATAAGTCTAATAAATTATACGGTTATTTTTAAAACTGCATTTAGTCTAAAAATTTATGTGCCCTTTTGAAACCTTAATAAATTATTCTCCGCTTGTTCCATAGTTAGATAGCACTCTAGCGCTTGGATCATTAACATTACATCCTTCCCATTCTTTATTTGGCATCCAATAATCAATTATTAAATTATCTCTATTGGTATAATATTTTTCAAAAATTTCTCTATACATTAATGATTCTTTTGTAAATGGTACATGGCTTTTATATTTTTTTATTTTAAATTGATAATCGTCATCACTATATAATTCATTGGCTAATTCTTTTAAATCATCTACTAAAGAGTGTCCTACTGCATCACTAAACGCAGCTTTTTCTCTATATAAAATATTTTTAGGTAAATAGTCATCTTTAAATGCCTGTCTCAATAAATATTTTCCCATTTTATATTTATTTAATTTTTTTTCTGGATCAATTCCCATTACATAGTCAACAAATTCTAAATCTGCAAAAGGCACTCTTGCTTCTATTGATACTCCCGATATACATCTATCAGCACGCAATACATCATACATATATAATTCTCTTATTCTTTTTTCACTTTCTTTTTGAAATTCTTTTGCATTTGGAGCAAAATCTGTATATTTATATCCAAATAATTCATCGCTAACTTCCCCTGTTAATAATACTTTAATATCTGTATTTTCTCTAATCCATTTACATAATAAATACATTCCAATTGAAGCTCTTATTGTTGTTATATCCCAGGTTTCTAGCTTATAAATAACTTCTTCTAGAGCTTTTTTTATATCTTCTTTTGTTATTATTACTTCAGTATGATTACTGCCAATGTATTCTGCAACTTGTTTAGCATATTTTAAATCAATTGCATCTTTATCCATTCCTATAGAAAATGTTTTTATAGGCTTTTTTAAATATTTTGTTGCAATGCTACAAACTAAACTAGAATCAAGTCCTCCACTTAATAGAAAACCTAAAGGAGCATCTGAATCAAGTCTTTTTACAACTGCTTTTGTTAGTCTTTTATTTATTTCTTTAAAAATAGTATTTAAATTATCATTGTTTTTTTTATGAACTTCTATTGCATCATAGTATTTAGTAAAAACACCATTTATGTAAAAATATCCAGGCGGAAATGGGTGTACTTCTTTGCATAAATCATTTATTGCTTTTACTTCACTTGCAAACATTATTTCACCACTTATTTTTGAAAATCCATAAAACATTGGTCTTATTCCAATTGGATCTCTAGCAGCAATTATTTTTTTAGTCTTTTCATCATACATTACAAGTGCGTATTCTGCATCTAGTTTGTTAAACATTTCAATTCCATATGTTTCATACATAGGTATTAAAATTTCACAATCACTTTCACTTTCGAATGTATATCCTTTTTCCATTAGATTTTTCTTTTCTTTTCGAAAACCATATAATTCTCCATTACATACAACTATCTTATTATTTTTTTCAAATGGTTGCATTCCTTTTTCATCCAATCCCATTATTGCTAGTCTATGAAAAAGAAAAGTTTTTGAATCTTTTTCAATTATCCTAGTCATATCTGGTCCACGATGTTTTATTTTTTTAAATTCCTTTTCTAATTCTTCTTTTGATATATCTTTTTTTGTATATACCATAAATCCACACATATAAAATCCTCTCTTTCTTTATTCAGTTAAATTGAGAGAATAAAATAAAAAGTTATTCTTCCCAACAATGGGACGAATAACTGAAAATCCGCGGTACCACCCAAATTATCATATTTACATGATCACTTTTAGTTCTAACAAACCTAGTAATATGATAACGGATTACAATCCGGTCTAACCTACTTGAATTCTTTCGATAGACAACTCCGAAGTGTTCTTTCATATTAACTCTATTACTAAGTTCACACTATCCTTAGCTCACTTTAACTTTATTAATATTACTTTTCTTCATCAAAGTTATTAATTTAATAATATATTTTTTATTTTTTTTTGTCAACTACTTTTATTCTTATTTTTTTTGTGCTTTTATTTCCTATTAAAAAACCACTTATAAGAGAAATTAAAAAATAAATATGTATAGTTCCTTTATTAATTAAAATTAATATAAAAAAATAAGATGATACATTTATTATAGTAAATAATAAATTAGATATTAAATTTATAATTATGTTTTTGTTATATAAATATTTATAAAATATATTATATATTAGTGATAAATATAATCCATATACAAATGAAGATATTAATGACTGTATTTGTATTTCTAAATTCATTATTTAAATAGCCTGTTAAATATACTTTGTTCTTTATTTTTATCTTTATTTTTAATATCTTCAATATAATTAAGTCCTTTAATAGTTCCTTTTATTGATACATTTCCTTTAATTGTATCTAGCTTTATTAGTTCTAATTCTTCTCCTTTAACTATTAAAAAACCCATGCTTGTTTCCATTAAAAATTCTTCATCATCAAAATTTTCGATTTTCTTTACACCAGTAACAATTAAATTTTTTCTTTCAACTAAAGTTATTCCGTGATTATAGTTATTAATTGTATCATCTGTTTTCTCCATAAAGTCCTCCCAGTAGACATTATGTTTCATTCTTAATAAATATACATAATTTTTTTAATACTACGTTATCAAAAATTTACAAAATTAAAATACTTTTTAAGTATTAAATATATCCATTTTTATTTTTCATATAATCACTACTAGTATTATTTTATAACAATATTGACACAATAAAAAAGCTCCTAAATAGGAGCTTCTGTTATTATATAATTGTCATTATTGTAAAGATTATCAACAATACAACTACTAATTCTAATAATAATTTTGCAATAGCTTTTAACCATTTACCATAAGGTATATGTAAGTATGATAAAGTTGCTATTAAAACTACACTAGTAGGAGCTACTAACATAGCTACACCATAAAATGATTGCCATATAACAGAAAGTAACGTAATGTCACTAGTAGCTAATTCAGTATATAGTGTTCCAACTACATAAGGTAACACACCTGTTGCAGCATAATATAATTCCACTGAGAAAATACTTGAAATAAATGCTACTAAGCTCATTATAAACACATTTATACCACTAGTTAATTCTAACATTGGTTTAAATATTGTCAATAATGTTGGAACATATGTTGTACAAACTAATACTACATATACTAATACTACTAAAACAGCAGCTTTTAATGCACGTTTAGCACCATTCATAAAATAAGTTATATAATCTGAAAACTTTATTCTATAAATAAATGATATTAGCCAACTAGCAATAAGTAAAACTACTGAACCTTCTACTAAAGTCCATAATCCAAAAGAATTACTTATTCCAAGTACAGCATCAAATATTGGAAAATCACCAATTTTAAAATCAATTATATTATTTAAAGCATCAGAAAACCAAGTAACTTCAAATAAATCCCAAGAAATAAATGCTAAAATAAGAATTAATAATACTACATCAAGTATAACAACAATTGGCCAAAATTTTTCTTTTTTAGAATTTGAAACTTCAGGAATATAACTACCTTTTTCTAATGCCTTAGTATCTTTATGCTTATTAGAATAAGTTATAACATTAAAAATTAATAATGCTAATGAAATAACTAATAATAATACTTTTACTAAAATATCACCATTAGCAGTTGATCCAATTACAGCATCAATCCCATAAGTATTATTAACGTTAAATACTGTTCCAATAAGTCCTATTGCTACACTTCCAGCTGTAACCATAGTTGCAGTTATTTTATCATATCCCATTGCCAATACAACAGCAATAACAAAAGGAAACATCACTAATAATGGCAAAGATAATCCAGCCATTGAAGATAATACAGCAAAAATTACCATTACAATAGTCATAAATAACCATTCACGACTCTTAAATCCTTTTACTATTTTGTCTACCAAATTACGATATCCTGATATCTTATGTAAAACACCATATAATCCACCAATAATTAAGACATATATCCCAATATGACTAAAATATTGAACTGCTATACCAACATAACTCATAACATCAAATATACCGATATAGTCTCTTGACTCTTCAACTAATCCTGCACTTGAAGAATAATAAGTAATTGGCAATAACCACGATAACACTACTGCTATTGCTATAGTTATCATAACAACTTTAAATAAATTATGCTTTTTCATTTTATCCTCCTCTTATTAATTATACAACAATACTTAAAACAATTACAATAAATATAACCAAATTTCACCAAACATACACAATTATTTTAATGAAACTACTTTAGTCTTAAACAAAATATCATGAAGACCTTTTCCATCTTTTCTAAACATAATCATAAATAATGATATTAATACAAAGGCATATTGTAGAAATTCAAGAGGAGTAATAACATATAAATACATATTAGAACTAATAAACTGTAATATTATTAAAGAAATTATACTTTCAATAACACCATAAATAACAGCTGTTCTAAAAATAAGTATACCATGCCCAACATTACTATTATCTTTATTAACTACTCTAATTTTCATAAGTTTCTTTCCAATAGTCTGCCCATTCATATAATAAGCATAAGTACCAAAATATGCTATTGTAACTACTAAATGAATAACAGTAACAATAACTGTTTCCTTCGCTATAGTATAACTTACATCTCCATATCTTGATAAATATTCACTATTACCAATCTCACCATTTAAATACAAATCAGTTATTTCATTAGACTCTTCATAAGCTTCTTTATAAGCTTCACTTGTAGGAATAAAGAAAGTTATTCCTGTTACTATAAAAATTATTATAAAAAAATCAATTAAATATGAAATAAGTCTCTGTAAAAAATATGCTTTCATTAACTATTCTCCTTTATAAACTCTTTATATTCTTCTAATATTCTAATTATATCATTTATATTCTTAGTAAGAAAGATTTTATTTTTAATTGTACTAGATTCTTTCATTCCTTTTAGATACCAAGAAACATGATTTCTAATTTCCAAAGCAACTATTTTTTCACTTTTAAATTCAAGTAAGTAAGTCAAATGTTTAAGACACATATCTATTTTTTCAATAGAATTTGGTTTTTCTAAAATTATACCATCTTCGATGTATGCTATAATTTTTTTTATTAACCATGGATTTCCTAAAACACCTCTTCCTATCATAACTGCATCACATTTAGTTTCATCTAACATTCTTTTAGCATCATATATACTAATAATATCACCATTTCCTATAACTGGAATATTAACATTTTCTTTAACTTGTCTTATAATATCCCAATTAGCTTTACCAGAATAGCCTTGACTTCTAGTTCTTGGATGAACACATATACAACTAGCTCCAGCTTCTTCACAAGCTTTTGCTACTTCTACAGCATTAATACTATTAAAATCCCAACCACTTCTTATTTTAACAGTTACAGGAATAGGAACACTATTCACAACAGCAGAAACTATTTCTTTAATTTTATTCACATCTTTTAAAAGAGAAGCTCCTGCTTGAGCTCTTTCGGCAACTTTAGGAACAGGACATCCCATATTAATATCAATAATATCTGGATGCATATTAGTATATATATATTTTGCAGCCTCTACAAATGACTCTTTGTCACTACCAAATATTTGCTGTGAAATAGGTCTTTCTTCTTCTGTCATATAAAGCATATCTATCGTTTTACAATTATTATAACAAATTGCCTTATCACTTACCATTTCAGCATAAATAAGACCACATCCCATTTCTTTAGCAATTCTTCTAAAAGCAGAATTACAAATACCAGCCATTGGCGCTAAAACTACTCTATTCTTTATTTCAACATTTCCAATTTTCCACATAATATCACCAACTTTAAATTAAAAAAAGGAAAACTATTAGCAAATATACTAATAGTTTACTATTAATCATTATCCTTATTATCATCTAATTCCTTTATTTTTTCAGATAATTCTTCTTTGGTCATTTTTGTATAGCCTTTAATACCTTTTTCTTTAGCAATTTCTTTTAAATCATCTAAACCAATATTTGTTTCTTCTTCAGGCATATGGCCATTTTTAACAAGATATTCAATTTGTTCCTTTGTAAGAGTTTCATATTCTAGTAAATTTTCTGCAATAAGTTTTACTAAGTCACTATTTTCTTTAAGTATCTTTTTAGCATTATCGTAACACTCATTTATTATTTTACGCATTTCTAAGTCAATTTCATGAGCAACTTCATTAGAGAAATTTCTACTTTTATTATAGTCTCTGCCTAAGAATACTCCACCTTCTTGTTGCTCCAATTGAACTGGTCCTAAATCACTCATACCATACTCTGTTACCATTGCTCTAGCAATCTTTGTTGCTTTTTCAAAATCATTATGTGCACCAGTAGTAATTTCACCAAAATTTAGTTCCTCAGAAACACGACCACCTAAAAGTCCAGTTATCTGTTCTATTAATTCCTTTTTAGTAGAAGTATAACGTTCTTCTTTAGGAATCATCATAGCATAACCTCCAGCGTAACTTCTAGGAATAATTGTAACTTTTTGAACATCATTAGCATCGTTTAATTTAAGACCTAAAACAACATGTCCTGCTTCATGAAATGCTACCATTCTTCTTTCAGATTCTGTATACTTTTTACTCTTCTTAGCAGGTCCCATAAGAACTCTATCTGTAGCTTCATCCACTTCTTTCATTGTTATTTGATCTTTATTTGATCTGACTGCAAGTAAAGCGGCTTCATTTAATAAATTCTCTAAGTCAGCTCCACTAAACCCAGGTGTTCTTTTAGCAACATTCTTCAAAGATACACTAGATGATAAAATTTTATTTCTAGCATGTACTTCAAGGATTTCCTCTCTGCCTTTTACATCAGGTAAATTAACTGTAACTTGCCTATCGAATCTTCCAGGGCGAAGTAAAGCTGGATCCAAGACATCAGCTCTGTTAGTAGCTGCAATAATTATAATACCTTCATTAGCTCCAAAACCATCCATTTCAGTCAATAATTGATTAAGAGTTTGCTCTCTTTCATCATGACCACCACCAAGACCTGTACCACGTTGGCGACCAACTGCATCAATTTCATCAATAAAAATCAAACATGGAGCATTGTGTTTAGCTTGTTTAAACATATCCCTAACACGACTTGCACCAACTCCTACAAATAATTCAACAAAATCTGAACCACTTATATAGTAAAAAGGTACATTAGCTTCACCCGCAACAGCTTTTGCAAGTAATGTTTTTCCTGTTCCTGGAGGTCCTACTAATAAAACACCTTTAGGAATTCTAGCTCCAAGTTTTTGAAACCTTTTTGGATTTTTTAAAAAATCAATTAATTCTTTAACTTCTTCTTTTTCTTCTTTAAGCCCAGCAACATCTTTAAATGTAACCTTATTTCTTTCAGTATTAAGTCTTGCTTTACTCTTACCAAAATCCATTGATTTTCCAGCATTACTCATTTGTTTAGAAAAAAACCAAAAACCAACTCCTATTATCAATACAATTGGTAATACATTAACAAGAATAAATAGAAGCGGACTAGAACCAGGATCAGCTTCTGTTTCTAATTTATAATTTAAATTACCATCTATTGATACAATTTGTGAAATAATTGTATCAGTAAGTGGTGCTTTAACATAAAAACTTTCATTTTCATTATAATTTTTTAATTTACCAGTTATATTATATGTTCCTTCATTAGCATTAGGCGTTATAACAACTTCCTCGACATTTCCTTTATTTACCTCAGATAAAAATACATCATATGTTAAATCATTAACTTTCATACTACCTATAGATAACATATAATAAATGCCAAGAGCTATTACTATTAACAATAAATATGGTAACATTCCTCTTTTAACATCTTTTTTGTTCATAACTCGTCTCCTTTAACTATATTTAATTATTATATCATACTTTTCATTTTTTAGCTTTGTAAATTTAGATTTTTTTAAACCTGGCACCCAGATAATTCTATCTTGTGAATCAACAACAATTGGCCATTTATCTCTTTCTTTTACTGGAACTTTACAATCAATAAAAATATCTTTTACTTTTTTGTAACCATTTAACTTTTTTAAGAACATTCTATCGCCAAATTTCCTAGTTCTAATATATAAGGGCAATGATATTTCATTAGAATCAATTCGACAAACATTATTATTATTACTATCAATTTCATCTATTATCTCTAATTTATGACCATTTGGTAATATAGCAAACTTTATTAATTCCATATTATAATTAACTATTTCCTTAATTTCTTTAGAAAATTCTAAGTAGTCATAACATTTGTAAACTTCAATATTTCTAGGTAAGCATAACTTTGCATTAGCTTTCTTAGAATTAAGTAAATTCATAATAAGTTTAACATGCTTATCATTAATAGTCATTAAATCATCTTTATATATATCTTCTAATATAAAATATATTATTTTTTTTTGAATTAAATAGTCTAATTGTTTATATAACTTTATATTTATTTTTCCATCATAATATACCTTACTAATAGTTTTATTTATTTCATTATTAATAAATTCATCATATTCTTCTAACGTTTCACTAAATTTAATAAATTTATCATGAACTTTTGAATCTTCTTTCTTTAAAAAAGGAAGTATATTCATTCGATATCTATTTCTAGTATATTTCCCTTTAAAATTAGAACTATCTAATACATATGAAATTTTATTTTCTTTGTTATAATTAAGAATATCATCTTTAGTAACATATATTAAAGGTCGAACAATTTTAAAATTTTCATTTGCTACTATTTTACTAAAACCACTATAGCCCTTTAATGTCGAACCACGTACAATACGCATTAAAATTGTTTCTATCAAATCGTCGCCATGATGTGCTGTCATTAAATAATTAGCATCGTATTTTCTAACTAAATCGTAAAAAAAATTATATCTTATTTTTCTAGCCTGATTATGAAAATTATCATCACCATATTTTTCAATTGTCATAGTTTCAAAAACTATATTTCTTTCATTGCAATATTGCATAAGAAATTCTTTCTCTTTTAAGCTTTCTTTTCTAACATTATGATTTACATGAGCACAAACAATATTAAAATTATACTTTTCACGAAGCTTTAATAAAATGTTAAACAAACACATTGAATCTGGTCCAGCTGAATTTCCTAAAACAATAGTGTCAGTATTTTTTAATTTAACATCATTAACTAAAAAATTAATAACTTCTTTCACAAACAGTCACCATATATATTCTATAAAAAATTATAATTAATAGCAAGAAAAAGAAGATATAAAATCTTCTTTTTCAAAAAATTATTCACTTTTAGGAATTTTAATTATATATTCACCATCTTTTGAATAGAAAAACTTTTCACGTAAATATCTAGCAACATATTCAGGATCTTGTAATTTTTCAACATCAACAGCTAATTCTTGTTCCTTTTCTTTCAATTCGACAAGTTCATTATTAAGTTTTTCTTTTTCTTTATATTTATCTACAATATTTAATGAAACAGAAAAAATAAATATAAAGAAATAAAATATAAATGCACAACTTCCAAAACCGAATAGTAAAACTCGTAAAGCTTTCTTTTTAGGCTTTTTGACATCTTTAACTTTAACATTTTTATTTGCCATACGAATTATCACCTATTCTTTCGAATACATTTTAGCACTTATTTTATTTTTTTCAATAAATATTTGAAAATAAAATAACTCAATTTACGACATTTTACAAAAAAAAGACACAATAGTGTCTATTTTGCATAAGGCAATAAGGCAATTGCTCTTGCTCTTTTAACTTGTTCAGCTATATATCTTTGATGTTTTGCACAATTACCAGTAACACGTCTTGGTAATATTTTTCCTCTTTCATTAACAAATTTCTTTAGTGTATCAACATCTTTATAATCAACATCTTTTCCAGTACACATATAACATACTTTTTTCTTTTTTCTAAAAAATTCTGCCATAAAAAACTCTCCTTTCTAATAGAAAGGTAGCTCATCAGGATCTATTTCTATATTAGAACCAGCATCCCAAACACTAGCACCTTGTTCACTTGAAGATGATTCATTAGAAAAATCACTTGGTGTAACATTATCATAATTATTATTATCAAAATTATTATTTGCTACACTATCACTTTTTCTATCAAGAAATTGAATATAATCAGCAACAACATAAGTTGACCATACCGTATTTCCATCTTTTCCAATATAACTATCAACTTGTATTCTACCATCGATTGCAATTTGATTTCCTTTTTTTTGAAACTTAGCTATATTTTCTGCTTGCTTTCTCCAAGCAACAATATTAATAAAATCTGCAGTATTTTTTCCATCTTGATTACTAGAAAGAAAACTTCTATCAACTGCAATAGTAAATCTTGCACGAGCTACATTTCCATTACTTGTATTAACATACTCACATGTTGGATCTTTAGCAAGACGTCCAACTAAACATACTTTATTCATCAATTACCTCTTTTCTTATCCTTCAACTTTAACAACTAAATGACGGATAATATTCTCATTAATTAAAGCAACACGATCAAACTCTTTAACAGCTTCAGCTGTATCTGCTTCAATTAAAAAATAGAAATAATAACCTGTTTTATACTTTTTAATTTCATATGCTAATTCTCTTTGACCCATTTCTTTTGCTTCCACAATATTTGCTTTTTTATCTTCGAGTAAAGCTTTCATAGAATCAAAAACTTCTTTAATAGCACCTTCCTCTAAATCAGGCTTAACAATAAACATAACATCATATTTTTTCATTATTACACCTCCTTCTGGACATATGGCCAAATTATTGGCAAGGAGTATCGAAATACTCGAAAGTAGTATATCAGCAATTAACAATTTTGTCTACTACTTTTTGCTTATGAATTACTATTTTTTCTTTCTTTAAATTATCTGTTGCAAACTTTACTAAACTTTCAAACAGCTTTTTAGATGCTAAATCATTCATTCTTTCAGGATGCCATTGGACACCAATATTAAAAGTATTATTTGGATGTTCAATTCCTTCAATAAGTCCATCTTCACTAAAACATACTGAATTATAAATATTACTCTCCAATGCATGCATACGATGAAAACTATTAACCATAAACTTATCTTTATTTAAAATAGAATATAATTTACTATTATGTTTAATATATACAAAATGAACTAATTCACCAGATTCCACATAATGATTTACACCATTAATATCATTTTTTTCATTCCAAACCTTTCTTCCATAATTAGCCATAATCTGCATGCCAAGGCAAATACCTAAAATAGGAATATCATGCTTAATAGCATAATCCAATATGAAAAAGTCGCTATTTAACATTTTAAAACCTCCAGGCATAACTATACCATCACAGAGAATTAATTGTTGAATAAGAATATTTTTTTCTTCATCGTTAAATTCAGGAATATCACTATTTTTAACTTTACCGTAATCTATTATTTGTGGTGGAAGAATAACAAAAGGAGTACCACCAGATTTAATTATTGATCTTCTAATATCATCATTTTCAACAATCTTATCTGTATTTCCAGGATATTCAACTCTTCCAACAATGCCAATTAACGGTCTCATAAAGCCTCCTAAAATTTTTAAAAATTCAATGTTTATACATTGAATCTAAAATAACAAATATCTCCATCTTGCATCAAATAATCTTTTCCTTCTAATCTTGTTTTACCAGCTTCTTTTACTTTTAATTCATTACCATATTTAACTAAATCATCATAAGACATAATTTCAGCTTTAATAAAACCTTTCTCGAAGTCTGAATGAATAATACCTGCACATTCTTTAGCATTCATTCCCTTCTTGTAGGTCCAAGCACGAACTTCATCTTTACCAGCTGTAAAATAGGTTTCTAATCCTAATAAATCATATGTTTCTTTAATCAATAGATCAAGACCAGACTCTTCGATACCAATAGCATTCAACATTTCTTTTTTATCATTTTCAGAAAGATCACTTAAATCAAATTCCATCTTAGCACATATTTTTATAACTCTAGAATTTTCATTTTTGGCATATTCAATTATTTTTTTTACATAATCATTATCACTCGTCAATTCATTTTCTAAAACATTGGCCAAATATATAATAGGTTTTGCTGTAAGTAAATTAAAACTCTTCAAATAATTTTTTTCTTCTTTAGTAAACTCTATTCTGCGAAGAGCAAAACCATTTTCTAAAGAACTTTTTACTTTTTTTAATATTTCATATTCAGTCATAGCTTCTTTATCACGATTAGTTTCTGCTTTTTTCTTAATTTTATCTATTCTACTATTAACGATTTCTAAATCAGCCAAAGAAAGCTCTAGATTAATAATTTCAATATCTCTAATAGGATCAATTCCATTTTCAACATGAATAATATTACTATCATCAAAACACCTTACAACTTCAACAATTGCATCTACTTCTCTTATATGAGATAAAAACTTATTACCTAGTCCTTCACCGACCGAAGCTCCTTTTACTAATCCAGCAATATCAGTAAATTCATACGCTGTTGGAATAGTTCTTTCAGGATGATAAATTTCTGTTAAAATATCTAATCTTTTATCGGGAACTATAACAATTCCAACATTAGGTTCAATTGTTGCAAAAGGATAATTAGCGGCTAAAATATTTTTTTTTGTAATTGCGTTAAATAAAGTTGACTTACCAACATTAGGTAAACCAACTATACCTGCTTTAAGACTCATAAAAACCTCCTTATAAACTAGGATAAACACCTGGTCCAATTGGTAGTCCTACTATATACATTAAAACAACAATCAAAATCCAAGTAATACTTATTATTAAACAATAAGGAGATACAAAAGACAAGGCTTTTTTAATAGTAATTGGCTCTTTTTCAGTATTATAAATATTTAAATAACCTAAATATATTACAAAATACGCAAGTATTGGCGTAAGACCTTTAGTCATTGAATCACCTGCTCGATATATAAATTGAGCAAATTGTGGTGAAATATTAGCTTGCATCATAAGAGGAACAATAACAGGAGATAAAATAGTCCACTTAGCTGATTGAGTAGCAACAAATAAACTACAAAAAGCAATTAAAACTAAAATTGTAACAATAAGTGGTAATCCCGTAAATGGCAAATCCTTAATCAAATTAGATATCGAAGCAACAACTATTGTACCTATATTTGTTTTTTTAAATACTGCTATAAACTGTGCTGCAAAAAATATAAGAACAACTAAATAACCTACATCTTTTAAATAATAAGATGCTTTTTCTATTAATTCTTTATCATTTTTTATACTTTTTGCCCCCATAGCATAAGCAATTCCCATAACTAAAAATAAAATTGATACTAAATAAGTAAAACCATCTTGAAAATAAGAATTAACCCCAAACAATTGATTAATATAAGCAGATTCATTCATATCTAAAAGAAGACCAGACCAAGGTAAACCAGGTATAATCATATACATAAATAATAAAATTATAACCATAAAAGCTATAAAAGCATTTTTTAAACCTTTTTTTTCTCTTGTCTCTATTTCTAAACGCTTTTGTTCTTCTAATTCGACATTTTCTAATTTAATTTCTTTAGTTTCAGTACTAATGTTGGAATCAGAGTTTCTATACTTTCCTATCTTTTTAACAATAATTTCTTCTATAATAAACGTTCCCACAATAGAAACGACTATAGAAGCTATAATTATTGCTATTAAATTAGAAAGCATTCCTACATGAAAAGTTCCATCGATTAACAATGCTGCTTCTGAAGTAATAGGAACTAAATTAATTTCGGTAGATCCAGCAAACATCGTAGCACCATAACCAAAAGCAACTCCACAAAAACTAGCAGTAATTCCTAATAAAGGATTTCTACCATTTGCTAAAAATATAAGTGCAGATAAAGGTATTAAAATAACATATCCAACCTCATTTATTATACTTGATAATGTTGCTATAAAAATTAAAATAAAAGTAATAGTTCTATTATTTAAATTTAAAGTACCTCTTTTTATAAATGTATCGATAAATCCACTTGCATGTGCTACTGACAATCCAATAAGCCCTATAAGTAATGTGCTTAATGGCGTAAAAGATACAAAATTTCTTGCAGCATTACTTATTAAAAACTTAAATCCCTCGAAATTAAATAAACCTTCAACAGCAACTAAAGTATTTTCAAGTGATAAACTTGATGAATTAATAGTAGAATAACTTGCTTGTACTTCAAAAAAAGCTAATATTGAACTTAGAATCATAACACCAAAAGTCAACAAAATAAATGACGTAATTGGATGAAAAGTAAATTTTTTAAATTTCATTTTTGTCTTTCTCATTATATTACACCTACTTAATAATTTTCTTTAATTTTTTGTTAAATTCTATTCTAGACATCATAACTAACCTACCACAATTAACACACTTAATTTTAATATCAGCACCAATTCTAACTATTTCCCATTCATTTGCCCCACAAGGATGTCCTTTTTTCATTGTAACTATAGTACCAACATCATACTTTTTCTCATTCATAAAATCACTCATTTATATTCAATATTTCTAAAATTCTATTTAAATCATTAACATTACTAAAAGAAATATTAATTTTATTATTATTGATTTTTACTTTAGTTCCTAATTTTTCACATAATATATTTTCAATATAAGAATATTCTGAATTATTTTTCTTATTAATTTTATGAGTTTTTGCAATTGATTCATCTTTTGAAGTATCTTCTAATTCCCTAACATTCAAATTTTCATTTATAATCTTATTAGCTAACTTTAAAATTTCTTCTTTATTTTCCATTTTACTAAGAACTCTAGCATGACTCATTGATATTTTATTATCAATAATCATATCCTTTACTTCTTCTGGAAGATTTAGAAGACCTAACATATTAGTAACATGACTTCTACTCTTACCTAAACGATTAGCTAATACTTCTTGAGTAATTTGCATACTATTAATCAAACTTCTATAAGCCATAGCTTCTTCGATAGCATTCAAATTTTCTCTTTGTAAATTTTCAAGAAGTGCTATTTCCATCATCTGTTGATCAGAAAAATCACGAACAATAGCAGGTATTTTAGATATCCCCGCAATACGAGAAGCTTTAACACGTCTTTCACCAGCAATTATCTCATAACCTTTAATACTACTTTTTTTAACTATTATTGGTTGAAATATTCCATGTTCTTTAATAGAATTTGCTAATTCTTGTAATTTTTCTTCATCAAAAACTTTTCTCGGCTGATAAGGATTACTTCTAAGTTCATTTATATCTATTTCAATTATTTCCTCTTTAGGTGTTGTATCAACGATTTTTTCTTCTAAACTATTAAAATCTAATTGTTCACTATTAAATAATTCTTCTAACCCTTTACCAAGAGCTCTTCTTTTAAAATTATTATCCATTTCTCTCAATCACTTCCTTTGCTAAATTTAAATAAGCATCAGTTGCCCTACATTTTGGATCATATGCTATAATTGGTTTTCCATGTGATGGGCATTCTGCTAATCTAACTAATCTAGGTATTATAGTATTATAAACACGTTCTTTAAAGTATTTTCTTATTTCTTCAACTACTTCAAAACCTAAATTTGCTCTAGAATCTAACATTGTAAGCAAAACTCCTTCAATATCTAAATTAGGATTTAACTGTCTTTGTGCCATCATAATAGTATTTAATAATTGCATAATTCCTTCCAATGCCAAAAACTCACATTGTACAGGAATAATAACTGAATTAGAAGCTGTTAAAGCATTAATAGTAATAATACTAAGAGATGGTGGACAATCGACAATAATAAAATCATATTCATCTCTTATTGGATCTATTTTATTTTTTAATTGTGCACCTTTAACAAAATTAGGTTCTTCCTTACTTCTTTCAAAAAATTCTGTATCCAAGCCACTCAAATTAACTGTAGCAGGAAGTAAATCTAATTTTCTATATTTAGTATGAATTATTGCTTCTTTAATATCACATCTTCCAATTAAAACATCATAAATAGTTTTATCAATATCACCTTTATTCATACCAATACCAGTAGTCGTATTTCCTTGAGGATCTAAATCAAGTAATAAAACTTTTTTACCTAAATATGCTAAAGACGCTGAAAGATTTATACTTGTTGTAGTCTTACCAACCCCACCCTTTTGATTAACTAAAGAAATCATCTTTCCCATCTAACATCACCTTTTCTAAAACTCTGTACTTCTATTTTACCAAACAAAATAAAATTAATAAATCATTTTTAAAAAAAGATAGAAATATTTCTATCTTTTTTTACTAATTAATTAAAGATTATATATTTTTATCTACTTTAATAACAATCTGATAAGAATTATCTGTATCATTTTCATCAATCAAAACTTTGTAACCTTTACTTTCAATATTCTTGATAGTTGATTTTATATCGTTAATTGCCGGTGTAACATCTTTTTTATTTGGATTGCTAAAAGCATTAAAATTGAAAGTTGGAATTGATGGAATGTCATTATTATTTTGTTTTACTTCTAATTGATTAGAAGGTATTGATGCTTCTTTAAATAAATTTATTGTCGAATTAGAATCATTGTTATTCTGTTCATTAAATAACGGTAAATGATTATTTGATTCATTATTGTTATTAATACTATTATTATTAAATGATGATAAATTATCAGATAATTGTTCATTATTCGTACTTGTTAAACTATTATTGGCCAAGTTAGTAGATGTTAAATTATTTAAAAATGAAGGTTGGCTGTTATTATTAGAATCATTGTTATTCTCATTTGAATCTAAGCTTGGTATAAATTTAAAATTTGAATTATTATTAACAGAAGTGTCTCTCATTAAATCTTTAACATCGACTGTTGGTGCCTTAGGCCCATTAATATCAATAGCGTTTTCCCTTATCTTATTTATATCTACTTCTGTTGGATTAAATGTAGATTGTAAAGGATTTATTGCAGGAGCGATTTCTTTAGAAATGTTAGTATCTATACCACCTACATTAGAATCAATATTATTATTAGAATTAATATTATTTGATACATCATTAATATTATTAATTAAATTACTATTACCTGAATTTTGTCCTTGATTATCATTCATTTCCTTAATTTCCTTATCTAATTCTCTTACAGTCATTCTTTCTGCAATTATTTTGTCTAACATTTTAATTTGATCATTTTTATTTGTTAAATTTAATAAACTTCTTGCATGTCTTTCCGAAATTTTTTCTTTTAATAAAGCATCTTGTATCTCATCTGGCAATGCTAAAAGTCTTAATTTATTTGAAACTACTGATTGAGTCTTTCCCATAGTAGCAGCTAATTGATCTTGTGTCATACCAGGTTCTAACTCTAAAATTTTTTGATATGTCCTAGCTTCCTCAATTGGTGTTAAATCTCTTCGTTGTAAATTTTCAATAAGAGCTATTTTAGAACTTTCTTTATCGTCCAAATTTTTTACAATAGCTGGAATTTTTGTAAGACCAGCCATAGTAGAAGCCTTATATCTTCTCTCCCCTGCTATTATCTCATACTTATTTTCTACTTTTCGAACAATAATTGGCTGAATAACACCATGTTCCTTTATAGAAATAGCCAACTCTTTTAAAGCTTGATCATCAAACACTTCTCTTGGTTGAAATCTATTAGGTATAATATCATCCAAATATAAATATACAACCTCATTATCCATATATATGCACCCTCTTATTCTTTTGGATTATTATCTAATATACATTATAAAATAAAAAATCCAAATTTACAATGGATTTCTTTTTATTTTATCAATAGTTCTTGGAAATTTCCTAGAAGTATGTTTTTTTTTCTTAAAAATAACCAAAGATCTATTACTATTTTCAATTGGTAACTTAAACTTTTTAACATCAACTAAATCTAATGAAAGTTTTTCCAAAAGATTTTCTATATTTTCTAATTCCTCATCACAATTAGCTTTCATAAAAACTAAATTACCTTCTAATTTTAATGCCCCAACAGATATTTCGGAAAGAATTCTAATATTTGCAACTGCCCTAGCAGTAATAATATCAAACTTTTCTTCATTTTCCTTAGCATAATCTTCCATTCTAGAATGTATTGCTTCAATATTATTAAGATTTAATTTTTTTATAACATCATTTAAATATATTACTCTTTTATTTAAAGAATCAATAAGCGTTATCTTTAAATTTGGAAAAAATATTTTTAAAACTATTCCTGGAAAACCAGCACCACTACCAACATCACACAAAGTTAAATTATCATTTAAATTAATTGCTTTTATTAATGTCAAACTATCATAAAAATGCTTTAAATAAACTTCTTCACAAGAAACAATAGTTGTTAAATTAATTTTTTCATTCCATTCTAATAATAACTTATAAAATTTATCTAATTTATCTAATTTATCTTCAGTAACATCTATTTTTAATTTTTCTAATTCATTAATAAAAATTTCTTTATTCATTATAATTCCTCTTTAAATATAACAGCAGCATAGAAATATCTGAAGGATTTACACCACTAATTCTTAAAGCTTGACCAATAGAAACAGGTCTTATTTCATTAAGTTTTTGAATTGCTTCCTTTGCAAGATTTGGAACATTATTATAATCAATATTTTCATTAATCTTTATTTTTTCATATTCCAACATTTTTTTAGCCTCTCTTAAAGCCTTAGAAATATATCCTTCATATTTTATATTAATAACTACTTGTTCTATAACTTCATCATCAAATTTCTTATTTAAAAATTTACTAATATTAGAAAATTCTATTTCAGGTCTTTTTAACAATTCATATAAATTAATGCTATCATAAATAATTGTACTACCAATACTTTCTAAATAATTATTTATATCTGCTTTAGGAGTTATCTTAGTATTCTTTAATAATTCAGTCAAAATTTCAATATTAGCAACTTTATTTTTAAACTTTTCATAAACTTCGTCGTCTATAAGACCTATTTCTCTACCATAATTCATAAGCCTTATATCAGCATTATCATGCCTTAATAATAATCTATATTCTGATCTTGAAGTAAGTAAACGATAAGGATCAATTACACCTTTAGTAACTAAATCATCTATTAATACTCCTATATATGCTTCATTTCTAGAAAGAATTAAAGGATCTTTACCATCTAATTTTCTAACAGCATTAATACCTGCAATTAATCCTTGTCCTGCTGCTTCTTCATATCCACTAGTACCGTTTATTTGTCCAGCGGTATAAAGATTTTCAATTAATTTAGATTCTAATGTAGGTTTCAATTGCTTAGAATCTATCGCATCATACTCAATTGCATAAGCATATTTTACTATTTCAGCATTCTCTAAACCTGGTAAGCTATGAACCATTTTTTCTTGTACATCATGAGGCATACTAGTAGAAAATCCTTGTATATATATATCATCATAAAATAAACTTTCTGGTTCTAAAAAAATTTGATGTCTGTCTTTATCAGCAAACTTTACTATTTTATCTTCAATAGAAGGACAATATCTAGGCCCAATTCCTTCAACATATCCACCATACATACTAGACTTTGTCAAATTTTCTTTTATTATCTTATGTGTTTCACTTGTAGTATATATTAAATAACAAGGAATTTGCTTATCGACATCATATTCTATTTTTTTTGAAAAAGAAAAGTTATATAATTTGTCATCTCCAGGTTGAATAACTGCTTTAGAATAATCAATAGATGATTTTTTAATTCTAGGAGGTGTCCCTGTTTTTAAACGTTTTATATTAAAACCTAATCTTTTTAAACTATCACTTAAATAAAGTGAAGGTTTTTCATCATGAGGACCACTTGAAATTTTAGTTGATCCATAAAGAATCATACCTTTTAAATAAGTACCTGTTGTAATAATAACACAACTACCAAAAACTTCTTTTCCATCTGCTAAAATAACACCTTTAATCTTTTTATCGTCAACAATTAAATCTTCAACCATTGCTTCTAAAATTTCCAAATTTTCTTGTTTTTCTAATGTTTTTAACATTTCTTTTTTATAAGTAATTTTATCTGCTTGGGCACGTAACGCTCTTACAGCTGGTCCTTTTTTCGTATTAAGCATCTTCATCTGTAAAAAACTCTTATCAATATTTTTTCCCATTTCTCCACCAAGAGCATCTATTTCTCTAACAACAATTCCTTTAGCAGGACCACCGATTGAAGGATTACAAGGCATATCTGCAATATTCTCTTTATTACCAGTAATCAAAATTGTTTTCTTGCCTAACCTAGCACTAGCAAGGCAAGCCTCACATCCAGCATGTCCACCACCTATAACAATTATATCGTATTTCATAATATCACTTCCAATAAATCTATTGTATTATATAATAAATATTTTAAAAAAAAGATACAAAATATCTTTCAAAAAAAATTACTTTTTCTTTCTAAAACAAGCAATTATCACTATTATTAAATAAATAATAAATAATGCAACATTCCAAACAATTAAACTTTTTGTTACACTAGGTCTAATAATATAATTAAGTATAATTGCCATAAAAGTATATAAAATACTTGCGGATAACAAATCTTCAATTGACTTATTTTTTATACTTGGTAAAACAACAGATAAAAATATCAATAATTCAGAAAAAATTAAAATTCCAAAAGAAATTAACTGATTAGTTGTTTTTTCTAAATCCCCAAGACCAAAAAACAATAAAAAACTTAATGCAACAATTAATATAAATACTAATATTTTTTTTAAAATACTATTTTTCATAATTATCTCCTATTCTCTAAATTTATAAATATAATTTATTATTATTTTCCTAAACAAAATTGACTAAACAATTTATCGATTAACTCATCACTATAATTTTCACCTAAAATATCACCTAATTTCGTCCATATTTGCTTAATATCAATTTCTATCATATCAATAGGCATATTCAATTCAATACCCTTTTCTACATCTTTTAAAATATTCAAAGCTTCTTTTGCTAAAGTTATTTGTCTAACATTAGTAAAAATTTCACAATTGTTTTCTTCTATTTCTTCTAAATTAAACATTTCAATAATTTTACTTTTTAATATTTCAACACCATCGACACTGATAGTATCAGTATAAATAACATTTTTTAATTCAAATTCACTTAAATCTAAATTATTTTTTAAATCTCTTTTATTAACAACTACTATATATTTCTTATTTTTTAATTTGCTAATAATATTTTTTTCTTCAAGAGTCAATAATTCGTTATTATTTAATACTAGAACAACAAGATCTGCTTTATTCATTTGTTCTATACTCTTTTCTACACCAAACTTTTCTACCACATCATCAGTTTCTCTAATTCCTGCCGTATCTATAAAATTAACTGCTATACCATTTAAAGTAATGCTTCCTTCAACAATATCTCTAGTAGTTCCTGCAATATCTGTAACAATAGCTTTATTTTCCCCTAAAATTTTATTTAAAATACTACTCTTTCCAACATTAGGCTTACCTATTATAGCAATGTTTATACCTTCTTTAATTATTTTTCTAGATAAAGATTCTTTAACTATATTATTAAGTGAATCCCTCATAACACCTATTTGTTTTTTAATATTTTCTATTGTAATAACTTCTGCATCCTCATATTCTGGATAATCGATATTAACTTCAATATTTGCTAATAATTTCAGTAAATCTTCACGAAAATTTCTAATGATATTAGAAAGTCTTCCCTCTAATTGATTAATCGATATTTCTCTTGCTTTTTCTGTTTTTGAATTAATAATATCCATAACAGCCTCTGCTTTTATTAAATCTATTCGTCCATTTAAATATGCTCTTTTGGTAAATTCTCCAGCCTCTGCTAATCTAGCTCCCTTTAAAATCATTATTTCAAGTATTTTATTAGTGGTAGCGATTCCACCATGACAATTTATCTCTACAATATCTTCAGTAGTATAAGTTTTTGGTGACTTCATTATTGAAACTAAAACTTCATCTATTATTTTATTTTCAAAAATAATATGACCATAATTTATTGTATGTGAATTAACTTTTGTCAAATCTTTACCTTTAAAACAAGAATTAACAAGTTCAATACATCCATTACCGCTAAGTCTTACTATCGATATTGCACCTTTAGAAAGTGCTGTTGAAATTGCTACTATAATATCATTCATAAAATCACCCTTTATATATAATAAAAAGAAAAGAAATTAATCTTCTCTAGGTTTTATAACAACACATCTATTAGGTTCTTCCCCAATACTTTCTGTATAAACATACTTATCGTCATTTAAAGCATTATGAATTATTCTTCTTTCATAAGAATTCATTGGTTCAAGTTTTGCCTCAATTTTAGATTTTGCAACATCACGTGCAACTTTGTATGCCATTCTCTCAAGATTTTTTTGCTGTTTTAATTTATATTCTCCAACATCCAAATTAAATTTATAAAAAAATCCTAATTCATTATAGATAACTTGACGAACTATAACACCAAGTGCAGACATATTTTTTCCATCTTTACCTATCAATAAATTATTATTGTCACTATATAAAGTAATATTTAAAATACCATCACGTTTTTTAGCTTCTATTTTAACATCAAAGCCCATATCTTTAGTCAATTTTAGAGTAAAATCTTTTATAAAATCATCTATATCACTTTTTTTAACAACTTCAACTTCATATTTTTTTGCTTTAAATATTCCATTTTTTTGCTCAGTAAACTTGCAAATTATATCATCTTCTGATACTTTTAAACTTTCCAACGCTTCATTTAAAACATCATCTTCTGACTTTCCAGTAAAAACATATTTTTTCATACTTATACCTTCTCTCTTTTAACTAATAAATTTTGACCTATAGTAAACAAATTAGTAGTTATCCAATAAATATTAAGAGCTGAAGACATGAATACTGACATAACTAAAATCATAACAAACATAATCTTATTCATCGATTTAACTTGCACATTGTCAGGATTACTTGCAGAATTAAACTTTAACGAATAATAAGTAGATAATCCAACTAAAATAGTAATAATTATGTAAATGAAATTTCCATTAGTAAGACCAGTTACTGGAGTAGTTCCTAATTGAAATCCTAAAAAATTCTCTTCGAAAATTGCAGGTACTCTATTTATAGCCTCTAAGAAAGCTATAAATAAAGGAAGTTGCAACATTGCATATAAACAACCAGCAATTGGATTTATATTATATTTCTTATAAATAAATGCCATCTCTTGAGATTTTCTCATCATAGAATCATTATCTTTTTTATTAGCATACTTTTTTTCTAATTTATCTAATTCTGGTTTTGCTTTTTGCATAAGCTCAGATTGTATTGCTGTTTTTCTAGTAATTGGAAAAGCAATAAAACGAATTAATAAACTTGTAATAATAAGTGCTAAACCATTACTCTTAACAAATTCACCTATTGTTAATATAACCCAAGCTAATGGTTTTATAAAAATACTTGTCCAAATACCTTCATATCCACCACTAGTAACATTAAAATCTTTACAACTAGGTAAACTATTAACATCAACATTATTTTCTATGTATAAATTTATAGTTTCTTCATCTTCCGGTCTACACAATATATTTTCTGTCAAACTTTGTCCTGTCATTGGATTTGTAACAACTTTATTATCAGAATTTTTTAATTGTTTTGTACAACCAGCTGAAACAAACAATAATAATAATAACAAAACAACTAATTTATTTTTATTTCTATGCTTCATTAATTTTCTCCTTATAATAACTATTTATCATATTAATTAAATATTTATAATCTTTTTCTTTTTCTTCAAAATTCAAATCAATATAACCATTCCTTATTATTATAATATAATCGAAGCCATTTTGGTAGTATTTTTTATATTTATCTATAATATAACGTAGTTGCCTTTTATATTTATTCCTAGAAACAGCCTTTCCTAACTTTTTACTAACAGAAATTCCAAATCTATAAATATCCAATTTATTTTCATAAACATAGACAACATAACTCTTATTTTTAAAAAATTTTCCATTGTGAATTATATTATAAAAATCTTTGCTTTTTTTTACTGTATGATATCGATTCATAAGACACCTCAATTTATTTCAACAAAAAAAGCCACTGAAAACAGTGGAATTCTAAACTAATTTTTTACGTCCTTTACTTCTTCTTTTATTTAAAATTTTTGTCTTAACACGTGCAAAAAAACCATGCTTTTTAGCTTTTTTTCTATTATTTGGTTGATAAGTTCTCTTCACAATTCCACCTCCAAACTAAAGTCTATATTATTATAATAATCAATAAATTATTTGTCAATTAAAATATTAACATTAAAAAATAAAGATGACAATAATTAATTTTCATTTATTAACATAATTCACAACCCTGTTAATAACTATAAAATAACATGTTAATAAAAAATTGTGGAAAATGTGGAAAAATTAAAAAAATATTATAAATAAAATAAAAAAATTATGGAAAAATTTGTGAATAACTTGTGAATATTTTTTTTTATCATTTTTCACTTTTCTTTTTTCCACATTTAAGTTAAAATATCTTATAGATTTACTCGGAATTCTATCAGGGGGTGATTATGAATATGGATAATTCTATTTTATGGTCCAAAATTTTAGAAAAAATTAAAAATGAAATAAATTCCTTATCATATCAAACCTGGTTTGAAGAAACAAAATTATATGATTTAAATAGAGGAGTTGCTAAAATTTTAGTACCATATGCATTACATAAAGATCACTTAGCAAATAATTATAAAAAATTAATTACTTCTTGTTTTATAGAAGAAATAGGTGAATCCATTGAATTAGAATTTTTAATTCAAGAAGATTTAACCCAAGAAGATGATATAACAAACTCCCCAATAGTAGAAGATAATATTTATAATGATAATACATTTGAATCAAATTTAAATAAAAAATATACATTTGATAATTTTATTGTCGGTAATAGTAATCGTTTTGCACATGCTGCAGCATTAGCAGTAGCAGAAAAACCTGGTGAAACATATAATCCTCTATTTATATATGGAAACAGTGGATTAGGAAAAACTCATTTAATGCATGCAATTGGAAATTATATAGAAAAAAACAGTAAAAAAAGAGTTCTTTATGTAACCAGTGAAACTTTTGTCTCAGAATTTGTGGAAATAACGAAAAAACAAGAAAACAAAAATAATTTTGAATATATTGACTTTTTTAAACAAAAATATAGAAATATAGACGTATTGATAATTGACGATATTCAATTTTTAGCTGGTGCAACTGAATCACAAAAAGAATTTTTTCATACCTTCAATAATTTATATGGAGAAAATAAACAAATAATTATCTCATCAGACCGGTCACCAAATGATTTAAAAGTATTTGAAGATCGTTTACGTACAAGATTTAGTTGGGGATTACCAGTAAATATTTATCCACCAGATTTTGAATTAAAAGTTGCTATTTTGAAAAAAAGAATAGCAGGAGAGCAAGTAACAAAAGAAATTCCAGAACAGGTTATAGAATATATGGCATCTAATATAGGAACAGATATAAGGCAACTAGAAGGTAGTGTTAATAGATTAATGGCATATTCGACAATGATGGGAGCAGAAATTGACTTAAATTTAGCAATAGAAGCTTTAAAAGACTATGTAAATAAAGGTTTTAGTGAAAAAAATGATGTTAGTAGAATTCAAAAAATAGTAGCAGATTACTTTAAAATTTCTATTGAAGATTTAAAATCTAAAAAAAGGAATGCTGATATTGCTTTTCCAAGACAAATAGCAATGTACTTATGCCGAAAACTTACTGATGAATCATTTCCTAAAATAGGAATAGAATTTGGCGGTAAAGATCATTCAACTGTTATGCATTCTTGTGAAAAAATAGAACAAGAAATAAAAACAAATAAAAGTTTTGCTGAAACAATTGATAAACTTGAAAAAGATATTCACAATTAACATTATATAAACAAGTTATTAACAGATTAAAAAGTAAATTAACTTGAAATATAAAAGAAAAAAATAGTTATCAACAATATCCACAGTAATAATAATAAAATATATATAAATATATAAAAGAAAGAAGGAAAAAATATGAAATTAAAAATTAAAAGAGAATTATTATTAGAAAATTTAAACAAAGTATCAAAAGCTATATCTACAAAAAATTTAATCCCAACTTTAGCAGGAATAAAATTTGATTTAACAAAAGAAGGATTAACATTAACTGCATCAAATAATGACATAACAATTCAAAAATTTATAAAAATTGAAGAAGATAACATGTCAGTAGAAAAAGAAGGAATAATTATAATACAAGGTAAAGAAATACTTGACATAGTAAGAATAATTAAAGAAGAAGAAATAAATATTGAAGTAATTGATGAATTAAAAGTATTAATATATACTGATGATGAAAAAATAAAATATGATTTAAATGTTATTAATAAAAATGAATATCCAAATGTTAATTTAGAAAAAAGTGATAACTATGTAGTAATAAGTTCAGAACAATTATTAAATATAGTAAAAGAAACGGCATTTGCTACTTCGACAGATGAATCAAGACCAGTATTAACAGGCATTAATTTTAAAATTAATGGTGACATACTAGAATGCAGTGCAACAGATTCATATAGATTAGCTAAAAAAGAAATTAGACTTACAAAACCAGTAGAAGAAATATATAATATTATAATACCTGGAAAAAATATAATTGAATTTAGTAGAATAATTGATGGAGAAGAAGAAATAAAATTACATATATTTAATAATAAAATATTATTAGAAGAAAATGATTTATTGTTTCAATCAAGATTAATAAGTGGAAATTATCCAAACACTTCAAAATTAATACCTGAAGATTCTATACTAAAAATAACTGGAAATTTATCTCAATTATATAATGTTATAGAACAAGCTAGTATATTAACTACAGATAAAGAAAAAAATATTGTATCATTATCGACAAATGGAAATCTTTTAATTGTTAAATCAGTATCTAACGAAAAAGGAAAAGCTGAAATGAAAATGAATATAGAAAAAAATAATAATGAAGATATTACAATAGCATTTAGTGCAAAATATATGATGGAAGCTTTAAATGCATTAAATACTGAAAACATAGAAATGTCATTTGTAGGAGAAGTTAAACCAATAACTTTAAAAAATACAGAAGAAGATGGATTAATACAATTAGTTGTACCAATTAGAACATATTAGAATAAAAAAAGACAAAAAACGACATATAATAATGATAATATATATCCCATAATTTTCAAAAGGGGGATATATATGGAAAATTATGAAATAAATGAAGATACTTATGCAGTTATTTCATCGTGTATAGGCAAAACAAAAATAATAGAAAAATATGGTGAGCAAACAATAAATAATGATGCATACAAAATAATGGATGAAAGTTGTAAATACTATGGAAGTAGTTATAAAGGTAGATTGACTGCAGCAAAAAGTATATTAGAATGTAGTTATAAATTGCCAATATTAATAGAAGAGAGTAGTTGTTTAATTTTCTTTCCTACAAAATCATCACTTTTAGATGATTGTTGTTGGATAAACTTAAATGGAATTAAAAAAATAGAAAAGATTGGTAAAAATACCAAAATAACTTTTAATAATGAAAAAGAATTAATACTTGAAATATCAAAATTATCGTTAGAAAATCAAATTTATAGGGCAACAAGGTTAGAATCATTAATAAAAAAAAGAATAAATGCAAAAAAAAGGGATTAATCCCTTTTTTTATTGGTATAAAGCTCTATTTTATGATATAATTATATTGTGTGTATGGGAATACTAATAATAGGTTAAGGTGTAAATATGGGCAAATTAATGTTTATTTATGATAATTCGTAAACTGAATTTAATAAATTTTAGAAATTATAAAAAAATAACCATTACTTTAGATAAAAAGATAAATATTTTTATAGGGGATAATGCTCAAGGAAAAACAAATATATTAGAAAGTATTTATTTTTTAGCTTTAACTAAATCATACCGTACAACAGATTTAAATTTAATAAATAAAAAATATGAAAATGCAAAAGTAAAAGGAGAAATAAAAAATAATAATATATTTAAAAGTTTAACTATTGAATTAAATCAAGAAAAGAAAAAAGTTAAAGTAAATAATAATGAAATAAAGAAAATATCAGAATATATAACTAATCTAAATGTAATATTAATGTCTCCAGAAGATATTAACATATTGCAAGGAACACCAGCAGAAAGAAGAAACTTTCTTAATATAGAATTAAGTCAATTATCTAAAAATTATATAAAAAAATATAATGAATTTAATAAAATTTTAAAAATAAGAAACAATTATTTAAAAATGTTATATAAAAGTTCTAATACTGATTATAGATATTTAGATAGTGTTACTGAAAACTTAATTGAAAGAGAAATAGACATTTATCAAGAAAGAAAAAAATTTATAGATTTTATTAATAATAGAATTGATAAAATATATGAAAATATAACAGGAATAAAAAATTTTAAAGTAATATATGAAACAAACGTTGATTTGGAAGATTTTTCAAAAGAAAAAATAAGAAAAAATTTAATTAATAAATATAAAAATTCATTAAAAAAAGAAATTGAAAATGGTATGACAATTTATGGTCCACATCGTGATGATTTACAGTTTTTAATAGATAATGATGATATAAAAATATATGGTTCACAAGGGCAACAAAAAATTTCTATAATTGCCCTTAAATTATCAGAAATAGAAATATTTAAAGAGATAACTGATACATATCCAATATTATTATTAGATGATGTTTTTAGTGAATTAGATATAAAAAATAGAAATAAATTAATAGATTACATAAATAAAGATATGCAAGTAATAATTACAACTAATGATACACGAGGAATTAATAGAAAATTCTTAGAAGAAGCAAAAATATTTAAAGTAAAAGATGGAATAGTAACAGAAAAGGTGGGAAAAAATAATGGATAAAAATAATGCAAAATATGATTCATCATCAATCCAAGTATTAGAAGGATTAGAAGCGGTTAGAAAAAGACCTGGAATGTATATTGGAACAACAGGGTCAAGAGGACTTCATCATTTAGTATGGGAAATAGTAGATAATGCTATTGATGAAGCTTTAGCAGGGTATTGTGATTTAATAACTATTACAATAGGAAAAGAAAATACAATAAGAGTTACTGATAATGGTCGTGGAATACCGACAGATGTTCATCCTAAAACAGGTAAATCAACAGTTGAAACAGTATATACAGTACTTCATGCAGGCGGAAAATTTGGTGGAGGAGGATATAAAGTATCTGGAGGATTACATGGTGTTGGTGCAAGTGTAGTAAATGCTTTATCATTATGGTTAGAAGTAGAAGTTCACAAAGATGGTAATATTTATTATCAAAAATATGAAAACGGTGGACATCCAGTAAATCCTTTGAAAATAATAGGAGAATGTGACAATAGTGATACAGGAACTATAGTAACTTTTTTACCTGATCCTGAAATATTTGAAGAAACAACAATATTTGATTACGATGTATTGAAGCAAAGAGTAAGAGAATTAGCTTTTTTAAATAGAGGATTAACTTTAAAGTTATATGATGAAAGGACAGATACTGAAGATGTTTTTATGTATGAAGGTGGAATTTCTGAATATGTAAAAATGATAAATCAAAATAGAACTCCTATTCATGAAACTATTTTAGATATAAATGGTACAGAAAATGATATTTCAATTGAAGTTGCAATGCAATATAATGAATCATATACTGGATGCATATATTCGTTTGTAAATAACATAAATACACCTGAAGGTGGAACTCATGAAGAAGGTGTAAGATTAGCCTTAACTAGAATATTAAATAAATATGCTACAAATAATAATCTTTTAAAAAATAATGATGATAGTTTATTATTTGATGACGTTAAAGAAGGAATTACATTAATTGTATCTTGTAAACATCCAAATCCCCAATTTGAAGGTCAAACTAAAACAAAATTAGGAAATATTGAAGTAAGACAAATTGCAAGTAAAATTTTTGGAGAAGGTTTAGAAAGATTTCTAATGGAAAATCCTAACCAAGCTAGAGTAATTATTGAAAAAGCAATGACAGCTTCACGTGCTAGAGTAGCAGCTAAAAAAGCTCGAGAATTAACAAGAAGAAAAGGTGATCTTGAAATTACTAACTTTTATGGTAAATTGACTGATTGTAAGAGTAAAGATCCGAGTGAGTCAGAAATATTTTTAGTCGAGGGTGATTCAGCTGGTGGATCTGCTAAAAAAGGAAGAGATTATATGACTCAAGCTATATTACCATTAAGAGGAAAAATATTAAATGTCGAAAAAGCAAGATTGGATAGAGCGCTTAGTAATGAAGAAATAAGGACAATGATTACAGCTTTTGGTACAGGAATAGGTGAAGATTTTGATATTTCAAAACTAAGATATGACAAAATTATAATAATGACTGATGCCGATGTTGATGGATCACATATAAGAATTTTATTATTAACCTTATTTTATCGCTTTTTTAGAGAAGTTGTTGAAAAAGGTCATGTATATGCAGCACAACCACCTTTATTTAAAGTAGTTTACGGAAAAAATATTAAATATGTCTTAAATGAAGAAGAACGTGATGAATATTTAAAAACTTTACCAGAAAATGCAAAATATACGATTACAAGAATGAAAGGTTTAGGAGAAATGGATGCTGATGAGCTTAGAGATACTACAATGGCAAAAGAAAATAGGATACTAAGACAAATAACAGTGGAAGATGCAATTAGTGCTGATGAAGTATTTAAAACTTTAATGGGTGATGATGTAGAACCAAGAAAAGATTTTATAGAAAAAAATGCAAAATATGTAAGCAATTTGGATATATAGGAGGTTTATATGGATAGGTTAGAACAAAATAATATAGTAAAAGAAGTACAAACATCGTTTTTGGAATACTCCATGAGTGTTATTGTAGCACGTGCTTTACCAGATTTAAGGGATGGATTAAAACCAGTTCATAGACGTATATTATATTCAATGTATGAATCAGGCTACACTCCAGATAAACAACATCGTAAATGTGCAAGAATTGTCGGAGATGTAATGGGAAAATATCACCCACATGGTGATTCTAGTATATATGAAGCAATGGTTAGAATGGCTCAAGATTTTAGCTATCGATATATGTTGGTAGATGGTCATGGTAATTTTGGAAATATGGATGGTGATGGTGCTGCAGCAATGCGTTATACAGAAGCAAGATTATCTAAAATAAGTCTAGAATTACTAAGAGATATAAATAAAGATACAGTGAATTTTGTGGCAAATTTTGATGAGACAGAAAAGGAACCAGAAGTAATTCCTAGTAGATTTCCAAATATACTAGTTAATGGAACAATGGGAATTGCTGTAGGTATGGCTACTAATATTCCACCACATAATTTAGGTGAGGTAATCGATGGCTGCATCGCATATATTGATAATAATGAAATAACACCATTAGAATTAATGAATTATATAAAAGGTCCAGATTTTCCTACTGGAGCAATAATATTAGGAAATAGTGGTATTAAAAAGGCTTATGAAACAGGAAGAGGTACAATAACTATAAGGTGTAAGGCTAATATCGAAGAAAATAATAATAAACATAGAATTGTAATTACTGAAATACCATATGGAATAAACACTTTAGAATTGAAAAATAGAATTGCCGAATTAGTAAGAGATAAAATATTAGAAGGAATTGCTGATTATCATGAAGAAACTAATATTGAAAATGGTGTGAAAATAGTAATTACATTAAAAAAAGAAGCAAATCCAAATGTTGTATTAAATAATTTATATAAACATACACCATTGCAATCAACTTTTGGAATAATATTTTTAATGCTAGATAAAGGAGTACCAAAAACATTAAATATAAAAGAAATAATAAGTAAATATATTGATTATCAGCGTGAAGTAATAATAAGAAGAACTCAATTTGAATTAAATAAAGCAGAAGCTAGAGCTCATATATTAGAAGGATATAAAATAGCCTTAGATAATTTAGATGCTGTAATAAATATAATAAGAAATGCAGAAACTGATTTAGAAGCTAAAGAAAAATTAATGAGTAATTTTAATTTAAGTGAAGCTCAAACAGATGCAATTTTAGAATTAAAATTAAGAAGATTAACTGGATTAGAAAGAGATAAAATAGAAGAAGATTTAAAAGAAACACTAGAATTAATTAGTGAATTAAGATCAATATTAGCAAGTGATGAAAAAATTAATAATATTATAAAAAATGAAATGCTTGAAATAAAAGAAAAATATTCTGATGAAAGAAGAACAACGATAGATATGTCTGCAATTGATTATATAGAGGATGAATCATTAATTCCTGTCGAAGATATTATTGTAGCTCTTACAAATAAAGGGTATATAAAAAGAGTACCAAATGATACTTTTAGAACACAAAATCGTGGTGGAGTTGGAATTAAAGGTATGACAACAAACGAAGAGGACTTTCCAGAGAAATTAGTAACAATGAAAACTCACGATTACATATTAATGTTTAGTAACTATGGAAAAGTTTATCGAATGAAAGGATATGAGATACCAGAATTTAGCAGACAATCAAAAGGACTGCCAATTATTAATTTATTACCATTAGAAAAAGATGAAAGAATAACTTCAATAGTAACAATTTCAATGTCAAACGAAGAAAACAAATATTTAGTATTCGTTACAAAACTAGGATTAATTAAAAGAACAGATATGAGTGAATTTGAAAATATAAGAAATAATGGTAAAAAAGCAATTATTTTAAAAGATAACGATGAGTTAATTTCAGTTAAAAAAACAAACGGAGAAAAACAAGTTATAATTGGAGCATCAAATGGAAGACTAGTAAGATTCTATGAAACAGAAGTAAGAGTAATGGGACGTGGAAGTTCAGGAGTAAAGGGAATAGATTTATTAGATAATGAATTTGTAGTAGGTGCAGAAATCGTTTCGGGAAATGAAGAAGTACTGAATGTTACTGAAAATGGTTATGGTAAAAAAACATTAATTAGCGAATATAGATTAACACATAGGGGAAGTAAAGGAGTTAAAACTTTAAATATAACTGAGAAAAATGGTAGATTAATTTCTTTAAAAACTGTCGTTGGTGATGAAGATTTAATAATAATTACTGAAAATGGTATGACTATAAGGATCTCATTAGATCAAGTTTCAACTTTAAGTAGAAATACACAAGGAGTTAGATTAATAACATTAAAAAATAATCAAAAAGTATCTACAGTGGCAATTATAGATAAAGAAATCGAAGAAGATACAATTGAATAATTAAATATATTTGAAAATAAAGAAAAAATGTAGTAAAATGGCTTTGATGCAATAAGTACAGCGGAACCAGGTCAGAATTGGGAAATAGCAGCCTTAACGTAATAAGTACTTATGTGCATCTTTTTTTTGGAGTGATTAATATGAAAAATGACGAATATTATATGAAGTTAGCATATAAGGAAGCATTAAAAGCATATAAAAAAGGAGAAATACCAGTTGGAGCAATAATTGTGTCTAATATTAATGGGAAAATAATAGCTAAAGCTCATAATTTAAGAGATAGTAGTCAAATAATCACAAAACATGCTGAAATTATTGCAATAGAAAAGGCAAATAAGAAATTTAAAAATTGGAGATTAATTAATTGTACGCTTTATACTACGTTAAAACCATGTAAAATGTGTCAAGAAGTTATAAATAGTGCTAAATTAGAAAGAGTAGTTTATTCTTCAGAATCAAACAACAATGTAACTTCAAATACAAAAATAATACAAATAAACTCAAATGATATTATTAATGATACTTCGATACTGATAAAAAAAGCATTTGTAAAAATAAGAAAAAAATAAAAGTAAAAAATATTTCCCGGGAAATAAAATATAGAAGTAATGTTTCACGTGAAACATAAAAAAGTAAAAGCAAAAAATATTTCCCGGGAAATAAAATATAGAAGTAATGTTTCACGTGAAACATAAA
>CALVZC010000008.1 GCA_944372425.1 uncultured Bacilli bacterium
TTTACATTAGCTATTGTTCTATCAAAGCCTTCTGTATATAGATAAGAGTAAATATCTTTTGCTTCAAATGTGATATTTTTATCTTTCCATATTCTATGGTCGGTTAAGTCTAGATGCCTTGTTTTCCTCATTCATATCTTTTCCTCCTTTCTTTTTGATGCGTAACACTTCTTTTTATATTGTTAACACTCGGTAACACATCAAATATACATCATAATTATGAACTTGTCAACACTTTTATTAACAATTTTATCAAATATGTTGACTTTCGTTAACGATAGTGGTATGATTAATGCAGGTGGTGAAGTTTTATGCCAAAGCAAAACATAGGCGAAGCAATAGCTAGAGAAAGAGAAAAAAAAGGTTTATCTCAAAGACAATTAGCCAATGCAATTGGTATTAGTAATGCCGAATTATCTAAAATAGAATCTGGTGAAAGAGAATTACCTAATCCTAAAATACTTAAAAAAATAAGTAAACATATAGATTTAAATTATAATAATATGTTAAGTATGATAGGTTTGGGAACTCAATTAACTATTCTTAATCCTTTTATTAGAAATTATTATGAACATTTAAGAGGAGATAAATTAGAAGATGCTTGGATGATGGCAAAGGCAAGTATTAGTAATAATGATATAATGATTGATACCTTAAATCAAGAATTAGCTAAAGATGATCTTTCAGAAGAAGAAAGAGAACGTGCGATAGAAACAAAACAAGATTTAGAATATCAAAATGTTACTAATGAACTGATAGTTGGAATATTAGATGAAAACAGATTAAAGGAGGCGAAGAAAAATGCAAAAAATAACAATGTATTTAAATAAGGTACAAATTATTGGTATTATTTTAGCAACAATAATGGTTATATTAATTCCTATTATAAATGATTATAAATTTGTATCACTTGGTTGGTTCTTTATAGGAATTGCTAATTTTGGTAATGCAATGTTTACAAAAAATTGGTCTATGTTAGGAAGAACATGGACTGAAAAAGATGATACAGATCCTGAAAAACAAATAACAAGAAAATATAGCGACAAGACATTTTATATAGTAGGATTTTTGGGAATAGCATTATGTCCTGTAGCATTATTTGAAACATTTTTTTCACAAAACTATATAGCAATGATAATTGCTTATATAGCAACAGCAATAGTATTAGTTGTTCTATTTAAAATAACTGATAAAGAACAAACTAAAGTTGAACAACTAATACCTAAAATAAGAAAATAGCATTTTGCTTTTCGGAAGATTAGCATTATGCTATTTTTTCACTTTTTTATGAAGTTGTAAGACAAATAAAAAAGGCACCTTTACTACTTACGCTAGTTTGTAGTATTGGTGCTTAAATGGGTTCCCAAAGGCTCTCCTTTGGCACACTATTCCTAGTTGGCTTTTGCCGACTTGGTAGTGTGTTACTTATTTGGCTTACAAATAAGTCTATCGCGAAAATTCATTAGTTATGAAATTTCTTTTGAATTTTTGCTTTAATAAGTTTGGGATTTATAAAAAATGACAGAATGACGGAAATTTATGGGTACCTACATTTATCTGTCATTCCATCATATAATGTAAAATCTGATATTATTTTTTTGTTTTACCACATAACTCATTAATTGATATTTTAAACTCTTTAGCAAATTTATATAAGTTTTCAGTAGATATATAAACTCTACCTTTTTCATATTTAACTATACAACTTTGAGTTACTTTAAGGATATCTGCTATATTCTCTTGTGAAAGATTATGTTTTTTTCTAATTTCTTTCATATTATTAGCAAGAACTTGCAAATCTAATCCTTTAATTAAATTTCTGCTAGTCTTGTTGTTTGTTAGTCCTAAAGCATAATCTAAAGTAATATTGAAATAATCTGCAAAATCGCATAAAAGTTTTAAAGGAATAACACTTATACCTAGTTCCCACATTGAATAGGTAGAACGAGGAACACCTAATATTTTAGACATTGTTTCTTGGTTTATATCATTATCTTCTCTAATATCTTTTAATCTTTGAAAATCTATCATAGCTACCACCTATAATAATTTTCCCATTTAAAATAAAAATATTAAGAATTTGCTGATTTCAAGACTATTTTTTGCTGATTTGTGTTATAATTTAATTGCAGTAAAAATAAAACTATTGAAAGGAAAATTTAAATGCAAAGAGATTACTTGAAGAAAGACACAATACAAATAAAGTGAATGAAGAAACACTCGCTATTGTGGATTTATAGTTGCAGTGGTGAAGTATATAAATTATTAAGTTTAGAAGTATTATATAAACTTGTTAAAAAAATAAAAAAAGATACTATAAAATTAAATTCTAAATTAGTTTATGAAAAAAATCAAATTACTTTAGAAGAAAATTTTGTATCTACATTTGATAAGTATATTGGTTATATTAGGGATACTTATACAATAAATCATAATGAGCTTCTAATTATATTAGAACAAACTTTAAAAAATAACTATAATAAAGAACTATTTGTTGTTGCCGATTTTCATGAATGTCCAGAAATATTTTTAAATGGTTTTAAGAAAATGTTTTTAGCAAATTTAGTTTATAATACTCGCTATTATGCTAAACAAGACACAAATAATATTCATCATTCATTACAAAATCAAATTTATTTTTAGAATCAAAAAGTTTAAGCAATTCTAAAGATATTATAGAAATAGAAAAAGTTTATATTAAGGTAATAAGTAATTGCAAAAGTAATTTATATAATATATTTTTGCCCCATAGTGAAATTGATAAAAAACAGTTGTCTTTTTATTTTCATCAAGTAGATTGGAACTATAATGATTATTATAAAAAATATGATGCTATTTTTAAAGGTTAAAATAGTTATTTATAGAAATATATGATAAAATATTATTATGTAGATTTATTGGTGGTGATGTATGTGAAAGAATTGTATCAAAAATATAAGGAAATTATTAATTATTTAATCTTTGGGGGTCTGACTACATTAATTAGTTTAATTGTTTATTATATGTTGAGTTTGACTATATTAAATCCTAATGTTAGTGTGGAGTTACAAATAGCAAATCTTTTTTCGTGGATAGCTGGAGTTTTATTTGCGTATTTTACAAATAGAGCATTTGTATTTAATAGTAAAAATGAAAATAAATTTAAAGAATTTATTACTTTTACTGGTGCAAGAGTATCAACACTTTTACTTGATATGGTAATAATGTTTTTGTTTGTAACTATATTAAAAGGTAATGATAAAATATTTAAACTGGTAAGTCAGATATTAGTAATTGTAGGAAACTATTTATTAAGTAAATTAATAGTTTTTAAGAAGGATAGTTATGAAAAATCTAGTAAATAAAATGTTTAATTTTGTTAATAAATTCTTGTTAATTTTTACCATAATATGTTTTTCTATTTCTTTAATAGGAGCGATATTTTTCTATATTAATCGTAGTTATGATTATTTAAATCCATTAGTTTTAATTGTTGGTTCAATCGTATATTTACTTTTATTAATTAAATTATATAAGGTTATTATCAAACTTGATGATAAGAAAAAGAAAATAATAGTAGGTATCTTATTAGGATTGCAATTTGTCTTATTACTTATAAGTACTTTTGTAATTAGTAGTATTCCTCAAGTTGATTTAATACATATTTTAACCGAAATAAATAGTTTAAATGATACGGGTTCGATATTAAATAATGTTTACTATTCTGTTTATCCTAATAATAGATTTTTATTAATTATTTTATATGGGTTACAAAAGATTATTCCTATTAGCAATCAAATTTTATTTTCTTTACTAAGTACAATATGTATTTCTGTTATGTCATTATTTACTTATAAAACTGTTAATAAAGTTTGGGATCTCAATAAAGGCTTATTAAGTTTATTTATATGTGTATTATCTCCAATCTTTTATTTATATGTATCATATTACTATACAGATGTATTAATGTTACCATTTGCCAGTATTTTAATTTATTTAATAGTTAAAACAAAAGACGAAAAAAATTTAAAATCTAACGTTCTATATGGCTCATTAATCGGTATCATTGCAATAATTGGTTATAAGATAAGGGCTGTTGCAATATTTATACTAGTAGCGTATTTTGTATATTTAATATTTACTAAAAAGACATTAATAGTGTTAAAGAAGTTTGCACCAATAATAATTGGGGCAATATTAACAATAACTTGTATTTGTACTATTGAGAATAAATTTTTCACAAATGTTAATGTTGATAAAGAATTTCCAATGACACATTGGATTATGATGGGAGTTAATGAAAAAAGTTATGGATATTATTCCCAAGATGATTATAATCTAAGTAGTAGTGCTTCAAACGTTTCAGAAAGAACAGATTTAAATATTAAAGAAATAAAAAACAGATTGAGTGATTTAGGTCCATTTGGAACAGTGAAATTATTAGTAGTTAAATTAGTTTCTGTTTGGGGTAAAGGAGATTATAGTTATCAAAAATATTTAGAATTAGTTAATGACTTTAATCCGTCTTATTCTTATTTATTGGAAGATAAAAATATTGTTATAAATTATTTATTACAGTTCTCTAAAATAGTAGTTATGTTTATGGCAATAATATCTCTTATTAATATTTATAAAAGTGGTAAGAAATCAATTATAGCAATTAGCTTGTTTGGAGCAGTATTTTTCTATCTTGTTTGGGAAGTATGTCCACGATATGGTTTATCATTCTTACCGTGGTTAATACTAATAGGTACATGTTCTTATGATACTTTAAATACCAATTATGAGAAATTCAAATTTTATAAATATTTTAAATGTATTATACTAGTCTTAACTTTAGCATTATTCGCTTTTAGTTTTAATAAATATACAGGTATTAGTTATAAAGAAAATATAGTAGCAAAAGACAGTGTAACCAAGGTTAAGTATATTTCTTTAAATAAAGAAGCGGTTATCACCCAAACAGTAGATTTATATGATAATTTTAATAAAATAAGATTAAAATTTAAAGTTAATGAAATAGATGATGCAACTTATAAGTTGGAGTTAATAACTAAAAATGAAGTTGTGTATGAAAAAGACTTTAAAAAAAATGATTTGAAAGATAAAAAATATACAGATTTTTATTTAGATAAAACTTATGAAGGTGGTAGTTATACTGTAAGATTAAGTTCGGATAGTGCAAGTGATTTAGAAGTTTATATCGCATATAAAGAAAAATTTGATTATTATCCGAATGGTATTTTAGAAGTGAATGAAAAAGAAGAAACTGGCGATTTGATGTTTGAAGTAGTAAATAATGAAGAACGAGGAATTTATACTTATCTAGAATATATGACAATAATGATATTAACACTAGGCATGGAAGTTATAGTGTTATTTAGAAAGAAGGAAGAAGTAAATGAAGAAAAATAATTTAGTATTAAATTTAGTTATACCTTGTTATAACGAAGAAGAAGCACTACCACTAACAAAAAAAGAACTTGATAAAAAAATGAGTAGTTTAATGGAAGAAGGTTTAATTAGTGAAAATAGTAAAGTGGTTTTAGTTAATGACGGTTCTAAGGATAAAACGTGGGAAATTATAACTAAGATACATAAAGAAAATCATATGTACGTAGGAATTAATTTAACTAGAAACAGAGGACATCAAAATGCCTTGCTTGCAGGTTTAATGTATGCAAAAAATCATGCAGATATCTGTATTAGTATGGATGCTGATTTACAAGATGATATTAATGTAATGGATGATATGATAAAAAAATATAATGCCGGTGCTGATGTTGTTTATGGTGTTAGAAGTTCAAGAAAAAAAGATACGTTTTTTAAAAAGTTTACTGCAGAAGCTTTTTATAAATTAATGAACATTATGGGCGTTGAAGTTGTATTTAATCATGCAGACTGTCGTTTAATGAGTAAAAGAGCTTTAGAAGGTTTAAGTGAGTTTAAAGAAGTTAATTTATTCTTAAGAGGTATAGTTCCTCAAGTTGGATATAAAACTGATATAGCTTACTACGAGCGAAGCGAAAGAGTAGCAGGTGAATCTAAATATCCGTTAAAGAAAATGTTAGCGTTTGCTATTGATGGAATAACTTCATTTAGTATAAAACCTTTAAGAATGATTACTTCAATCGGTTTTATTATTTTAATACTTAGTTTTGTAGTTTTGATTTATTCTGTTATTATGAAATTAATTGGTAATACGGTATCTGGTTGGACGTTTATTGTTTGTTCAATTTGGTTAATAGGTGGTATTCAAACTCTATGTCTTGGTGTGATTGGAGAATATATTGGTAAAATATATAAGGAAACTAAAGCGAGACCTAGATATATTATTGAGTGTGTACTTGATTAATGAGTATATAGGTTTAATTCAAAAAATCCCTAATAATGTCTATTAGGGATTTTTTTTACTCATTATTCAGTAGAGAATAACTATAATCATATACTAATAAATGTTTATTTATTTCTTCGTTAATAATTTTATCTTTAAAATCTGTTTCATAAATATTAAATATCATTTCAATAGAGAAATGCTTTTTTTCTTTTTCAGTAAGTTCTAAATACTTGGCTGAAAAGAATAATAAATGTTTATATTTACTAAAATTAGTTATTACTTTTGCATAACTTGGATCTAATATACTTAAAATTTGTTTTAATAAAATAATCATATCTCTTACATTGAAATCTAAACTAAAATTTTTATTTTCTAATAAATATATTGCTAATCTTACTTTATCAATATTACTTAAATTATCAAATTGATGTATTAAATCAACAACTTTTTTTGTATTATCACTTAATAACATATACATTCTCCTTTCATTTTAGCCGTTTTAAGCAACTTTATTTAAAAGACCAGATGGGAGATTAAACTTTACTATAATGTCTTGCTAAAGACACATTAGATATATTTAATCTCGTTTTCTGTCTTAATATTTATCACTCTAACAAATAAAAAAATCAAAAGTTTTTTAATAATTTTACATACTTAATTCAAAATCGTCTTTATCATACTCTTCTTCATAGTTTCTAACTCTTTCCTTATAATAGTCAGGTGCAACTACATAATCATATAATTCATCTTGTTTAGTAGTTCCTCTTGATATACCAATAACATCATGCATATCAAATACTTCATTATCATAGTAGTCCTTAATTGCATCGGCAGTTTCATCTTTGGTATATTCATTACCTCGTTGTAATAGTTTTCTTAAAAATTTCTTTAATAATTGAATTATATAATTTAATCTATCCATTAAACTTTTGTTTTCTTGGTCTAAATATTTATTATCTTTTTTAAGTTTAGTAATCTCTTTTTCATACTTTTTATTTTCTTTTTCTAATGATTTATAGCTATTAGTATAATTATCTACTTCATTAAATATAGTTTGTAGTTTTGGTTGCATTTCCATAACTTTTTTAGATTCTTTAATAACATTATTCATACTATCAAAAGTTTCTTTTTTAACTTTCACATATTCTTTATCAAAAAGAATATTTTTAGTTGATTTCATTTTATCTTCAAAGTCATTAACAGCCTTATCAAGTCTATCATTTTTAACATTTAATTCTTGATTTAATTTTTTAGTTACTCGTTTATATTCTTTAATTTTAATGTGTTTATTATCACTACCTTTAATACCACGTTCTAAATCATATCCTTTTTCAGTTAGTCTTTTATGATATAAGTCTTGTAATTGTGATAGGTGTATTTTATCTTTAATATATTGTTTTTTAGATATTGTATATCGCTCAGTATTTGTTCTATTATCTATTTTTTTAACAAGAGGAACAACAACACAATGTATATGTGGCGTTTTTTCATCTAAATGAACAACACTATGCAATACTTGTTCTTTTGTATAACATAAATCATTATAAACAAAGTCCATACAAGTATTAGCCCATTCATTAATATCTTCTCTTGTCATATTTTTGAAAAATTCAGGAGTTGCAGTAAACATTAATTCATCAGCAACACAATTTCTTGAACTATTTAACATATCGTGATATTTCTTTTTTCTTGATTTCCTTTCGGTTTTCATTCTTTCTTCGTGTTCTTTTTTATATTCTTTTGTTAGTGTATGAAATCCTTTCAAATACTTTTCAGCAAGTGGTACAAGTTCTATATTATCTTTGCTTAATTCTAACTTAATATCTGGATTAGAATTATAAGCTTGTTTTTCTCTTTTATTATGTGATCCTATTTGTGATAAATCTTGTGTAGTCATAATAGGTTCACTTCTAAATATTGCGTAATTTAAATTCATATATCATTCTCCTTTCGTTTTTACACAACAAAAAAAGATATGTAATTAAACATACCTTTCATAATTCTAGCTATTTGTAAATTTTAAATAATTTATTTAATTAATTATTCCATTTATATTTTGTATATCTTCCACCAGAGATTTTAACAATTTTATCTTCTTTAAGTAATTTATTTAAAGTTCTTTCAATTGTAGTTTCACTTAAATCAGGACATTTATTTGTTATAAATGCTTTATCTATTGGAATAATATTATCTTTAAATATATCTATAATTCTTTTATAAGCAGTTATTTTTTTATTTTCAACAATATTTATTCTGGAATCAAATTCCTTATAAGCATTTAATATTATTCCTAAATAATATTCTACAAAATATGAATAGTCATTTTCGTTATTATGCCAATTTAGAGAACTTTTTTCTAATGTATCATAATAACTATCTTTTGTTTCTTCTATAATTTTTTCAATACTAATATATTTTCCTACCATATAGTTTGCTTTATATAATAATAGTAAAGTAAGTAATCTACTCATTCTACCATTACCATCATTAAATGGGTGTATTGATACAAAATCTAATATAAATATAGGAATTAAGACTAGTAAATCACATGATTCATTATTAACTAATTCATTATAATTTTTACACAATTCTTCAATTGCAATTGGTGTCTCAACAGGAGATAGTGGTGTAAATCTTATTTTCTTTTCTCCTTTTTCATTTTCTTCTTCTATATAGTTTTGAGAATTCTTAAATTTACCACCATAACTATAACCAGTATATTTATATAAATCTCTGTGTAATTGTAAGATTGTATTTTGATTAATATCAATAAAATTATAATTTTCGTGTATTAAAGTTAATACATCTCTATAACCAGCAATTTCTTCTTCGTTTCTATTTTTAGGTTCTAATTTTTGATTTACTATTTCATTAATTCTTTTATCAGTAGTATAAATACCTTCAATTTTATTTGATGAAGAAGTACTTTGAATTTTAGCAACTTTTAATAAAGTATCTAATGTGTCTTTTTTAGTATCTAATAAATATGATTGTTTTCCTTTATACTCATGAATTTTACTTATCAAGTTAATAATATTACTATTAGATATAATACTACTATATTCTTCCATTAAATTAAATCTTCTCAAATTGCATCATTCTCCTTTCATCTGCACCATTATATCACAAAATGATGCAATTAACAATATATTTGATGCAAATAAATTCACATTATTAATATGCGTAATATCATAGTTTTTTAAACAATATATTACTCAGTATGTAAGTTTTCCTTACATACTGAATTTAAATTGTTTTTATTATAATTACAATATTTTCTTATTTTGCATTTCTCACATTTAGGATATTCTCCACATATATTTGCGGACCTTAATAAACAAAATTGTTGTATTATTGATTCTACTATTATTTCATCACAATCATTTAATATTGCTATTTTTTTAATTATATTCAATACTTGTTGTTCTGTTGCATTAGCATTCTCTACAATTCCTAGTCTATGACTACCAAATAATCTTTCTAACTGTGAACTCTTTTTACAAGTATTAACACCAACTCGTTTTAAATAATCATAAGCAAAAGCTCGTCCAACTTGTGTTAGTTTATATTTACCAGAATTAAACATATTAGCAATGTCATTAGGAGTTTCTTTATTTACAAAATTATCTAAACTTCCATAATCTTTCTCAATTTTTTCTAATACTATTATATTTCTTGATAATGCTTTCATTTGATTATTAATCATTGGATTAGTGCAATGAATATTCCTTAATTTATTTACTAAAATATTTGGATCAACTATCTTTAAATAATTCTTATTATAATTATGAAATATTTTATCAATAGTATCCATATTTTCTCTTATATTATTATCTCCCCATCTATGGTTAGAGAGTAGAGCAAGAATTAATGCCTTTAAATGTTCTTCAAAAGAATACTTTTTACCTTTCTTTCTAGATTTAACACTATTAATTAAATCTTTAATATCTCTCATATAATCATAATTTATATAATCCATACTTTCCTTTATAAGAGGATATATTTCTTTTAAATCTTTATCTTCTAATAAAGTAATATTCTTTACCATTTCATAATTAGGATTATAAATTATTTGATTATCAATACAATCCTTTAAAATTTCTATGACTTCTTCATTAGATAAATACTTAACTCTCTCAATTGGGAATACAACCTTATTTACCTTTACATAATTTATCAGCAAAGGTATTAAATCGGGATTTTTAAAAATTTTCTCTTTTTTCATAAAAAAATATCTCACTTTCTATAAATTAGTCTTTAACTAATAAAGTGAAATATTGCCTTAAGCCCTTATTTTATGGGCATTTATTTATTTTTTATTTGGGGTATCACTTATTCAACGACACCCAAGGACATTTAACCATACGTGGACCATTTTCGTCCTCTGCACCTTTAGCATTTTTTATTAAATAACCGACACAATCAATAAGTCTAATATTACAGCTAAAATCATCAATATTTACTTTAGCAGCCGTATTAGGAACAAATTTAGGCTCAATAGTCATTATTGTCTTACCACTAGCGCTTTGTGGTATCTCATCAAGTGCACGTTTTCTTTCATATTCATCTTTTATATTAGGAACAACTAGTGTTTCAATTACTTTTTTTATAAAAGTACTCTTTCCAGTCCTAACTGCCCCAACTACACCTAAATATATATCCCCACCAGTTCTTTTAGCAATATTTTTGATAATTTCTTGTTTATCCATATATACCCCTCTCTTTAACTATTCAATAAATTTTATGTTTACATTAAATAAATATTCTATAATTATCAAAAATATTAAAAAGACTAATTATAAAACAAATAACTAGCCTGTATTTTTCTCAAAATATAAGTTTTTATACAGTAACTAAATACCAATTACAAACAAATTGTATTTAGAAAATCTATTATAGATTAAAAATAGCATAATAAGTTAATTATAAGTTAATAATTTATCAATCTATAATATATATATTTATTTATTACATAAATTTTTTCTTATATAAAAAGATTTGAATAATTTATTATTCTGTTCTAAGTGCCTCAACTGGATCTTTCTTACTTGCAAGATTTGCTGGAATTAAACCGCCAATAACAGTCAAAGTTACACTTACAATAATTAAAATAAGAGCATGAAATGGATTAAGTCTAGCAACATTTTCAAGTTCTGTTAAATCATAAAGAATAATATTAGTAGGTATTATTAAAAGCCTAGCAATAACTATACCAATTATTCCTGAAGTAACCCCAATTATAAATGTTTCTGCATTAAATACTCTCGATATATCTTTTTTTCTAGCACCAAGTGCTCTTAATATACCAATTTCTTTTGTTCTTTCTAATACCGAAATATAAGTAATAATTCCAATCATTATTGATGATACAATTAAAGATATAGCAGAAAATGAAATTAAAACAATCGTAATAGCATCCATAATTGAACCAGATAAATTTACCATTGTAGCAGCTAAATCATTATAAATAACACCACCATTACTACTAATAATAGCATTATCTTCTACTAAAAACTCACAATTACCAATTTTAATTATACCAGAAATCATACCATCTTTATAAGAAAGATTAACTTCATCTGGTACTCTATCAGCTAATGAAGAATCAACTTCTTTCAAAAGTAAATCTGAAGAACTATTTACTTTATCTATCAATATATTCAAATAATTTTTAGCAATATCCTCAACTAATTCTATTTGCTTATCATTATAATTGTCTAAATAATTAGTAATAAATTCTTTAGATTCAAAATCTTTAGGATAAATATTTATAGCATAAGGAACTGTAGATGCGCCCAAATACGCTAATAAATTATCTTTTGTTTCTAATCCTTCTTCAGTTTCTAAATCCAAAAGTTCTCCTGTTAAAACATTATAATTAACTTCTTTTTGTAATTTAACAATATTAGAGTTAGAATTACTTTCTATTACATAGTTAACTAAATTTTCTGTATAACCAATACCACTACTACTTTGAATTAACTTATTGTCTTCTTTACCTCTCATAATTCCAACTATTTTAAGAGTAACAGCATTACTATTAGAATACATCTCTTCAAAATTGATATTCAAAGTATAATACTTACCTAATGATTTATAAAAATCATTATTTAATATTAATTTAAATTCCTTCCCAATAATATCATCAAAAGATATTTTCTCTATATTTTGATCTAATCCTAAATAAGGAACTAAATTCTTATCAATTCTATTTTTACTATCCACCAATAGTACTAATTCATCTTTCTCTTCAGGTAATCTACCTTTTAATAAATCATAATTTTTCTCAACCACACCATCAGCGTTTTGATTTAATTTTTTTGGCAACGCAAAGAAATAAGACTGACCCGAAGAAAACCCTGTAGGAATAACTGTTTTCTTTCCATCAACAATTCCTAAAACATTCAAAGCTGTTATTCTAGTATAAGAAATACCAGCTACTTTAGATTCATCAATATTCTCAATATAATCAAGATATTCTTCTGTAAATTCATTTTCATGAACTAAAGTATTTATAATTGAGTCTTTAGTATAAACAAATTCTTCTTCAGGATAAGCTCCATCATTATTGCTATCTTCATGCATACTAACAATAGTATCTTCAGTAAGATTAACAGATTCTTTACTAATTATAATTGGCAAACTAGATAAAGTTTCCGTTTCAAACTTATCTATCTGAATATCAAAACCATTAGATAAAGATAAAATTAAAGCAATACCAATTATACCAATACTAGAAGCAAAAGCAGTAATTAAAGTTCTTCCTTTCTTAGTAATAATATTATTAAAAGATAGTTTTAAAGCTGTAATAAAATTCATAGAAGTTTTTTTAATTTGATACAAACGTTCTTCCTTTTCATTTTTCTTAATTGGATTAGAATCACTAATTAATTCACCATCTTTAAATTTAACAATCCTATTAGCATAATTATCAGCAAGTTCTGAATTATGAGTAACCATTATAACTAATTTATCTTTAGCAATTTCTTTTATAAGATCCATAATTTGAATACTAGTTTTAGAATCTAATGCTCCAGTTGGTTCATCTGCCAAAATAATATCAGGATCATTTGCTAAAGCCCTTGCTATTGCTACGCGTTGCATTTGTCCACCAGACAATTGATTTGGTTTTTTATGAGCATGATCTTTCAATCCCACTTTTTCTAAAACTTCTAACGCTTTCTTCTTTCTTTTCTTAGCACTTTTACCACTAAGCGTCATTCCCATCTCAATATTTTCCAATATAGAAATATGAGTAATTAAATTATAATTTTGAAAAACAAATCCAATACAATTATTTCTATAAGAATCCCAATCTCTAGATTTAAATTTTTTAGTAGATTTACCGTTTATTATTAAATCACCATCATCATATCTATCTAATCCACCAATTATATTTAATAATGTAGTTTTCCCACTACCTGATGGTCCTAATATTGCAACAAATTCATTTTTTCTAAATTTTAAATTTATATTTTTTAAAGCTTGTTGTGTAAAATTACCTGTAGTATAACTTTTAGATATATTTTTTAATTCTAGCACAATAACACCTCCAATATATATTATTATCCAAATAATTTATAAAGTATTAAAAACAGAAAGATAAACCTTTCTGTTTATTCAACAATTTCTAACTTTTTACCGCTAGTTGAAACATAATAACTTTCCTGTTTTACATTGTTACTAACACCAATATAGTCATTATCAGAAATTACAGTATTTATATTAATAGCTTCTGAAAATTCATAAACAATATCACCATTTACATCCATAATTGCCCAGTGCTTAGTCTTAGTACTTTCATCATACAACCTTACTATTAAATGACCACTATTTGAAATAACAGTTTGCTTTCTATAAAATCCTAGTTCAAAAGAACCATTATAAGTATTGTCCATATCAGTATATGCCTTAGGCTCAAACATATACTCTTTAGTCTCTTTATTCAAAACAGTAAAATATCCCGTATCAAAGAAAACTAAAGCATAGCCATTAATAAACATCGGATTGTTCTTTACACCTTCATCTTTCAAATCAATTACCTTATTACCATTAAGATCATAAAAAGCATCATTTATAAATACTAAACCATCACTATATTGTCCTATTTGAGCATGTCTACTATTTCCAACTATTAACTTTTTATTTCCATCCCTATCAATAGAATAAATTTCATAAGCATTAGTATCCTGATAAATTATATATCCATCCTTATAATCACTTTTTAAAACATCAAATCTAGCACCAATACTAAATTCTTTTTTAGTAGTAGAATCATATACATAGTATTCTCTATCTTCACCATAATATAATAAATACATTCTATCTCCTAAATAAGTTATATTAGTAATATCATCATCTAACTCAAGATTATATTTTTTATTATTTAAATCATAGATTCCTTTTTCAATAGTAGTACCCTTATAATTTTCATCTTTAATAGTTACTACCAACAATCCTTCACCATAATAACTAATTTCTGTATAATCTTCTTCTAACTTAACCTTTTCACCTTTAGAATTATATAAATCATTACCAACCATTGCATAACCATCATTAAATTTACTATCCTCAAAATCAAAGTATCCATCATAAATACGTCCATCGTACTTATTAAGAACTTTTCCTTTATCATTAATCAAATAAATATAAAAACTATCTTTAAGCCAAGCAACACCTTCAGAAAATTCATAAGTATTTCCATAGTAATTTAATTTATCACTACCTATTTCATCATCTTTTTCATCATCATCATCATTATCATTTTCTTCATCATCATTATTTTCTTCTTTATCTACAATATCATTATCTTTATCATTAACTTTCTTATCATCATCTTTAAAAACAAAAAACCAAACTAAAGCACCAGAAACAATTATTAATATTAAACCTAATACTAATATTAATTTTAAATGTGACTTTCCTTTTACTTTATTATTTTCAATAGGTTTCTCAACAACATTATCATTTTCTTCAACCTTAGTATCTTCAACAACTATCGTTTCCTCTTTTTTATTTTCAGTAATTTTTTCTTTTTCTTCTACCTTTTCAACATTTTCACCACATTTTGGGCAAAATTTTACATTAGCTGATATATTAGCTTTACAATTAGGACAAGTTTTCTTTGTCATAATACCACTCCTTACTATCAATAAATAATATATCATTTTTTTTATAATTTGTTAAGACTATTCTTCTATTTTATATAAAATCATTGCAGAAAAACAATATATTTGTTCTTCTGCAAACATCGAAATAGCAACTTGATATTTAATATCAATAACGTTATCACCAATTTCATTTAAAAAATCGTTTACACTGTTTTCTAAATCTTTTTCATGCATTTCATCAAATACTTTAACTCTCATATTATCACCAAGTAAATAATAGACTTTTAAAAAATCGCTTTTTGTCGACATATAGATTATTTTAATAAAAAGAGTATAAATTATGTTACAAAATAACATTTATGATAAATTAAAATGCTAATTGTAAATATATACAATTAGCATACTTTAATTATTTATTAAACCACTAAGATCAGGGTTAAGTTTTTCCACATGTGGAAAAACTATATGCACAAAACCAAACGGAAAGAAATGTAGCTGAAAGCATGCCCGGAGTGGTTGAAGAAATAGAACGCACCAGCTCCAGAACCGTAGTAATAGTTGCCCCCACGGTAGAACCAAGGGCCGCTAGAGTCAACAAACGAAGAGTTATCATTATACCATGAACCTATTGGTCTATTACATATTCCTGTTTCTCCACACTGTTCTGTTGTTCCTGTTGTCTGTATAGTCCCAAACGGTCCCATCTCTCCTGTCGCATCTCCTAAGATTCTATTTTTCCTATTTCCATTACTGTTTACTTTATAACTATCGTAATATTTACTTTCTGGTAAATCTATCCCATTTGTTATACTTGTTATACTACTATCTAATCCTACTACAAGATTATCTCCAGTTGTATCACATGTAGGACATCCTAATGTTCCATTAAATCCTGAATTATAGATATTATGTCTTCCTGATAATGGTAGTCCATTATTGTCTACTTGTACCCCCATTACATATTCATAAGCTCCTCCTGACATATCATATACTCCTGTTATATTTCCTGTTGTACTTGCTAAATATCCAGTCGTTGTATTGTATGCTTGTGTTACACTACTACTTGTTCCATATCCTTTGTATTCTGGCCAATCTACAGTCGGTTCTGATACTGCTGAATATCCTGTTTTATAACTAGAATTATTATTTATCCTTATACTATCACTTATTCCATAGATAGAATGAGACAAATAGGCTACTGCTCCCCATTCTGTATTCTTCATCATATGAGAATCTAACTCTCTTTTATAATTATAACTTACTGTAAAGGCATTTGCTACTTGTATACTTCTCCAACTGTAGACATTTGGTTTTACTATTACTTTATCTACTTCTGTTGTATTCTTGTGAGCTCCAGATGTACTTGTTGCTCCACTATATCCTGTCTCAAACTTTCCTACCCATATTCCATTTGTATTGAATGCTAAGAATGCTGGATGAGTCATATAATCTCCTACTTCACAGTTTCCACTTTCTCCTGATATATTAGGTGTTGTACATTCTCCTTCTATACTATCAGTAGTATTTGTTGTTCCAAATCTTATCTCTATTGAATGTACTTTACTTTCATCTATTGTTGTAGTACTACTATAGTTTCCTAAATCCCATAGCTTATAACTATACTTCGGTATCCATACAAAATAACTTTCTATTTCTTCTTCTGGTATTATTTCTCCATTATTATATGTTTTACTTTCATCTTTTAATATTACAGCGTTTGCCCATCTTTTTTCTTCATAACTATACCACTTTGTAGTTGTATCTGCTTTCTTTACTGTTCCATCATTTTCTATTGTTATTGGTATTAAGTTATTCTTTAATCTTGGATATGCTCCATTTAAAATACTTTCTTGATGCATTCCTATCATATCCATTGATAGACTTCCATCTACATATCCTTTTTCTTCTATATTTACTGTTGCTAACATCTCTTCCGCATCATTTATACTACAACTGTTCTTTAATACTAATATCTTTTCTCTTTCTCCTACTCCTATACTTGTTGAAATACTTGTTACATTATTCTCTATTCTATCGACATCTAATAAATCTTGATATGTTAAATATATTCCTGTATTACTTTCATCTCTACTTGTCCAATAATAGTCATACCCTGTTCCATCATATGTTACTACTACATAATATTCTTTCCAGTCTCCATATGGACTTTTTCCTCCTTTTTCCATTGACACACAACTTCCGGGTATATAATATGTTGTCTCTATATCATAGACTGGTATTTCTGCTGCATTTACTTTATTTCTTACTCCATCTATATATCTTGTTGCTGTTGTTATATATGCACTCTTTCTTGATGATGATATATACTCTGTTACTGCTGGTATGGCTATTATCATTAATATTCCTAATATTATTATTACTGCTAATAGTTCTATTAAGGTAAAGCCTTTTTTATTCTTCATATAATCACTCCTAATATTATTTTATATAACTATATTATCATTATAAATTTTAAAATACAATATCTATATTTTTAATTAAAATAAAAGCAATATAACTAACTATATTGTCTATTTAATTCTATCTAAAATATCTCTTGCTGCTATAAGACCAGTAGCTGCTGCTGTAACAATGTTACCAGCCTTTCCAGCACCATCGCCAATAAAATAAATATTTTCTTTATCCAATTTCATTTTATTATCCGTCAATACTTCATTACTAAAAAACTTAATTTCTGGACCATACAACAAAGTTTCATCATTATTAACGCCAGGAATAATTTTATCTAATTTTTCTAATCCTTCTAAAATATTTAAAACAATTCTATGTGGAAGAACTAATGACAAATCACCTGCTACACAATCTTTTAGTGTTGGTTCTATAAAACCTTTATTTATTCTATGCCAATCACTTCTTCTTCCTTGTTTTAAATCTTTTAAAGTCTGAATAATAGGTTTACCATCACCTAAAACATTTGCAATTCTAGCAATAGATTCTCCATATAATCTAGTATTAGTAGTAGGTTCACTAAGATTAACTTTAGAAATAAAAGCAAAATTACTATTATTAGATTTAATATCTTTTAAAGAATGTCCATTAACACAAATATATCCTTCATAATTTTCTTTAGAAACAAATCCGCCTGGATTTGTACAAAAAGTTCTTATCTCATCATTATAAGTATCTGTTTTAATAAAAATAGTCGGATCATATATAACTTTAGTTATATCTTCTAGTAATTCTTTTCTAACTTCTACTCTAACACCTATTTCAATACTTTGAGAAATATAAGGAATATTATATTTATCAGCTAAATCCTGCATCCATTTAGCACCAGTTCTTCCAGGAGCTACTATTACATACTTACCCTGAATAGAATATTCCTTTTTAGCTTTTTTATAAACAACATTATAAAAATCATTTTCTTTAACAATATCTATAACATCTGTTTTAATATAAGCATTCATTCCCTTTTTCTCAAGATATTTAGTAAAATTACTTATATAATTAGGCAATTTATCACTACCTAAATGTTTTTGTTTAATTAATAATAAATTTGCACCAATTTTAGCAACACTTTCTTTTATTTTTAAAGCTTCATCCATATTAGTAGGATAAATTTGACTATCCATACCAAATTTATTAAAAATATTTTCCGTATCATCAATTAAGGAATGGGCTTCATCTTGTCCCATATATTTAAATAGATCTGATTTCCCTAATTTAGGAACAAAATTAAGTTTTCCATCAGAAAATGTTCCAGCACCACCATAACCAGATAAAATTGCACATGGCTTACAATTCAAGCACTTAGTTCTATTAATATTCATTGGACAAATTCTCTTATCTGCTTTAATTCCTCTATCCAACATAGCAATACGAAGATTGTTATTATGTTCTAAAAGCTCATAAGCTGCAAAAAGTCCTGCTGGTCCTGCACCAATAATTATAACGTCATACATTTTCATACCTACTTTACTACAACATTAACTATTTTATTCTTTATAACGATAAATTTAACTATTTCTTTATCAGCAATATGCTTTTTTACATTTTCTTCTTCTAAAGCTACTTTTTTAATTTCTTCTTCACTAGAATCTACATTAACAGTTATAGTAGCTCTTACTTTTCCATTAACTTGTACTGCTAAAGTACAATTATCATCTTTTAAAAGATTTTCATCATATTTTGGCCAAGATTCATATGCAATAGAATTTTTATTACCTAACATTTGCCACAATTCCTCACCTAAATGTGGACAAACAGGACTAATAAGTTTAACAAGTCCAATTGCATATTCAATTGGTAAAAATTCTTCTTTATAAATAGCATTAACAAAAATCATTAATTGAGATATAGCTGTATTAAAATTCAAAGTTTCAAAATCAGTAGTAACTTTTTTAACTGTCTGATGATATATTTTTTCTAAATTTGAATTTGACTCATTTTTAACTTTTTTATCTTCAAAAATTCGATATATTCTATCAATAAACTTCTTTGCACCATCGATACCAGTATTACTCCATGGCTTATCAGCTTCTAATGGTCCCATAAACATTTCATAAAGTCTTAATGCGTCTGCACCATGACTTTCAACAATATCACTAGGATTAACAACATATTCAGGATATCTTTTACCCATTTTTATACCATTAGCTCCTAAAATCATACCTTGATGTACTAATTTTTTAAATGGTTCTTTTACAGGAACTAAACCTTTATCATACAAATAATTATTCCAAAATCTTGAATACAAAAGATGACCAGTTGTATGTTCTGGACCACCTATATATAAATCTACTGGCATCCAATATTTCAAAAGATTATAATCTGCAAAGCATTCATCGTTATGTGGATCTATATATCTTAAAAAATACCAACTTGATCCAGCAGACCCTGGCATAGTTGAAGTCTCTCTTACACCTTTTTTACCATCAATTACAACATTTTTCCATTCTTCGGCAAAATCAAGAGGGGCTTTACCACTGTGGCTTTTATAATCTTTTAACTTTGGTAATACAAGAGGAAGTTCACAATCATCTAATACTTTCATAGTATCATCTTCCATATGAACTATTGGTACAGGTTCACCCCAATACCTTTGTCTTGCAAAGATCCAATCACGTAATCGATAATTAATTTTCTTCTTTCCAATGCCTTTTTCTTCTAGCCAAGAAATCATTTTATCAATTGCATCTTCTTTTCCCAAGCCATCTAAAAATTCTGAATTAATGTGTATACCATCACCAGTAAATGCTTCTATTGCAATATTTCCACCTTCTAAAACTGAAATAATTTCCAAATTAAATTTCTTTGCAAACTCATAATCTCTATCATCATGAGCAGGTACTGCCATAATAGCACCTGTTCCATAAGTTGCAAGAACATAATCAGCTATCCAAATAGGAATTTTTTTACCATTTACAGGATTAATTGCATAACTACCAGTAAATACTCCTGTTTTTTCTTTATTAAGTTCTGTTCTTTCAAGCTCAGATTTAGTTGCACATACTTTTTTATATTCTTCTACTTCTTCTTTTTTATCATCAGTAGTAATAATATCTACTAATTTATGTTCTGGAGACAAAACACAATAAGTTGCTCCAAATAATGTATCACATCTAGTCGTAAATACTTCAAACTTTTCATCATGTCCATCAACTTTAAAGGTAACTAAAGCACCTACTGACTTTCCAATCCAATTTCTTTGCATTTCCTTTGTAGACTCTGGCCAATCTACTTCATTAAGACCTTCTAACAATCTTTCAGCATATTTAGGAATATCCATTACCCACTGTTTCATATTTTTTCTTACGACAGGATAACCACCACGTTCACTTTTACCATCAACAATTTCATCGTTAGATAAAACTGTTCCTAATTCTTCACACCAATTAACTGGCATATCAATCCATTTAGCTAATCCATCTAAATAAAGTTGTTTAAAAATCCATTGGGTCCATTTGTAAAACTTTGGATCACTAGTTGAAACTTCTTTATCCCAATCATAAGAAAAACCTAAACTTTTTAACTGACTTTTAAAAGTTTTTATATTTGCTTCAGTAAATCCATCTGGATGATTTCCAGTATTAATAGCATATTGCTCTGCAGGAAGTCCAAATGCATCCCATCCCATTGGATGTAAAACATTATACCCCTGCATTCTCTTCATTCTAGAAATAATATCTGTTGCAGTATAACCTTCAGGATGTCCAGCATGAAGTCCCACACCAGAAGGATAAGGAAACATATCTAAAGCATAAAACTTTGGTTTTGAAAAATCATAAACATCAGTCTTAAAAGTTTTATTTTCTTCCCAATAATTTTGCCATTTTTTTTCTACTTCTTTAAAATTATACATCTTTAATCAATCCTCTCTTCTTAAAATTTCTAGCTAAAAACTTTAAACTAATCAAATATATAGGAATAATTAATAAACTAGCTACTATTAATTGAACTATAATATTTTTAAATACTAGCAAAACAAATATTGACACTAATGCAATATCTAATCCTAAAATAAATCCAATTAATTTTAATATACCATGCAAATTAACTTTATCCAAATCAACTTTATATTTCTTTATAAAATATTTTACTTCACTAGGTAAAGCCATATAATCATCTACTCTATCAGTATTTGACATCTTTTTATCTTTTTTTTGCTTATTATTTACATTATTTTTATTTTTTTTAACATGTCCATAATTGTCGAATCTTTTAACAGAAATAAAATAATATAACAAATAAACAATCAAAGCTGTAAGAAAAATATCTATCATTTACACCTCCAAATAAAAAATATTCCTCCCCATAAGGACGAATATTTTCGCGGTACCACCTTAATTCGTAGAAAATCTACGCAACTTTTTACTTTTAACGCAAGAATTACGATTTGTTGTAAAAAAAGACAAGTTCATAAATCTTTATTATTAGTTTTCACCATCCACTAATTCTCTAAAAATATATAATTTACTACTACTTCTTAAAACAAATATAAACATATTATATTAAATTTCATTTACATATTCAAGTAATTTTAAAAACAATTTAATAAACGATTTATCTAAATTGTAACGTCTAAGCTTTCTAACTTTAATTCTCTTAGTTTTAATATCTTCATCGCTAAATAAAATATCGGCTATTTTTTCTTTCAAAGTAGTTTCAATTTGCAAATCAGAAAGAATTGAATCAATATCTTCATTTACAACTCTAACTGCATCAATTTCTATATCTTTTCCTTTACAATTAATTGTAAGTTGTCCAACAGTACTTACATTGTTAATCTCAACAATAAAATCATTATTTTCAACATAAGTTTTATCGACGTTTATAACTGAAGAATCAAAGTGAGCAGACACTTCTTCAGAATACTTAGTATTTCTAAATCTTATTTTATAATTTCTCTTATCTGGAACAATACCACTTTTTCCTTCCACAGACCTTATTATAAGCGTATAGTTATTAGGCAAATAGTTATAATCTATTTCTGTTATCAAATAAAATCCTTCTTTATATAAGCTACTAATACCATCATCTTCATACATTCTATAAGTATTGTTTTGTCCTGGGAAAACATGAATTTCTATATCTGTAGGATTTGAAGTATTGTTAACATTACTCTTATTAGAAAGAGGAATAATACTACCTCTTTTAGCAAAAATTGGATAATCTTCTTCTTTATAAAATGAAATATACTTCTTATTACCAACATATTTCTTACCAGTAGTAAATTCATACCACATACCATCAGGCAAATAGAAACGATGAATTGTTCTATTCATAACTTGATCTTTTTTATTTACAATCGGTGCTACTAACAATTCACTACCAAAAAAGTACTCATTTCTATACAATAAATCATCATAAACTTTAGGCAAATAATAATACAAAGGCTGAAAAATCATTGAACCAGTTTTGTAATATTTGTAAGCTTCTGTATACAAATAAGAAGTAAGACGATGTCTTAGTCGCAAATAATTACCAACAATATTGGAAGTCTTACTGTCCCAACGCCATGGTTCTCTTTTATAATATTTACCACTAGCAGAATGGAATCTCAAAATAGGTGAAAAAACTCCCAATTCAACAGATCTAATATAAAGCTCTGGATCTTCAATACCATCTATATAACCACCAATATCATGACTCCACCAGCAAGAACCAATATTAGAAGCAGATAAGTTAAAAAACGGAATAGACATAAAATTTTCCCAGCTAACTTTTGATTCCCCAGAATATAATACTGGATATCTATGAGCAGCTTTCAAAGCATTTCTTGCCAAAATCATTCCCCTTTTTGCAGGATTCCTTGCTAAATTAAAAAACATATAGTGATTAATAAGCCATAATCTATTTAAATCTTTAAAATCTTTATCATCGTTCCAAAAGAAATCAACACCAAGTTCCTCTAAAGGATTTAATATATATTTAAGTAAAACATCTAACATTTTAGGATTTAAAGGATCAATTGCTATTAAACCTTCTTCTTTATATTCTAAGAAATCTTTTATCTCTTGATATTTTTCTTCATGAGGATAAATACCATCTTTAAAATTCATCGAAAGACCTACCCGAATACCACGCATATGTAAATTATCTATTAAAGACTTAGGATCTGCTATTAGATTTTTATTAAATGTATAACCAGTATTCAAATCTTTATATGGACCAGTCGTTCTAATATGCCAATCCTTATCAAAAAGAAATACAGAAAGTGGTATATTATTCTTTTCAAACATATCAACCAACTCAATAACATCATCGGTAGTATATGGTTTATCACGGCACCACCAATTTCCTAAAGCATATCTTGGTATCAATGAAGGCATACCTGTCAATTTAAAATAATCTGTAACACACATACCAAAATCCTTATTATAAAGAAATAAATAAATATCAATAGATCCACTCTCAGGAGGAATAGCAGTTCCATATTCATTTATTCTAAGAGTAGAACTATCATCAAAAGATACTAAGCCATCTAATGAAAATAGTCCCCTATTTTTAGGTTCTTCATTTTTAGAAAACTCTGTACTAATATTTGATCCATAATAATTTTTAGCTTCTGGATGCCCGTAATGCCAAATAACATCCGTGCCCTTTAATACAACTTTTAAATTTTTTATAGGATTAAAAGCACTACCTTTAAATGGTTCTTCTTTTGAATAAGTAAGTGTAAAGTATTCAGTTTCCAATTCTAAATAGTTTTTATCTTCTTTTTTAGTAAACTTTGGAACATCAAAATCACGAAATACTACTAATTCCGTTGCAAAATCATTAAAAATTCCCGAAGCACTATATTCTAATCTTATAAGTCTTTCTGTAAGAATAGATATTCTAAATCTATTACCTTGAATAACTGCTTCCCTTTTAGTTTTTAATTTTTCCATATTTATATGAAAATTCTTACCCAAATCGTACATAGCATCACCCTTTATTCTATATAAATAATATACCATACTTTTAAAATTTATAATAGTAGAAATTTATAATAAATGATATAATAAAAAATAAATAAAGAAGTGAAAAATATGAATCAATTTAAATATAGTAATACAAACAAAAGATATTATACTTTAGATTACTATTATAAAAATAAATATAACACAAAAGTATTTAAAGTAAGTTTAAATATGGGATTAACTTGCCCTAATAAAGATGGTACAGTAGGTTATGGTGGATGTATATACTGCTCTAAAATGGGAAGTGGTGAATATGCAGGAAACAAAGAAAAAAGCTTAAAGGATCAATTTGAAGATATTAAAAACATGATGTTAAAAAAATGGTCAAAAGCAAAATACATTGCATATTTTTCGGCTAATACAAACACTTATGCTCCAATAGAAAAATTAAAGAAAGCTTGGGAAGAAGTATTAAATTATGAAAATGTTATAGGCATAAATATATCTACTAGACCAGATTCAATAAGTAAAGAGTGCTATGACTATCTTGAAGAACTTAATAAAAAAACTGATTTAACAATCGAATTAGGATTACAAACAATACATGAAAAAACTAGCAAACTAATAAATAGATGTCATACACTAAAATGTTTTGAAAACTGTGTAAAAGAATTAAACAAAAGAAACATAAAAATATTAGTCCATATAATAAATGGATTACCATATGAAACAAAAGAAATGATGCTTGAAACAGTAAAATATTTAAATAATTTAAATATTTGGGGAATAAAAATTCATATGCTAAATGTCCTTAAAGGTACAAAATTAGAACATCTATATCAAAAAGAACATTTTCATATACTTTCAAAAGAAGAATATGTAGACATAGTATGTGACCAATTAGAACTTTTAAACGAAAATATAGTAATAAATAGATTAACAGGAGATCCAAAACTAGAAGACATTATTGAACCAAAGTGGATAATAAAAAAAGTTTGTGTATTAAACGATATTGATAAAGAAATGAAAAGAAGAGAAAGCTTTCAAGGAACTAAAAGTAAAAAATAATTAAAAAAGCTACTGATAATTATTATATCAATAGCTTTTTCATTTAATTTATATTATATTTTTTAAAATAAATATTTACTATTAACAAAATTTAAATATATATTTTTCTAATAATAATAAATTTACTATTAATTATTACCAATTATATATAAATAATTTTTTTATAACTATTTAAAATAAAAATATTGTTCAAATAAAATTTTACCATTTCCAATATAAATAAGAATTTCCAAATATATATGAAACAAAACTATCTATTTTTTCAACTTCATTTGTATTTTTATTATAAAAATACAAATCACCTCTTTTATTATCAACATTAAAATTATTAATATAAAGCAATCCGTCTGTAATATAATCAACATTATAAAAAAGAGTATCAGAAACTAAAATAGAATCATTTTCACTAACAACATAATAATCAGCAATTTCTTTATCATCATCAACATTTGTTATATATAAAAACATATCATCTACAAAAATTGCATCTTCTACTGATGTAGTATATAGTTTTTTATCTTCACAAGAAAATAATGTATATGTTTGATTAACATCATTATAATCAGAAACATAATAACAAATATCTTCATTAATTAAATAATCAGAAACATCAATATCTATACTAGTCCTAGATGTAAGTCCTCTATTGCTTAAAGAATATCTTACAAATTCTACAGTTTTCTCATTATTTTCTTGTTCAATATGTTTTAAAAAATATACATATTCACTATTATCAGAAATACTAACATTATATATTTCATTACTATTACCAATGAAAAAAGATTTATCATTATAAAACACATTATATTTTCCGTTTTGCAAATAAATAACTGCTTTATCATTATATTCTACCAATTCATCAATATTTCTTTGTAACAAAACCACATCACCATTATTATACAAATACAAATTATATTTATCATCTATCTTTTTTAAATAATAAAGTTTATCACCGACAAATGAATAATGAGCAATATTATCATCTATTTTCCCAATATTATCATCATAAAGTGTATAACTATCCTCATTATAATAATAATAATAAAGATTTCCATCATAAAAGTTAATATATTCAAAATCATCAACTTCACTATTTATTCTTTTACTCTCATTATTTTTAGTATCATACGTATATAATATTTTATCATAATTCAAATATACTATAGATTCCCCTGCTTTGTTTATAAAAAAGCTTTTTACATTATTTGCAATTCTAGAACTACTACCATTATATACATACAAGGCATCATTCTTCAAATATACTATAACAGAATTATCTGATGAAGAATAAAATTCTGAAACGTTTTCATCAATTTTTATAAACTCCTTATCATATAATACTAAATCACCTTTTCTTTCATCATTAGATATTGCAATATTTTCTAAAAACAAAATGCTACCATTGGAAGCGATTATAACATCAGTTGAATAAAAATTACCTTCGTTATCTTTATCATTAAAATAATTTTTACTCAATACCAAAGAATCACTATCATAACTTTCCTTAAAAATTAAACTATTATTTTTAACATAAGCAAAGCTATTAAACTTTTCTTCAATATTGATTATTTTATACACCAATAAAAAAATACCAATGATCAGAAAAAATAAAATAAGAGGATAAATTCTATATTTATAACTCATACCAAACAAATCTTTTTTAGAATAAATATGACATAAAATTGTCAAAACAATCATGCACAAAGTGAATATTGTTATACCTATTGTAAATCTACAATCAGCAAAAAACAAAATAATTGAACAAAAATCTATTACATATAAAAAGGCTTTAAACATTTTTAAAAAACTTTTTAAATGTAATGACATAAACACAAAAATAATTACAAAAATAGAAAACAAAATATAATAAGGGAATTCAAATAATAAAAAACTATCTAATGAAAAAATTTCACAAAAAAATGAATTTAATGCAAAAATATCCCCACGGAAGTATAAAAAGGGAATATCTTCTATAAACAAAAAAGATAAAAGAATTACAACAATTAAATAAATAGATGAAATTAAACCAAAACTTAAAATTTTTTTCTTCATTATTCTACCTCACTTACCATAAAATCAACTACTATATCAGTATCTATCTTAACAGGAACATTATCAGAATTTATATAATATAAATCTCCTAAAGTTTTATCATAAATACTTGAATCATAAACATTTGATACAAAAAACAAATTATTATTTAATGATATAAAATCATAAGCATCATCTGAAATTAAAGAACTACTTTCTTTATACATATAAAGTTCTTTTTTTGAATTCAAACTTCTAATATAAAATACTTTATCTCCATTAACTAAAATTGAGCTTACATCATCACTAACTAATTTAATATTATTATCTTTGAAAATTGAAAAAGATCCTTTATATTCATTATCATAAGAACAATTATTTATGTAATAAATAGTATTTTCATTATATTCAATTTGACATAAATTTTTACCTAATTTAGTTTCATCTACAAACTTTTTATCATACAAGCGAGTGTAATAATAATTATCATCTTCATCATAGTAAACAATCGAATTATTTAAATAATTATAACTATAAATAGAATATTCTGATAAATTCAAATCAAAATAATATTCGTTAGTTCTATCATACAAATAATATTTAATTTCATCAGCTTCATAAGAAAATGTTAAATAATTATCATAATTAAAATTATCTTCATCTGATGCATATACTATTCCATTAGCAATTTTTTTGATATTATTACCATCATATTTATATGTAGATATATTTTCATCAACCAAATTATTAAAATCACTAATAAGACCATAATCGCTTAACAATTCGCTAATAACTTCATCGTCTTCATCATCATTAAATCCAATAAGTTTATCTACTACAACACCATCTTTAATAATCAATAACATTGGCACTGCATTCAAAGATATATTGTCATTTTTTTCAACAAAAGAATTTAACTCATCATCTGATATTTCATTAATATTTATGTAATTATATTTAATTTTTTTAACATCAGAAAGTTCATCTAAATACTCTAACATTTTTTCACAATAAGCACATTGATCAAATCCTAAAACAATAACAGAATATCCATCATCATTCTTATATGCATCACTAAATTTTTTTATTTCTTTAAACTCAGATTTACCAAATTCTTCTAATACACCATCATACTTAGCAAAATAAATATTATCACAAGAAACATCATAATAATAATAAACATTATCAGATATTAAATTGTCATTAGCATATAATTTATACATAGAATAATCTTCAATATATGAAGCATATAAAATATTATCACATGAATTTATAATAGAATCTATGTTAGAGTTTACCTTCACAACATCGTCATTTTCTAAATTTCTTTTATATAAATTATTATCTTCGTTAATAAAATATAAATTATTGCTATTTTTTGCTATAGCAAAATCAACAACATAATCAGAAATTCTCATAGACTCTTCTTTCTCATAATCATAATAGTACAACTCATCATCAACTAAAAATAAAATTCCATTCTTAGATAGCATAAATTTATAAACATCTCTAGCAATCAAATAGTTATCTAATTTATCTGAAAATAAACTTTGTACATCAGCAATATTTAATGAAAACAAAGAATCAGAATTTATTCTATCAACATAAATAATTTTTTCACTATCATTGAAAAAAGAAACAAATGAATAATAAAAATATTGTTGCTCATCCAAAAATAACTCATTGGTTAAAGTAACTTTATCACTACTTTTTCTATCAAAAAGAATCAAAGAATTATCTTTAACATAGTAATAATAATCTAGAGAATCATTCTTATTTAAAAATATTAATAAAAATAAGATACCAAAAAAGAAAAAGCAAAAAACTAACAATAAATACCAATATTTTTTAATAAACTTCACAACACAACCTACTTTCGACATTATATTAACATAATCCAATTTAAAACACAAGAGACAAAAAAGAATCAGTTAATCTTACTAACTAATTCTTCTTCATTCCAAATTTCAATTCCAAGTTTCAAAGCTTTATCATATTTACTTCCAGGATTTTCTCCAACTATAACAACATCTGTTTTTTTACTTACAGATTCACTTGTTTTACCACCAAAATTTTCTATTTTTTCTTTTATTTCATCACGAGAATAATTATTAAGTGTACCTGTTACAACAAATGTCTTATTTAAAAAGTCTTCTTTTTCTTTTGTTTTTTCTCCTTTAAATAAAATATTTATACCTATTTTTTTTAGAAGATCTATTGTTCTTATATTTTCTTCATTATTAAAGAATTCTACAATACTTTTAGCAATTATTTCTCCAACATCATTAATTTCTATTAATTCTTCTAACTTTGCATTCATTAAATTATCTAAAGTTTCATATTTTTTTGCTAACACTTTAGCTGTTTTTTCTCCTACTTGTTCTATGCCAAGTGCAAAAATTAACCTTTCCAATGAATTATTTTTAGAATTTTCTATTGCTAAAAGTAAATTATCGACACTTTTATTACCAAAACCTTCTAATTCAATTAAATCTTCTCTATGACTTTTTAAATTATAAATATCGACAATATTTCTAATAAATCCCATATTATAAAAATCTTCAATTATTCTTTCTCCAAGTCCTGTTATATTCATAGCATGCCTATCTACAAAATGTATTAATTTCTCTATATTTCTAGCATCACACTTTAAATTTGTGCAGTAATAATCAACTTGTCCTTCTTTTTTTATTAATTTACTTCCACATATTGGACAATTTGCTATCATTACAAAATCTTTTTCATTACCACTACGACGTTCTTTAATACTTTCTATAACTTCTGGGATAACATCGCCTGCTTTTCTAATAGATACCGTATCACCTATTTTTAAATCTTTTTGTTTAACATAATCCTCATTATGTAATGTTGCTCTTCTAATAGTAGATCCTTGAACTAACACAGGATCTAAAACAGCATTTGGTGTAATTTGACCTGTTCTGCCAACTGTAAAAATAATATCTTTTAACTTTGTTAAGACAACTTTAGCCGGAAATTTATATGCAGTTGCCCATTTTGGATATTTTGCTGTAAACCCCATAATTTTTTGATCACTAATATTATTTAATTTTATAACAATACCATCTATATCATAAGGTAAATTGTCTCTTTCTCTACTTTTTGTATCAATAAAATCTAATAATTCATCAATATTATTAACTAATTTATTATTAGGATTTACTTTAAAACCTAAATCTCTCATAAACATTAACGCATCATAATGAGTATTGATTCCATAATCACTTGGATTAGGTAAATGGTAAATCCAAGAATCCAACTTTCTTGATGCTGCTACTGATGAATCTAATTGTCTAATAGAACCAGCTGCTAAATTACGACAATTTTGAAATTCTTCTAAACCTTTTTCTCTTCTAGTTTTATTTACCTCATTAAACATTTTTTTACTTATATAAATTTCTCCACGTACTTCAATATCAATTTCTTTGTTTAACATAAGAGGTATAGTTTTAATTGTCTTAACATTATTTGTAATATCTTCTCCAGTTATACCATCACCACGAGTAGCAGCACTAACTAATTTTCCTTTTTCGTATCTCAAGGATACACTAAGTCCATCTATTTTCAATTCACAAACATATTTAGGAATTATACCTTCTTTTCTTATTCGAGAATCAAAAAGTCTTATTTCTTCTTCATTAAAAACATTAGACAAAGAAAGCATTGGTATTTTATGAGTAATTTTATTAAATTCTGAAAGAACTTTTCCACCTGCTCTATGACTTGGAGAATCATCCCTTACAATATCAGGATTTTTTTCTTCTATTTCATAAAGTTCTCTTAAATAACTATCATATTCTTGATCAGTTATAGTAGGATTATCCAAAGTATGATAATTATAATCTGCTTCATTAATTATCTTTATAAGTTCTAAATATCTATCTTCCATAATATTCACCATTAATAATTATATCACATCTAGTTTAAAACATTCCACAACTCACTAATAAAAGGACTTCTACTATTCTGATTTTCATTTACTAATAAATAAACATTATTTTTAGTCCTAGTAAGAGCAACATAAAAAATACGCCTTTCTTCTGGAAAAGCAACACCCTCTTGCATTAAATTAAAAGAAAACAATTGGTTAAACCAATACTTACTATGTGATGATGGAAAAGATTTATCTAACCCTATAATTATAACCTCATCATTAGTAAGCCCTTTTGATTTATGAATTGTCATTGCATCAATGTCAATGTCTTCATATCCTATAAATTTAACTTTTGTATCAATAGAATCAATTAAATCTGTATCATCAAAACATCTATATATATTCTCATTTGTTCTTCCAAGTATCAATATGCTATGGCTAGGATATTCTTTATGTATTCTTAAAATTAATTCTTTTAATGCCAAATATTCAAAACCATCTTTAAATAAAACAAACTTTACTGGTTTTTCTATTTTTTTATCAGAAATTAAATCCTTTTTTATTTGAAAATTATTTTTCATAATAAATTTTCCAGAATAATTAACTAAATTTTGACAATTACGATACGTTTTAGATATTTTAAATATTTTTGAATCAGGAAAATATCTTGCGAAATTGTAAACATATTCTATTTTTGAACCATTAAAAGAATAAATGCTTTGCCAGTCATCACCTACAGCAACTATTTTACAAAAATCATTATTATTAACTATATTCTTTGCAAGTTCATAATTACCATAAGTAATATCTTGATATTCATCAATTATTATGTATTCAAAATTAAATTCTTTAGAATTTACTTTATTCATATATTCAGTAGCATAATAAATCATATCTGGAAAATCAAAATAATAATTAATTGGATCACCATAAAGTTTATTTTGATAAAAATGATAAAATTCGTCAATATAATGAAATTGCATATTAGCTTTAATAGTTTCTTCTTTATTTAATGTACAAAAATATTTTTTACAATAATCAACATAATTAATTCTATAAATAGATGATTTTATTGACATAATACATTCATAAAACAAATCTTTTAAAGGATATATAAGAGATAAATAATTTCTATCTAACATAGCATTATAAATTTCCTCATAACTTTTCATTTTAATAGAAAATCCATAATTCTTTAACGACTCTTCCAATGTATTAATAATTTTTTCATTTGACATAGAATCAATAGAAATAAATTTAGTATTTTTATTTTTATGATAATTTATTTTTATCTCCTTATTTTTCTTATATCTATCTGAATTATCATCTTTATAATTAGAAAGTCCAAAATATTCAATATATATATCATCACCATCATAATTAATTGTAAAATCAGGACGATAAACTTTAGTACCATCAATTAGTTCTGGAAATACTTTTTCATATGAATAATCAATTCCATGCATAAAAAGATAATTAGCAATTATTGCTTCTCCTTTTGATTTAACAAATTCATTTTTTATTGTTTTTATTATTTCTTGATTATATTCATATTCTAATTTTTTATTAACATAAGTTTCTAAATCTTCTATTTCACTAATTTTAAATTCTTTATATGCATTGAACAATTCATTATAAGTTTTGTATTTATCAAAATTTTCTATAAAAAATTTACTAAATAACCAAGATTTACATGTACTTTTAGTATCAAACAATGCAAAGAATTCTCTTAAAACAGACTTATTTGAATATATATTTTTTTGAAAATATTCTAAAAATATAGAATTCTTTAAATTCTCATCAGCTATACTACATTTATGGCCTTTAAAAATTTCTTTAATATAAGAATATCCTAATGAATGGAAAGTCATTACTTTAGCAGGTATTGAAAAATCAATATTTATTCTCTGAATTAATTCTTCAACTGCTTTTCTAGTATAACTAATTACTAATATTTTTTCTGGATTAACTTTCTTTATATCCACTAAATATTTAACTTTTGAAGCCATAGTAGTAGTTTTTCCTGTTCCTGCACCTGCAATTATTAAAGAATACTTTTCATCAGAAATAATAGCAGAAATCTGTTCAAAGTCCAAATGAATATTAGAATCAACATCTTTATATAAATTATCAAAATAATCTCTATTTTTTATATAATTTTCATAAATTACTTGTTCATTATATTTATCCAAATCAAAATTCAATGGAATAATATCAAAATAATCTTTTTTTACTTTATTATATATAAATTTAGATATATATTCTTTATTTTCTATTTTTTGCAAGAATTCATCCTTCATAGTAATCCACCTATTATAATAATAACATAAACTATATAAATTTTGATATAAAAATGCTAATTGCAAAAACATACAATTAGCATTATTAAAATACTTCATTATATTAAATCTGTCTATCTATACACTTCGTTTCTTTATTAAACCACAAAGATCAGGGTTAAGTTTTCCATAAGTGGAAAAACTATATGCACAAAACCAAACGGAAAGAATGGCGGCTGCTAGCAGGCCCGCTGCTGTAGCTGAAATTGAACGCACCAGCTCCAGAACCGCTGCTATAGCTGCCCCCACGGCCGAACCAAGGGTATCTAGAGCAAACAAAATATGAAATATCATTATACCATGATGATACATAATTTTGAAATGATCCCATCTCTCCTGTTGCATCTCCTAATATTCTTTGTGAATAATCAGTATCACTTGTACTATAATTATAAACATCATAATATTTTGACTCTGGAAAATCTATTCCATTTGTAAAACTACTCCCATCCATTAATGTCCCATTAAATCCTGAATTCCAAGTAGACCTATAACCTGACATTAAATTGCCATTTGCATCTTTCATTACTCCCATTACATATTCCCATGCTCCTCCTGACATATCATATATTCCTGTTATATTCCCTGTCGTACTTGCTAAATATCCGACTGCTGTATTCCACATTGCGACATTTGTTGTACTACCACTTCCATTTTCTATTGTTGCTGCATATCCTGTCTTATATTGAGAATTGTTATTAATCCTTATTTCACCATTTATTCCATAGATAGAATGTGATAAATACGCTACTGCTCCCCATTCTGTATTCTTCATCATATGAGATTCTAATTCACGTTTGTAATTATAACTTACTGTAAAAGCATTAGCTACTTGTATATTTCTCCAACTATAAACATTTGGTTTTACTATTACTTTACTTACATCTGTTATATTACTTTCTGCTTCAGCCGCTGTCGTTGCTCCATCATATCCTGTCTCAAATTTTCCTACCCATAATCCTGTTGTATTAAAAGCTAAAAAGGCTGGATGAGTCATATAATCTCCTACTTCACAGTTTCCACTTTCTCCTGATACTTTAGGTGTTGCACATTCTCCAGAAACACTATCACTAGTATTGGTTGTTCCAAATCTTATATCTATTGAATGTACTTTACTTGTATTTACTGCTGTATTACCTGTATAATTCCCTAAATCCCATAACTTATAACTATACTTTGGTATCCATACAAAATAACTCTCTATTTCTTCTTCTGGTATTACTTCACCGTTATTATAACTATTACCTTCATCTTTTAATATAATAGCATTTGCCCATCTTTTTTCTTCATAACTATACCACTTAGTATTAGTATCTGCTTTCTTTACTGTTCCATCATTCTCTATTGTTACTGCTATTAATGCTCCACTTAACTTTGGTTCCGTTCCATTTAGTATTTCTTCTTTATATGTTATATTACCTGGTTCTTCTGTTTCACTTCCATCACTTGTTCCTTTTTCAGGTATACTACTTGTTGCTACTAATTCTTCAGCATCATTTATATCACAACTATCTTTTAACAATAAGATTTTTTCTCTATCTCCTACACCAATATTTGTAGAGATACTTGTTACATTATTCTCTATTCTATCAACATCTAATAAATCTTGATATGTTAAATATATTCCTGTGTTTGTTTCATCTCTACTTGTCCAATAATAGTCATAACTAGTTCCGTCATATGTTACTACTACATAATATTCTCTCCAATCTCCATAAGGACTTTTTCCTCCTTTTTCCATTGAGACACAACTTCCGGGTATATAATATGTTGTCTCTATATCATAGACTGGTATTTCTGCTGCATTTACTTTATTTCTTACTCCATCTATATATCTTGTTGCTGTTGTTATATATGCACTCTTTCTTGATGATGATATATACTCTGTTACTGCTGGTATTGCTATTATCATTAATATTCCTAATATTATTATTACTGCTAATAGTTCTATTAAAGTAAAGCCTTTTAATTTAGTAGAGTGCCCCCCCCCCACTCGAATATTTGTTTGTATTTCTAAATTTCATTCTTTTACCTTCTTTCTATTTTATAATACTAGTTTACACTATTTTTCTTCTTTTAACAATATTATTTAAACCAATTACATTAAGAGTGCTTATTATTCCCACAATTTTTGTGGATAAACATTTTCTTTAATTAATTTATTAATTTCATTAACAAGTTTCTCTTTATCTTCTTTATAAGTAATTCCTTGCCATTTAGCAGTAGTAGGAATAACTTTAACTTTAGCAATGCCTTCTTTAATAGAATTATAAACAGAATCAGGAATTAAATATTCACATTTAGAAAGATCTTTTTTATTTTCTTCAAAGAATTTCACTAAATTATCTTCTAAATATTTAAAAATGTCTTTTGTAAAACAAAACATATTCATTGAAACAGGAGAATCTTCTTTAATTTCAAAAGGATTACTTCCATTAAGAGGTGTTGCAATTATTTTTCCATCTACTTTTTCAACAGAACTTTCTATAAGTTTTTTCAAATAACCATTTTCTACTTCACATACGCCACGTTTAACAGCACCATTTTCAGACATAGTATTAGCTATTTTATAACCTATAACTGCATATTCGACACCAGAATGTTTTTCTTTAAAAAATTCTGCAGCTTTATAAAAAGCATCACTACCATAAAAATCATCAGCATTTAAAACAAGAAAATCTCCATCAACATTATCCTTAGCTGAAAGTATTGCATGAGATGTCCCCCAAGGTTTAGTTCTATCCTTAGGAATTACAACATTCTTTGGAACGTTATCCTGTTTTTGAAAAGCATATTCTACTTTTATTTGTTTTTCAACACGATGACCTACTGTTTCTTTAAATAATTCATAATTTTCCTCTTTGATAATAAACACAACTTTGTTAAATCCTGCCCTTACAGCATCATAAATAGAATAATCAATTATAAACTCTCCATTAGGCCCAACTGGTTCTATTTGTTTTAATCCCCCAAATCTTGACCCCATCCCCGCAGCCATAATAACTAAAGTTAAATTTTTACTCATATTATTCCTCCTTAATTAACTTTATATTAAACTTTACTAAGACTTTTATGATTTTTCATTAATTTTTTTATTCCATAAGGGTGTTTAAAAGCAATTGTAACTAAACTTCCAGAAACATTAATAACCTTCCCTTGTCCAAAAATTTCATGATAAACATAATCATCTTTTTTATAGTCAACATCATCTTTATAAAATTTCTCTTCTATATCAATTTTTTCTTCTTTAAAATTATCTTCTGAAACATAACCATCAAGTAAATCTTTATTTATTTCACCAATAAACCTACTAGGTAAGTTAGTACAATCATGTCCAAACATCATTCTAAGTCTAGCATTGACTAAATAAAGTTTCTCTTTTGCTCTAGTTATTGCAACATAACATAATCTTCTTTCTTCTTCCAAATCACTATTATTCATAAGAGAATTCATATGTGGAAATATTCCTTCTTCTAAGCCTGTTATAAAAACATAATCAAACTCTAGTCCTTTAACTGAATGAACAGTCATAAGACTAACTCTATTCTTATCTTCATCATATTCATTTACGTCTGATACTAAACTAACTTCGTATAAAAAATCCTCAAGTGATACAATACCTTCTTTTTCTTCAAAAGTTCTAGTAACTGTTTTTAATTCTTCTAAGTTTTCTAATCTAATATCTGACTCTAAAGTTTTATCACTTTCATATTCTTTTCTTATTCCTGTTATATCTAATATTTTATCTACTAATTCTGTAATAGTCAAACTCTCTGAAAATTTCTTTAACTTTTCAATTATATTCTTAAATTCTAGTTCTTTTCCACTTACTATAACTTCATATATTGACTTTCCTTCATTGTTAGCTTTTTCAATTAAATTACTAATTGTTTTACTTCCAACACCACGCTTTGGAGTATTAATTACTCTTAATAAACTAATATTATCTTTCTCATTATAAATAAGTCTAAGATATGCTAAAACATCTTTAATTTCTTTTCTAGAATAAAAACCTATTCCACCAACAATTTTATATGGTATTTTATTCTTTAAAAATTCTTCTTCTATAACATGTGATTGAGAATTTGTTCTATATAAAACGGCAATGTTTTCATATTCGATTCCATTATTAATCAAATTTTTTATCTCTCTTGCAACGTATTGTGCTTCATCAATTCCATTAAAAGCTCGATAATAAGTTATCTTATCCCCAGTTCCTTTATCTGACCATAATTTTTTATCTTTTCTTTCCTTGTTATTTTTTATAACATCATTTGCTGCATCTAAAATATTTGTCGTAGAACGATAATTTTGTTCTAACTTAATCGTTTTAGCATCTTTATAGTCTTTTTCAAAATTTAAAATATTCTTATAATTTGCTCCTCTAAAACTATAAATAGATTGATCAACATCTCCAACACAACAAATATTTCTATACTTTGCACTAATCATTTTTGTTAATATGTATTGTGCTTCATTAGTATCTTGATATTCATCAATTAAAATATACTGAAATCTTTCTTGATAATTTTGTAAAATATTAGGATTTTCCCTAAATAACTTTATAGGTAAAATTAATAAATCATCAAAATCAATAGAATTATTTTTCTTTAAAGTATCTTCATATAGTTCATAAACTAAAAGAACTATCTTTTCAAAATCACTTGCAACATATTTTTCATAATCTTTTGGCGACATCATTTCATTTTTACAACTACTTATCTTATTTTTTATAGCATTAGGATTATAAATTTTAGGATCAATTCCTTTTTCTTTAAGAATTTTCTTTATTACTGAAATAGAATCTTCACTATCCATAATAATAAAGTTTTTATCATAACCTAAATATTTAAAATTTTCTCTTAATATTTTCACACCAAAAGAATGAAAAGTAGATACTTGGACATTTTTTGCTTTATCTCCAATCAATCTATAAAGTCTATTACTCATTTCTTTAGCAGCTTTATTAGTAAAAGTAATAGCTAATATATTATATGGACTAATACCGGCTTCTTCTATTAAATAAGCAACTTTAGTAGTAAGAACTCTAGTTTTCCCACTACCAGCACCAGCTAGAATAAGAAGTGGTCCTTCGGTTTCTAATACTGCTTTTTGTTGCTCTTTATTCAAATCATCTATTTTCATATAACCACTTCCAGTCTATAATTTATTTTACTATATATTTTTTCCTTCCACAATACAAAAAGATAAACCATTAAAATTTATCTTTTCGAATACTCAACAATATTATACCAAGTAACTGGGGTTATTACGCCGTTTACTGGTTCATCAGAAATACTTTGAATCTTCATGACAGATTTTTCCATAAGATCATCAAAAATTCCAGTTACCCTAACTCCAGGAATGTTTCCAAATTTTCTACAGATAGTTAGTAAAAATTTCTGAATAGTTTTTACATCATCACCACTCATTCCAATAGCCAAGACTCTTCCTGGAAAAAGCTCATCAGAATATTTAGCATATTCATCTGGTATATTGGCAATTGTATTTCTATAAACTTTTATCAACTTATTCCAAGTTGTACCATCTACTATTCCTGTTGTTGGCAAGTCATACTTTCTTTGAAAATTTATTACCATTTCTTTTGTATTATCATTAAATACTCCATTTAATTCTAAACTTGGTAAATCTTGATCAAAAAATGAAATAACTCCAAGAACATAATGCAATACTCTTACACCTAACCCAGTGTCAGAATATTCTAATTCATTACCATAACTTGTAATAGCTTCCTCTTCAGTAATACCTTCTGAATATATATCATTTAATCTTTTTACAGCATTATAAACATATTTTATTTTATACCAAGTAGCATAATCTACTATTCCAGTCACATCTAAATTAAAAACTTCTTGAAATTTTTTAACAGCCGCTTCTGTATAAACACCAAAAACACCATTTACATTTGGTATTTTAGGAATTGCTGGATAATTATTAGAAATTCTGTTAAGTTCTCTTTGAATTGTTCTAACTTTATCACCAGCATTACCAAGTTCTTGTGGGAATCCAGGATATGCTCCAATTAATTCACCAGTAGGAGCATCTTCAAAGATTCTAACATCATCACCATAATAATATTGCAAAATTTCAAGTGGGGTTTTATTTTGCCTAGCTAATTCAACACTTCCCCATTGTGAAAGTCCATCACAAGTTGTTACTCTACCATCACAATACAAAGCATAAAGAGGTTGAATTTGTCCCTCACGATATATATAATTGTTAAAAATTTCATCTACTTTTTTTGATATAGTATCAAAAACTTCCTTATCTTCTACAAAAGCTTGATCATATGCAGGAAGAGAAGTAATATCAAAAGAATAACCACGGCTTGGATACCATTCATTATAAATCCTATTTAAAGCAAAAGATATTTGCGCAAGAATATTGGCTTCTATTGCACTATCAGGCCAAGTTGGATATATCTCATTAGATGCTACATTTTTTATATAATCGATAAAAGGAATACTAACATTCCTAGCAGCTTCACCAGGTGCTCCTAAATGAACAACAATTTCTGTGGGTATTGTTGGATAAATAACACTAGCTCTGATTTCCATCACCTTCAATTAATGTATTTATAGGAATTCTTATTGGTTGAATAACTTTTATATTATCATAAATTGATACTTGATAATTTTTTTTAATATTATTTTTAGGATATGTAGCTTCTATTTCATAAACTGTATAAACAATATCAGCCTTTTCATTTACAAATTCTTTAGCAGGCTTAGCAGGTAAATTAATATTATCAATTATCCCACTAGAATCGGTCTTCCCAGAAAAAAATATAACTTTGTTTCCATTTATTTCTTTAAAAATCTTAATATTGACACCCTCTAATGGATAAGCTTGATTAGCCGTATAAGCTTGAATTTTTAATATTCCTTCGCCACTATTTTCTTTAACAAAATCAGCATAGTCAGAACTTTCTTTGAACTCTTGACTATCAAATAAAATTTCTTTCATAAACTCTCCTTTTCAAATTATCAATTCTTGACCAATACTTAACAAATTACTAGTTAAATTATTTTTAGCTTTAATACTATCAACTGTCGTATTAAACTTTTTAGCTATACTATACAAGCTTTCTCCTTTTTGAACTATATATTTTGTTGTATTGCCATAAGTATTAGGTATTTTTAATTCTTGACCAATAGATAAATTTATTGAGTCTAAATTATTTAAAGTCTCTATTTCATTAACGGTCGTATTAAACTTCTTAGCTATACTATATAAACTATCTCCTTTTTGAACTATATAAGTCATATAGTTATCTAAAATATCAAAATCTTCTCCAAAGCATTCTTCAATTAAATTAACATTATCCTGAATTAATAAAACCATTCCTATTTCAAGATTATTACTAGATAAATCATTATCGCTTTTTATTTTATCTACTGTTGTATCAAATTCTTTAGCAATAGAATATAAAGTATCTCCTTTTTTTACTGTATATTTTATATAATTACTAAAATCTGTATCAACATCTTCCATATGACAAGGTATTGTAATTCTTTGACCAATAGAAAGATTATCAGTAGTTAAATTATTATATCGTTTAATTTCATCGACAGTAGTATTATATTTTTTAGCTATACTATAAAGATTATCTCCTTTTTTTACCGTATATATTATGCATTCGGAAGGTTCTTCTTCTCCATTTGAAAATACTATAAGTTTTTGGTAAGGAACTATTATGTCAGTCTTTAAATTATTTAATTCACGTAAGCTTTGAACATTAGTATTAAATTTTTTAGCAATTCCATATAATGTATCTCCTGATACAATTTTTATGTAACATCTTTAAATGTAAATATAATATCTATCGTTTTGTCTTGATATATATAAATTTTTTCTACTAAATTAACAATTAATTCTCTAGTTGGATTTTCTAATGATAAAAATTCATTAATATATTTTTCTATCATTTTATTATCTATTTTATTGGATTCACTATTTTCATTTTTAAGATTGTCAATATTTGATTTATTATCTTCGATTTCTTGCTTTAGATTTTCATTAACTCTTATATATTGTTCTTCATCAATAATACCCTTTAACATATCCATATATGTTTTATCTAAGCTTTGGATTAATTTATTATTTGTAAGTTCTAAAATTTCAATTTGTTTTTTTATCTTTATAGTATTATCTTTAAAAGTTATATTATCAATAGAGTCTTTTATTTTATTTTTGTCTAAATATTTTTTACAAGCTTCTCTTACATTAGCTAAAATAACATTTTCTAGTACTTCATAATTATTTGTATGAGTAGTACAGACAAGATATTTTGAGTATGTTCTATAATAATCACAAGTAGTATAACTTCTTCCCGTTTTATTTTGATATCTAATCGTTATACGATGCTTACAATCACCACAATATAAAAGTCCATCTAATAAATAAAATCTTTTCTTTTCTGGCCTTTTAACATTTTTTGGTAATATTGCTTGCACATAATTAAATTTATCTCTATTAATAATCGCTTCATGAGTATTATTGACTATAATATAATCATTAGGATTATTTTTAACAGTCTTTTTAAGTTTATAGTTAATCTTTTTAGTTTTACCTTGAACTGAATCTCCTACATATATTCTATTAGTTAAAATTGACTTAATTGTAGTATCTACCCACACCCCACATTCTTGTGATATACACTTATTACTACACTTTGTATTCCATACATAATTGTAATAAGATGCTGGCGTTTTTATTTTCCTTTTAGTTAAGTATTGTGCTATATAATGACATGTCTTGCTTTTTAAGGCTAAATCAAATATTAATTTAACGACATTTGCTTGTTCAACATTCACCACTAAATGATTTTTATTATCTGGATCTTTTTGATAACCGAAAGGACATCTTCCAGATACATATAAACCATCTTTCATTCTTGAATGTAAACTACTTTTTATTTTTTTAGAAATATCTTTAGCATACATATCATTCATTATGGCTTTAAAAGGTGCTATATCATTATTTGTATTATCTATAAAAGTATCGATTCCATCATTAATTGCAATATATCTTATATTATTATTTGGAAAATATTTTTCTATTAATTCCCCAGTTCCTATATAATCTCTACCTAATCTTGACATATCTTTGGTAATAATCATATTGATTTTACCAAGTTTAATATCTTTCATCATTTTTTTGAATGCTGGTCTATCAAAATTAGTTCCTGAAAATCCATCATCGACATATTCATCTACTACTATGTAATTATTTTCTTTAACATATTGATTTAACAAACTCCTTTGACTAATAACACTATCAGATTCTATATTTCCATCATCTCGTGATAATCTTATATACAATCCTACTTTGAAAATGTTATTTTCAATCATTACATTTTTCTTTCTCTTACTTGAAAATAATGAATACTGTTAAGTGATGAATCTAGTTTTAAAATATTACAATTTTTATTAACTATGTTATTTATGTTTATTTTTAATGTTTCAGCTATTACCTCATTTAAAGATTTCCCATTTTCTTTAAATTTTAAATTAACTTTATATTCAGCCATAGAGTTTAATACCTCCATTTAAATCTATGGTATTAACTTTTATTTTAGTAATATAATTTTACATAATTAAAATACATTAAAGTCTAAATATTTATTGTTTATTATAATTAAAAAAAAATTATCCTAAATTTAGAATTATACTAAACTTTAAGATAATTAGCTTTTTAAGTTACTTATTTTTTAGTTATTATAAATGTTTTCCTTTTCTTTCACCTAATGAATTAACTTCTATACTTTTGTCTCTTCCACTATCATAAGTAATTGTCACATCGACATCACGATAAGGATTATAATGTGATACTGTAGTTGATATTCCTATATCAGATATTGGAGCACTTAATAAATCAAAAGTTTCTCTATCTATTTCTGCTATTAAAGGATTTGCTTGTCCATTTATTAAATTAGGTATTGATGAATCGAATATATAAAATCTATTATCATATTCTATCAAATTATAACTGTGTACTTCTTCATTGTTATTTTTTTTAATACCAGACGTTTTAAAATAGCTATTTATATCTAAAGATTTTAATAAATTTTGAGAAACAGCAGCTCTTTCTACACACATAGCTGCTCCAGTACCTTTCAAATCAGAAATTTTATTATTCTCACTTTCCACAAAATCATCAGGATAATAATAATTCATTCTCTCATCAATATTATCAAAACCTCCAAAGAAATCATCTACAGTTTCTAAAACTATTTGTGCTAACTCAAATATATTTGAACTATCAATAGTACCAATTTTTGATTTCAACATCTCATAAGCAACACTAATATCTCCTATTTTTGCACTAACAATATCTCCAAGCCCTGATTCTACATTAATTAATTCGTCGCTGAAACAACCATTAAATGTAGAAAGATAACCACCACGAAAAGTACCATGAATAAAATTTGCTCCTATTACATTTTTTCGTACTGCACTTTCACCATACTGCACTTCATCACCATTCACTATTACTTTAGTTCCGTCCTTGCATGTATATTCCATTTATACCACCTCTACTTAATCAGTTTATCATATTTTTAATAATTTTGTCTATATTTTTATAAATTAAAAGATTTTTGCATTATTCCCCATAAAAATTCTATCTCCTGCTTGCACAATATATATATTACTTTCCAATATTTATACACTCCTTTCAATAATATATATGACCAAAAATATAAAAAATGTAAAACCAAGTGTTATTTGCCATTTTTTATGTTAAGCATATAATACACTGTAATTATTTTAAGGAGGTTATTATGAGAAAAAAAATAGTTACTACATTAGGTATTTTGCTAATATTTTGTATTTGTCTAATAACACTATATGACAATAATAAAAAAGAAAAGAATTTAACAAAAGTAAGTGTTGCCGAAGTAGCACATAGTATTTTTTATGCACCACAATATGTTGCAATAAGTGAAGGTTTCTTTGAAGATTTTGGTATAGAAATTGAACTATCCCTTGCTAATGGAGCAGACAAAGTAACAGCTGCTGTTTTATCCGGAGATGTCGATATTGGTTTTTCTGGAAGTGAAGCTACTATATAGATAATGGTCGTTTAAGGGAATATTTTTAAGTTTGTCTAAAGCAAACTTTATATAATCATTTTTTAAATTAATTAATTGACTTCGGATGGATTGTTTATTGTCGTAATGAAATGGTCTATGAATACCAGTTTTTAATAAAATATCTAGCTTTAGCTGATTACGATTATTATTGATTTTAGAAACATAGACTTTATCAATTAGTAAATCCATAAAACTAGTAAAGTTATAGTCAATATCTAGTTCTTTATCTAGTTGTTTGTAAAGAATTTCTAATTTTTCTTCAAAGTTGTCTTTATGATTATTTTTAATTTCAATATCTTTTAATTCTGCTTTTATATTGTTCATTTCAATATTAACCTTTTCATTCTTTTTACTAAATTCTTGATTGGTTATAAAGTTATTAGTAACTAATTCCAGTAGTTTTTCTTTTTTTATTTCTAGTTCCGTTAATTTTTTATTTAAACTAGATACCTTTTGAGTAAGATTACTATAGATATGATGTTCTTTTACTCTATTCATTAAGCTTTTTTTTACTTTATCTTTATTCTTTAAAAATTTACTAATTATATCTTTAAATAAAATATCTATTTCATTTTCTTTTAACAGAGGACTCTCACAGCATTCAATTCCTCTTTTATATAATCTACAAGACCAATAATGATAATCATTTACTCTTCCCTTTTTAACACCTGATCTAGTATAAGCGACATTGTGTTCCTTACAAATCAATTTGCCACTATAAGCATAATTGGAACGAACTACTAGTCTTTGTTTATTACTATAACAAATCTGTTTCTTTTCTAGTTCATAATTTACTCTATCCCATAATTCTTCTGTTACAATTGGTGGGATTTTTCCATTATCTTTATAAATTAACCATTTATCTTTAGATACCTTTTTAGTAATTCCTGATTTATAATCTAAGACAGTTGTTTTATTACCACAATAATAACCTTTATATTTCGGATTCATTAGAATTCTTCGAATCGTAGTTGTATCAAAAACTTTTCCTTTACGATTAAAGTAACCTAATTTTTCTAAAGCAATAGAAACCTTTTTTAAACTACAATAACTATCATATAAAGTAAATATTTTTTTTACTACAACTGCTTCTTTATCTACAATTTCTAAAGTGCCCTTATTTTTTACATAACCATAAATATTATTACTACCTAATACTACCCCTCTTTTAATTGACTGTTTTAATCCAAACTTTACATTCTCTGATAACTTTCTTAAATCATCTTGAGCAATACTTGCCATCAAAGTTAAACGGAATTCAGAATCAGATAAAAAAGTATTAATATTATCATTTAAGAAATAAACACCAACACTATATTTTAATAATTCTTGTGTGTATTTAATACTATCCAAAGTATTTCTAGCAAATCTAGGAACACTTTTCGTTAAAATTAAATCAAACCGATCATTTTTGGCATCCTCTATCATCTGTAAAAAGGCATCTCTTTTATTAACACTTTTACCACTTATACCTTCATCGATATAACCATTTATAAATATCCAATTAGGAGCTGATTTAATTAAGTTCGTAAAATAATCCACTTGATTCACAACTGATGTTGCCTGTTCATCACTATCACTAGATACTCTAGCATAAAAAGTAACTCTTAAATTCAAATCATAAATCGATTTACCTGATAAAATTTCTTTTTTAATTTCTTCTAATAAATTATATTTTTGGTATTCAGCAAAAATCAAATACTTTCTCTCCTTTCGTGTGCATTATGACTCTAAGTCACAAGTTTTGTATCTTTATTTTCTTATCTTTCAATAAATTTTTAAATTCTAGACTAATTTCTGATATTTCATTGTCAATTTCTTCCTTAATTTTTTCATAAATATCAAAACTAATGAAATTATCTTCATATAATTTTTTAGATAGAAATTTTTCTAATATTAAATTTAAATATTTTTCTGATAAGATTAAATCTTGTGAGTAAACAAATTCCTCCATATTCTCACCTAATAAAATCTTATGAGTCTTGTCGTTATTTATGTTTTTATAGATATGATTAATTATCATTCCTCCCTTTTTTTAAAGAAAAAACTACCTATTGTAGTTTTCTAATTTTCATGATTATTTCTCTTATCTTTATCATTTCTATTATTTTTTTTATTAAAAATTAAATTATAGTTTTTATTAAAACATTCAATTGTTTGTTTCTCAAATTTATCTTCTATTCCTTTATTTAAAAGGAATTCTTATTTTAGAAATTTCTATTTAGTCTGAACTGTAACATTCATTACATGGTATAATTGTTAATAACTACTTTTTCAAAATAAACAACTAAACTAAATGTTTAATCAAATATTAAACGAAGAGTTGATTGTGAAAAAAAAATACAAATGTTAATCTTGATGTGAAAGGAGGAAAACTAGTGGATTATGAAAAAATAGGTAAATTTATTTACCAACTAAGAAAAGAAAAAAAATTAACGCAAAAGGATCTTGCAGAATCTTTATCTGTAACCATTCAAGCTATATCCAAGTGGGAAAGAGGTTTAGGATGCCCTGATGTTTCACTTTTAAGACCATTGTCTGAAGAACTTGGTGTTAGTATTAGTGAATTATTAAATGGAGAAAAAATAAAAAAAGAAAATGTTTTAGAGAAAGTAGATGATTTATTAATGAAAAATTTAGAAGAAAATCAAAGAACAAGAAAAAAAGATAGACTTATATTTTTAACGTTTCTAATTGGTATAATTCTTATATTTTATTCTTTTACCTTAAATATTTATACATCATTTCGTTTATTAGCTATAATTACCATCACATTAATAACAGCTTATATTCCTATTATTGTGAATAAAAAGACAAAACTATGGCACATTGCTATTCCTTTTTTAGTTTTTGGAGGATTATTACTATTTGATTATATAGCTGTATCCATTTACCATAGAGAGCCAATTATTTATTATAACATTGAAGATGAAATTAATTATTCTGAGAACAACTATTATAACTATTATAAAAGATATGATAGTTTATTTTATACAGCATACAAATGTTCATCAAACGAAGTATATGAGCTAGGTCCAAAAAATAAAAACCCTAATAATTATTGTTTTACCAAATATGATCATACCATTATTAAAAGTGCAAGTATTACTTCCAAAGAAGGATATGTTTACTTTTTAGGTATTGGCACTAGCTATGAAAAAAATTATGATGGATATAATACATATTTTATAGAAGGATTTGACCTATCCACTATTTATGAATCTGATTATATGAAAGAACAAATAAGTTTTTTAGAAAATCATAAACTTAACAATGAACCTGATTTAACTAACGAAGAAAGAGAATATTATAAAAACAGGTTAGTACCTCATGGAGATAATGATTTGAGTTATGCACCCAAAGATGTATATGATGACTTAAAAAACTTACAATATTTTCTAAATGAAAAACAGTTTAATAAAAAAATTACTCTTAATGATTTAAAAGATTTGACACTATCTGTTATCACAAAAAATGAGATAGTAGAATTATTTAATGAAGTGATTGATAAAGGACATAACGGTATACAATATGAAATAAATCGTAAGATTAAAAATGTAAATAATACCAATTACGAAATAGTTTATATGCTAGAAGATAATAAAATTACTCATGTAAAGATTAATATTAAAAATAATAGTTTTGAACTGGATAACGATTATCTAAAAGAAATTGAAAACAAAATTGTAGAAGGAAATAGTTTTAAAATTAAAAATAAGATTTCAATAAAGAATAATTATCAAGACTTAATCAATATTTTAGATAATATAACACTTTAGATTAAGCATAAAACTTATACTCATTTTTTCTAATAAAAAATGAGTTTTTTATTATTCTATAATCCCATAGTCTAATTTTGATATTTTTTAAATTTTAAGTTTTAGGTAAAAAATCCTGTACTTCTTAGAAACAAGATAACTAAGTCTGACAAACAACTATCAAGTGGGAAGTTTACCCCTAAATATAAGGATATCTTAATAATCTAAATGTCTGACTTTAAAAAATAAATATGATGATTGTATGACAATTCATTTTTTAAAATCAGAATAAAATAAGCATTTGTCTGACAAATGTTCTAACAAAATTACCAATTCTTCGATTAAGAAAATGGTAATTTGTACATTAATTTCATTTTTTTCTAAAATTTTTATTCCTATGTACATTATTTTTTAATTTTACATAATTATTCCTTCTTTTATTGTAAAAAAAATATGCTTCTATTGTTCTTCAAAATACTTTTGCATATTTTTAAATGGCATGATAATTGTTGTACTATTTGACTAAATAGTTTAATATCACCAATTTTAATGGACTATCTTCATAATTAGTATTTACATTAATTTCTTCTATCATAGCATAGTAAGAAATTTTTTGACTTTCATTAATTAATACAGGTGAATTAATTAATAATTAGTCTAGCTATTCTACCATTACCATCAATAAACGAATGGATATTCGTAATTGCCATATGTAGTCTTACAGCTCTTTCAAATACAGTTAATTGTTGCCACTCATTTTCATATTTTTATTTAACTTTTTCCATTCTAGATACTATATATTGAGGTTTCGTAAAATTAATTTCATTTCCATTACTATTAATTAAATAGGTTTCTCTTTCTTTATAATTACCTGCACCACAATAATTCCACTACCATAATTTGATGTAATTTCTTAATAATCGTAATAATATCTTCATCTTTATTAATAATTTCACAAATATATCTAAAAGTATTTTGATGATTTAATGTTTCACTAATTTCTCTTTGTTTATGTCTATCAATTACACTTTTAAAATTATAAGTATTATTTATAATTTTTTTTGTATCGCTTAAAGTTAAAGTAGTATTAGTTCCTTCAATACGATTTAAGTGATATGTGAATAAAACTCCAAATTCATTAATTAGATATTCATAATATGAGTTTTTAATAGATTATTAAAACCAGATATCTTACTTTGAATTTTAGCTAAATCGAATATTATATCTAACATCGTAGCACCTCTTTTTTCTATTAATATTGTATCATAAATTTTAAAACTTTCTAAAAGTTTTACCTAGTGTATCAATTACATCAGTTACTATGTTTTTTTAATAATTTTTTTGTCTTAATTTTGCTTTAAAATTGCATTATTTTTGAATTATTAATCACAACTTAAATTTTGATAGCTTTCTTTATAGTGATTACCTATATTCAAATCATATCTAATGTTTAAAATACTCATAGCTTTTTTATTATTTTTTCTTTTTCAACACTAATATATTCTTCTTTTTTTAGGGCTTTTTCAATATTTCTCACCATTAGTATTATGATAATTATGATTAGAAAAGGAATAATTTAACCATATTAAATCGGCAAAAAAAACGTACCATATAACATTTTTAATTTATGTTCATTTTTCTAATAATCTTCTTCAAATATTCCCATAGTATCCTTATGTTAACATAGAAAAAAGGACTATACAAGCCCTTCCCATTTAAATACAGAAGTATCCATTATTTCAAGCATATTAACTAATTCTTTTTTGGTTAATTTATTTTTTTTTCTAAGCTCACTAATAAACATTCCCATTTTCTGTTGATCCATAAGTACCAACCTCAAATTCATATTAGCAAACATTAACAAAATTGTATATGCCTAATTAGGCAAGTTTTTTTAAGCTAAAACGATATCATTAAATCTACATAGTAAACTAGCTCTTTACTCTTATTACTTTTAGGCACCTAAACTTTTTTGAAAGTATAACCATCCTCTAGCAGACAGCCTTTTACGTATATAATGGAGGCGAAAAAGATTATTTAAAAACTTTTGCACAATTAACTCAAAAAGATGGAAGCTTTTTAGTATCAAGAGAAAAAATAGATAATTTTAAATTAGAAGATCTAAAAGGTAAATATGTAATTGGTGGTAGAGCTGGAGGAATGCCAGAAATGACACTTGAATGGGCATTAAAAGAAAATGGAATCGATCCTAAAACGGATGTAACAATAGACACTAGTGTTGCATTTGCTGCAATGGGTGGTGCATTCATCGGTGGACTTGGGGACTTTGTAACACTATTTGAACAAAGAATAAGAGAATGAAGTCACCAAGTGAAAAATTATATGTCTTTTTATAGACAAAAATAACAATTCACTTGGTAATAGACTTTGTATCTTTTAGTTCCTTGTGTGTCGTATCCTCTTTTAAATTCATAACTACTTCTTAAAATCGGTTGAAGTTTTTTTGTTTCATCATTCTCTTTGTAAGATAAAAATATATTTACTTCCATATTGTTTTTACACTTGCAAATTTTAGATACTACGATATGGTCTAGTAAAAAACTAATTATTTTATTTATTGTAGATTTAGAATTAACTTTTGTTCTCAAAATCTCAGCCAGTTCTTTTGTTTTATCAGTTGTTTCTTTTATTTTTTCTTTATCACTTCTTAACTGATGAAGTTCATTATCAAGAACTTGAATCTTTTCATTGAATGAATTATTTCTTTCGTAAAACTCTGTATTTGATAAATTATCTTGTAGGCTAAGTTCTAATAACTTATCTTTTTTAGCATAAAGCTTATTGATTTCTTTCTCTCTTAAACTTATTTCTTCATCTATAAGAGTATCTATTTCTAAATGTTTATAATAGCTCATAAGAGTATCAATAACTTCATTAGAATCTATTTGTAGTTTACAAATTAAATCTTTGAAAATGACATCTAATTCAGATTCTCTAATATTAGGTGAATCACAAGTTGCTTTACCATTCTTTAAATATTCGGAACAAACCCAAGTAATATCTTTTTTATTTTTTCTAAATTTTCTTCTGTGGAAAAGCGTATTATGTTCAGCACAATATATTTTAGCACTATATAAGTATCTATTTTTATAAATACTTTTGTCTTCTTTTCGTTTGCTAAAAAATTTCTTTCTTGCTATTAAACGATGATTGGCTCTATTCCACAAATCTTCATCAATAATTGGTGGTATTCTTGTTTTATCTTCATAAATAACCCAATCATCTTTTTCAAAATATTTTATCTTTTTAGTCATATAATCTACTATTTCGGATTTTCTTGCACAATAATATCCTTTATATTTAGGATTTTCTATCATTCTTGAAACTCCCGATATACACCATTTCTTACCTTGACAAGTTTTTAATCCCTCACTATTTAAAGTTTTAACAATTTTAGAAAGTGTTAATTCTTCAACTGCATATAATTCATAAATTCTTCTAACAACTTTTGCTTCTTCTTCAATAATGTTTAATACGCCAGTATCCTTATCTTTTTTATACCCATAAAATAAATCGTTTCCAAGTATTTCACCACGTTCTATAGCACGATTCATACCAAATTTAACACGTTCTGATAATCTTCTAATTTCATCTTGTGCCATAGAAGCCATTATGGTTAATCTAAGTTCAGAATCAGGCTGTGCCGTATTAATATTATCATTTACAAATAATACAGCCACTCCATAAGATAAAAGTTCTCTAGTATATTTAATACTATCAAGAGTATTTCTTGAAAATCTAGAAATTTCCTTGGTAACGATTAAATCAAATTTACCACATCTAGCATCTTCAATCATTTGCATAAATTTTTCTCTTTTAACATCACTTGTACCAGTGATTCCATCATCTACATAACCGGGTGTATAAGTCCAATTTGGATTTTCTTTTATATATTGTTCAAAATGTTCCACTTGATTTTGAAGAGATTTCTTTTGTTCTAAATGCTCTGTTGATACTCTTGCATAATCTGTTACTCTAAGTTTTATACTTGTAAGTGGCATTCCCATATTTAACTGCTTTCGAACAGTATATAGATCCAACTTTTCTTCTCCTTTCTAACGATACGATACCATATCGTTTTCACATACTAGAACAAGCACTACTTATACTCAATATTTTTAATTCCTTTAAAATATTCTCTTCTGTATATTTAAACATTTTATATGAAATTTTATTTTCATCAAATAACTCCTTATTTAAGGAAAGAGCCACCTCAAAAAGTATTTCCTTATGCTTATTTTTTACTTCTCTACTTTTTATAATATCCATAGAATCCATAACTCATCTCCTTTATTTAAACCTATGAAAAAACATAGAAAATAATACTTTACAAAAAAAGACTATTGACATCCGTCAATAATCAACTCTTTTTCTATTTCTGAGCACTATACATAAGTCCCATATAATATTTCCAAGAAATAATTCTATGATTAGCATCATCGATTAATTGCTCACTAATAGTACCATTTTCCAAAGCATCTTTTATTTCCTTTACACTTTTTTCATAATCTGTGGTCATAATAATATCATTTCCTGCCAAAAGTGCTTTAACAGTTGCATTTTCAATAGATGAAACTGCTCCCATAGATAAATCATCAGTCATAATAACCCCCGTGAAACCTAAATTATTTCTTAATAAATTATGAATACTTGGAGATAAAGAAGCAGGATTGTTACTATCGATATTTACCACTGTATTATGGCTAACCAAAACAGCTTCTGCACCTGATTCAATTCCCGATTCAAATGGTGGTAAATCATTAGTTTCTATAGAAGAAAATGTTCTATTATCTAATACAGTTCCCTGATGCGTATCACTGTTATCCCCATAACCTGGAAAATGTTTTAACACGTAAGAAACTCCTGTATTCTTACTAGCATTAATCACTACAGAAGCATAAGTAGATGTAAGTTCTACTCCCTCTCCCAAAGTTCTATCATACATATAATCACTAGGATCAACAGACACATCTACTACTGGAGCCAAATTTAAATTCAATCCTAAATTATTTAATAATTTACTCTTTTTTATAGTATCTTCTTTAATCAAATCAAAGCCACCCGATTGATAAAGTTGTCTTGATGATAAAAACTGAGAAGAGGCAAGATTAGGATTACTACTAACTCTAACCACATTTCCACCTTCTTCATCAACTGCTGTTAATAATGGAATATTAGCTATCTTTTGTAAATCACGAATCATATTTTGAACTTCAGCTTCTGTTTTATCTTTAAAGTCATTTTCAAAAAAAACAAAGCCACCAAATTTATATTTTTCCAAAGCCTCGGAAGCATTACTTCCAGGATAACGAACTAACAACAATTGACCTATTTTTTCATCCAGAGTCATCGTTTTAAGTTTATTATTAGCCAAAGTCTCAAATTGATCAAAAATTCCACCCGATCTAGATTGAATAATATAATCTTCATCATTAGAAATAGGAACAATCCCTATAATCATACCTTTTTGAACTTCTGTACTCTTATCAAGTAATCCAGTATATTCAATAACGACAATTTCTCCAACTTCAACATCATTTTGTTGCGCCTGAAAAGTATAAACAATATCTTTATCATCACGAACAGTTAAGGTATCTTTTCCTACACTCATAACAGAAACAGTCATTTTGCTACTGCTCAGTTTCTCATCCTTATCCCTTGGAAATAACAAAATAGAAACAACTAAAATAAAAATAATGAAAAAACTAAAATACAAGTATTTTCTTTGATTAATATATATCACCTACCAATACAAATATATTTGATTTAATCATATTTATACTAAAAAATATTCAAAAATAGAGACTTCTTATACTTGCACTAAGAGAACCAAATGCACTAGAAATTGAACAACAAGGATATGGTTATGTTGTAGCATCAATTGGTGAATTAGGAGGAATTGTTCCATATACATCTTACAGTGCAAGAATAAGTTACATTGAAGAAAATCCTGAAATAATTAAAAACTTTACAAAAGCAATTCAAAAAGGATTAGATTTTGTACATGAAAATGAAAGCAGTGTAATCGCTGAATCAATATTAGAATTTTTCCCTGATACTTCACTAAATGACTTAACGCAAGTAATAGAAAGATATAAAAAACAAGATAGTTGGCCACAAACAACAGAATTTACTGAAGAAGCATTTATGCATTTACAAGAAATAATGATAAGTGCTGGGGAACTAAAAGAAAAAGTACCATATGAAGATTTAATGTATAAGGTAATAGATGAATAATATCCTAAAAATTAAAAACTTACAAAAAATATATCATGATTTAAACGGAGAAATTGAAGCAATAAAAGATATTACATTAGATATAAATCAAAATGAATTAATATCAATTGTGGGTCCATCTGGTTGTGGAAAATCTTCTCTATTATCAATACTAGCAAATATTGAAAAAAAAAGCTCTGGAGAAATAATATTTAATAAACCTAACACAAAAATCGGTTACATGCTACAAAAAGACTCGCTCTTTCCTTGGCGAACAATATTAGAAAATTGTCTAGTTGGATTAGAAATAGAAAATAAATTAACAGAAGAAAATAAAAAAAAGGTTATTAACCTTCTAAAAAAATATGGATTATATGATTTTATTAATAAATATCCAGCATCATTATCTGGTGGAATGAGACAAAGAGTTGGATGAATACAATAAAGACACAAATAATTACTTGGTAAATGTCTTGTAACCCAGTAAAATCAATGAAAAGAGGAAAATTATGCTATTAGAAAGTAACACGATAAAGGTCATAAAATTACTACATCAATTTGATGTGTTGAGTAATATAGATAAAGTAAGAATAGCACTTTACATAGCTGAAAACAAATACTTCAACACAAATTTTAATACGAGAGATATTATTATTTTATTAAAACAAATACTAACGATTTTAGATTATAAGAATTCTAAAAAAATAATAAACTTTAGTATTTATAAACATCTATTACTTTTTTCAGCCAAGTATTTAGAATTATCAGAAATGGAAAAGAAACAATTTTCTATCGAAATATTATTCAATATCTATAACACAGATTTTAAAAATAAGAAAATAAATAAAATGATAAAAGAAAGATTATTAATACTTGATTATAGTTATTGTTTATTAAATTAATAAAAATCCTAGTGACATTATATTGTTTACTAGGATTTTTTTATTTGCTCATTTTATCCTTTAAAATATAAAAAAAGACCAACTAACTAAAGTTGATCTGCTCGATAAATAATTTGTCGAGATGATTATAGCATAAAAAAGAAAATTACTCTATACTGCAACAGTATAAAATAATTTTCTTTGAAA